>NZ_JAMQOL010000003.1:0-415093 GCF_023717965.1 Paractinoplanes hotanensis | reverse complement strand
GAGCTACGACGACCGCCAGATGCGGGGCGTGCGTCTGGGGATGGGCATCGGCTGACCCGGTGCAACCGGAATCGTGGGGGGGGGGGGGGGCCCCCCCCCCCCGGGGGGGCCCCCCCCGCGGGGATCACTTCTGGTCCTCGCTGAAGTGGATCCGGTCGTACGAGCCGAAGCCCGCCGAGTTGTACGAGCCGACCGGGGTGGCGAAGCCGCCCTGCTCGTTGGCGACCAGCGTGTGCAGGCCGATGCTGCCGTCGGAGTAGCCGTACAACGCGGCCAGGTCGTCGCGGCCGTCGCCGTTGAAGTCGCCCGCGGTGAACCGCGTCCGCTCCCACGAGCCCCACGACGAGGTGGTCGACTTCCACGAGCTGAACGCGTTGTTGAAGCCACCGTCGGCCTTGGCGGTGAACGTGAGCATCGACAGCCGGCCGTCCGCGTAGCCGTAGAAGCCGGCCACGTCGCCCCGGCCGTCGCCGTTGAAGTCGCCGGCCGCGATCGTCATCCGCTTCGGGTCACCCCAGTACGGCGTGGCCGGCACGTGCCAGCCACGCACCGGCGCGGCGAACCCGCCGGCCGGGTTGGCGGTCCAGCTCAGCAGGCCGACGCTGTTGTCGGCGTACTTGTAGAACGAGCCGATGTCCGTACGGCCGTCGGCGTCGAAGTCGCCGCTGAAGACCTGCATGCGGGCGATCTCGCCCCAGACCGGGCTGGCCGCGGTCCGCCAGCTGCCGGTCGGGGTGCCGAAGGTGCCGTCGGCGCGGGCGAGCCAGGTGAACAGCCCGACCGACTTGTCGGCGTAGTTGTAGAAGCTCGCGATGTCCGTACGGCCGTCGCCGTTGAAGTCACCGCTGGTCAGCAGCATCTGGTCGTACGAGCCGAACCTGTTGCTGGTCCACGAGCGCAGCGCGCCGGAGTACGTGCCGCCCGGCCCGGCCAGGAACGTGTCGAGGCTGAGCGTGCCGTCGGCCGCGCTGTTCAGGATGGCCTGGTCGACGATGTCGTCGCCGTTGAAGTCGCCGCGCAGCACCTTCATCTTGGCGACGTTGTAGGCGCCGTCCGCGCTCTTGAAGCCGCCGCGGGCGGTCATCGCGCCGTTGGCGGCCGTGGTGAAGGTGAACGGGCCGGCCGCGCCGGTGGCGTAGCCGTAGACCAGCGTGACGTCGTCGCGGTGGTCCTGAGCCAGGCCGCCCGGCGCGACGCCGCGGATCCAGCCGGCCAGGTCGTCGATCCGGGTCTCGGTGGCGCCGCGGCGGGTCTCGTCGGAGCCGAAGCAGCCGCCCTGCCACGAGGCGTGGTGGAGGGCGACCAGCTGCACGGTTCCGCCGGACTCGCGCAGGGCGGGCCCGCCGGCGTCGCCCTTGCACAGGCTCGGCTGGCCGGGTTCGACCCCGGTCACGTCGAGCAGCGCGGTGCCGACCGTGCCCACCGTGAACTGCGCGGTGTGCAGGCGGTCCGGCACCCACCGGGTCGCTGTCCGGCCGTAACCGGCCAGCCGCAGCACCTCGCCCTCGCCGGGCGCGGTGGTGCCGAGGGCGACCGGCGCGATGGTGGTCGGCTGGTTGAGCTTCACCAGCACGACGTCGCGGTCGGGGTGCGGCACCAGCCGGGTCGCGGTGCGCACCTGCCCCGCGCTGCCGGTCAGGTCGGCCCGGCTCAGGGTCACGGTGGTGGCCTCGGCCGGCTTGCCCGCCGTGGGCTGCCCGAAGCAGGCGGCCGCCGTGATCACCCACTGCGGGTCGATCAGGGCGCCGGTGCAGGCGCGGCCGACGCCCGGGGCGCCGATCGCCAGGTGCGCGACGAAGCCGTACGTTCCGTCGGCCACCTCCGCGCCGTCGACGACGCCGTACGCCGGAATGCTCCCCGCGAGCACACCGGTCAGCACGGCGGCCGACAACCCGGCCAGAATTGATGTCTTACGCAAGCGAGTCCACCCTCTCATCGACGACCTTCGCGGTCGCGGTCGCCTGGATGATAGATGGATCACGATGCGTCGGCTGCCCCGGGCCGACCTGGGGCAACAGCGGACTGATCACCGCGGTACGGCCCGGAACCATTCGTCGCGGTCGGCCGGATCGGGCCCGCGCCGGGGCAGGGTGGGCGGGGCCTCGCCGGTGACCGGCGCGTAGTGGTCGAAGTGGGTGGTCAGGACGGCCTCGCCGCCGGTCAGGTCGGGCAGGGCCGCCACCACCTGCGGAATCCGCGCGGACGGCAGGGTGCCGCTCACCTCGAGGTACTCGCCGGTCGCGGCGGTGTCGTCGATGACCGCCCCGGCACGGCCGAGCAGGGCCGTCACCGCGTCGAACGTGTGCGGCGGCAGGTTGACGTCGAAGCGTTCGACCGGCTGGCAGACGCGGGTGCCGGCCCGGCGCAGCGCCGTGGTCACCACCACCTGGGCCAGATGGCGGAAGTCGGCGGCCACGCTCGAGACCGACTTGTCGAACTTCTGGTGCGGCCGGCTCTGCCGCGGCCAGTACTGCGACGACGTCATGGTGACCGTGCAGTCGGTGACCGGCCAGCCGTTGCGGCCCTGCCGGAGGGCGGCCCGCACCCCCTCCTCGGTGGCCGCCACGAAGGCCGGGGGGAGGCGGCCGGGTTCGATGCCGGGCCGGAACTCGACGCCGTGCCCGACCGGGGCCGCCTCGAGGCGCAGGCCCACGCCGGCCAGGTAGGGGTTGCCGCGTTCCTTGATGCGGTCCTCGGCCGTGCCGGCGCCGGTCACCCGTTCGATGCAGGCGGTCAGCGTGCCCGAGAAGCGCACCTTCACGCCGTACCGGTCGGCCAGCAGGGCGGCGATCACCTCCTTCTGCACCTCGCCGTGCAGGCGGATCACGGCCTCGCCCTGCTGCTCGTCGAGCCGCAGGTCGACCAGCGGGTCCTCGTCGGCCAGCTGGGCCAGCCCGGCGAACAGGGCCAGGCGCTGCGCGGGATCGACGGGTTCGACCAGCGCCTGCCGGGTCGGCGGGGGAAAGCGGTACAGGTCGCGCCGCGGCGGGTGGCCCACGTGCTGACCGATCCGGGCCGACACGCCGCGGACGGCGGCGATCTGGCCGGCCGACGCCGACGGGCGCACCAGGACGCCGCCGGGCTCGCTCACGGCGATCTCGGTCACGGTCTGCGGTCGGCCCTCGGCGAACTGGACCTTGTCCCGTACGCGAAGACTCCCGGACCACAGCCGCAGCCAGGCCCGCCGGCCGTGCCCGTCGCGGTCGACGGCGAAGACGGTGCCGGCCGGCGGACCGTCCCGCTCGGCCGAGCGCGGCAGCAGGTCGGACAGGAAGTGGCACAACTGCGGCACGCCCGCTCCGGTGATCGCGGAGCCGTACACGAGCGGGGTGAGCCCGTTTCTCCGGAGCGCGCGTCGCACGTCGCGGGCGAGCACCGTTTCGCCGGTCAGCCACCGTTCCGCCACGGTGTCGTCGACGTCGGCCACCGCCTCCACCACCGTTTCGGCGTCGAACCCGAGGGTTCGTACCCGGGCCTCGCGCGTGCCCTGACCGGTGACGGAGGTGAGCACGACCAGCCGGGCGCCGAGCCGCCGGCGCACCTGACCGACCACCCGCTCGACGTCGGCGCCGCGGCGGTCCACCTTGTTGACGAAGACCATGGTGGGCACGCCGATCCGGCGCAGCGCCCGCCAGATGGCCACGGTCTGCGGCTGCACGCCCTCGACACCCGAGATCACCAGGACGGCGGCGTCGAGCACGGCCAGCGACCGCTCGACCTCCGCGATGAAGTCCGGGTGGCCGGGCGTGTCGAGCAGGTTGACGGTGAGGTCACCGAGGCGCAGGGAGGTGACGGCGGCCCGGATGGTGATGCCGCGCTGCCGTTCCAGCTCCATCGAGTCGGTGCGGGTCGTGCCGGCGTCGACACTGCCCGGCCGGGACACCGCCCCGGCCTCGTACAGCAGCCGCTCGGTCAGGCTGGTCTTGCCGGCGTCAACATGGGCGACGATCCCGAGATTCAACAATGCCAAGGCGCAACTCCACGGTGGGACGGAAAAGGGTCCGGAGCGTGGAAGCTGCTCGCATTGCTTACTCCTCGTCGTTGGCCACTGATACGTCCCTCACCGTGGCACGACGGCCGCGGCGTCGCCACCGATTTACCTGGCGGCGTTCGGCTTCACCTGGCGGCCGCCGCGTACCGTCTGGGTGATGCAGCTGCGGTTCGAGACGCGGGAGTCGGATTCGTCGTGGGTCAGCGAGGTCTGGAGCTGCGCCAGTGAGCGGGTCACCGAGATGACCTCGGTGGCCGGGGTCAGCGTGGGCCTGGTGTTCTGGCGGCAGAACGGCCGGGCGTACGCCGGTGTGACCGGCCCCGAGACCGCCGCCGGCACGGCCCCGGTGCCGGAAGGGGCGGCCTTCGTCGGCATCGAGCTGGCCGTGGGCGTCTCGTTGGCCGCCGTGCCCACGCCGTCCCTGGTCGACGCCGGGCTCGAACTGCCCGGTGCCACCCACCGATTCTTCCGGCTGGCCGGCGACCGCTGGGAGACACCCGGCCCCGACGACGCCGAAGCCCTGGTCGACCGCCTGGTCCGGTCCGGCGCCCTGGTCCGCGACCCGCTGGTGGCCGAGGTCCGCCGCGGCGGACGCCCCGGGGTCACCCCGCGCACCCTCGAACGCCGTTTCCGGACGGCGACCGGGCTCGCCCAGGGCGCCGTCCGGCAGATCGAGCGCGCCCGCGAGGCTTCGGCGCTGCTGTCCCGCGGCAAGCCGGTGGCCGATGTCGTGACCGGGCTCGGCTACTTCGACGAGCCGCACCTGGCCCGCGCGCTGCGCCGGTACGTCGGGCGCACGTCGCGGCAACTGCGCGACGGCGCCCCGGGGGCGATCGCCCTGGACCTGGCTCAGCCGACGTCGTAGATCAGCTTCAGAATGCCGTTCGGGTACGCCTCGGAGGCCCGCAGCGTCAGCATCCGCTTGTCGTTGTCGGCCCGGCTGAACAGGCTCTTGCCCGCCCCGAGCAGCACCGGGTACATCAGCAGGTGGTAGCGGTCGATCAGGCCGGCCTCGGACAGGCGCCGGGCCAGCTCGGCACTGCCGTGGATGAAGATGGCGCCACCGTCACCCTTCTTGAGCTCGGCGACCTCGTCGGTCGACCGCAGGATCGTCGTGTCGCCCCAGCCCTCGGTGAGGTCGGCCTCGGCGAGCGTCGTCGAGACCACGTACTTGGGCAGGTCCTTGTAGCCGGCGTGGTCGGCCGAGTCGCGCCAGAACGGCGCGAACGCCTGGTAGCTGGTGCGACCGAACATCAGCGCCGAGGTCTCCTCGAGCTCCTCACCCTTGAGGGCGTACGCCTCGGGCAGGAACTCGATGTCCTGGAACGTCCAGCCGCCGCTGCGGTGCCCCTCGACCGGACCCCCGGGCGAGTCGACAACGCCGTCGAGCGAGGTGAATGCCGTGTATACGATTTCGCGCATGGCCCCACGGTAGGAGAGGACCACGCTCCGCGTCTTGGACAGAAACGACAGCCCGGCGCTGGACTAGCATGGCCTCCGATGACAACTCCCGGAACGCGCCCCGATGACCTCAGGACCGACGGGGAAAGAGCCGAGGATGCCCTGTATCTGCTGTCCGGGGCGCCGGAAGGACTCGACGCTGCCGGCAAGCGACTCAGCCGGGGCAGCGGTGTCTACGCGTGGTGGGCCCCGCCGTCGGTCTTCCCCGACCTGCCCGGGCCCCCGAACGCGAAGGTCCCGGCGCTACGGCTGCTGTACGTGGGTCGAGCCACCAACCTGCGGGGCCGGATCCTCCGCAACCACCTGAGGCGATCGGGCAGCTCCACGCTGCGCCGCACGCTGGCCGGCCTGCTCGTCTCCGAGGGCTACCGCACGACCTGGACCGATCGGGTCGTCCTGGTCCCGGAAGACGAGGCTCGGCTGACCGCGTGGATGCACGCGAACCTCCGCCTGACCTGGGCCGAGGATCCGGAGCCGGCCCCCGTCGAGGCCGCCCTCGTCCGGCGCCTGCACCCGCCCCTGAACGTCCACGGCGTCGCCCCCGACCACCTTCAGGCAGCTGTGGTCGCGGCGAAGAACAGGTACAACAACTCCTGCCACCCGGTCGACCCCGCCCCGGCGCCGTAGCCGCTCACCCAGTCGCGAGCAGGACCTGCCGGGCGCGCAGCAGCCAATGTCTCGCTGAAAATACGGTTCCTATTTGATCGTCGGTCACGGCTGGCCGTTACCAAGCTCCACGCGCCAACCGCGAGACCTTCGGAACGGCCGCGGACGTCCGGATCTGCTGCTGACCGCTTCGCCGTTCAGGAGGGGAAGAGGCCGGCCCGGGCCAGCTGACCCGGCACCTGGTGGCCCAGCAGCTCGCCCAGGCGAGCGCCCAGCGGCAGCAACGGCTCGACGTCGATCCCGGTGGTGAATCCGTTGCGGTGCAGGAGATACAGCAGGTCCTCGGTGGCGATGTTGCCGGTCGCGCCGGGCGCGAACGGGCACCCGCCGATGCCGCCCGCGCTGCTGTCGAGGGACACCGGCAGCGAGCCGGCCAGCTCGGCGGCGGCCAGGGCGTTGGCGTAGCCCGTGTTCCGGGTGTTGTGGAAGTGCCAGCGCAGCGGGATGCCGAGGTCGGCCACGGCGTGCAGGGCCCGGACCTGGGCCGGCACACCGACGCCGATCGTGTCGGCGATGGCCAGTTCGTCGGGGGCGGCGGCGGCGCACTGCTCGATCACCGAGCGCACCCGGGCCACGGGGACTTCGCCCTCGAACGGGCAGCCGAAGGCGGCCGCGACTGTCACCGTGGTGCGCAGGCCGGCGGCACGGGCCCGGGTGGCGATGCGGGACCAGGCTGCGATCGCCTCCGCGGTCGGGACGCCCTGGTTGCGCTGGCTGAACGTGTCGGTCGCGACGACCACGACGTTGATCTCGTCGAGGCCGGCGGCTATGGCCCGGTCGAGGCCCTTCTCGTTGAGCACCAGGCCGATCCACGACACGTCGCCGCGGGGGAGGCCGGCCGCGACGGCCTCGGCGTCGGCCATCTGCGGGACACGTTTCGGGTGGGCGAAGCTGACCGCCTCGATGCGGCGGACGCCGCTGGACACGAGCGTGCCGATCAATGCCAGCTTGTCGGCCGTGGAGATGAGCGCGGCCTCGTTCTGGAGGCCGTCGCGAGGTGACACTTCGACGATCGAAACGGTCATTGCATACAACCTGACGTTTTCATGGGCTCACTCTTGCGGAAACACCGTGATCATGGCAAGGATTGCATGCAACTGAGCGGCGAGGAGGCCAGGTGCTACCAGCGGCGGAACAGGCGGCGCAGTCCCTGCGGGAGGAGATCCTCTCGGGGGCCATACCGTCCGGCACCCGGCTCGGCGAGGCCGATCTGGCCGGGCGGCTCTCGGTGAGCCGTACGCCGATCCGCGAGGCGCTGTCCCGGCTCGCCGCCGAGGGGCTGGTCGAGATCCAGCCCAACCGGGGGGCGCGGGTCGCGACGTGGTCGGCCGAGCACCTGCGCGAGATCTTCGAGCTCCGGTTGCGGCTCGAGCCCTACGCCGTACGCCAGGCCGTGCCGAATCTCGGGCCGGAGCAACTGGACGAGCTGGACGACCTCGCGGCCGAGATGCTGCGGATCGGGAAGCCGGGGCGGCACCAGAACCTGGGCGCCATCGTCGAGCTCAACCGGCGGTTCCACGGCCTGTTCATCGACGCCGCCGGGTCGCCGCCGCTGGCCGGGGCACTGCGCGGCGTCACGCACGCGGCCGTGGTCACCCGGAACTTCCACGACTACGCGCCGGACGCGTTGCTGCGCAGCCTGCACCACCACGTCGAGATGGTTGCCGCCGCGCGGGCCGGCGCCGGGGAGTGGGCCGAGGCGATCATGCGGGCCCACCTCTACAACGCCCGCGCCACGATGATCGGGGGACGGGCATGAGCGGGCCGCTGGGTGATCTGCGGGTGGTCGAGTTCGGGCAACTGCTGGCCGGTCCCTTCTGCGGGCAGCTGCTGGGCGACTTCGGGGCCGAGGTCATCAAGGTCGAGGACCCGGGCCGCGGCGACCCGATGCGTCAGTGGGGCCGGGAGAAGCCGCACGGCAAGTCGCTGTGGTGGCCGGTGGTGGCGCGCAACAAGAAGTCGGTCACCTGCGATCTGCGTACGGAGGAAGGCCAGGCCCTGATCCGGCAGCTGATCGACACGGCCGACGTCGTGGTCGAGAACTTCCGGCCGGGCACCCTCGAGCGCTGGGGCATGGCGCCGGAGACGCTGTGGCAGACCAACCCGGGGCTGATCGTCACCCGGGTCACCGGCTACGGCCAGAACGGGCCCTACTCGAGCCGGGCCGGGTTCGGCTCGATCGGCGAGGCCATGGGCGGCATCCGGTACGTGATGGGGGAGCCCGACGGTCCACCGGTGCGCGCGGGCATCTCCCTCGGCGACTCGCTCGCCGCCACGTACGCGTGTCTGGGCACCCTCGTCGCCGTGCACGCCCGCACCAACACGGGCCGCGGCCAGGTGGTCGACTCGGCGATCTACGAGGCCGTGCTCGCCATGATGGAGTCGCTGCTGCCCGAGTGGGCGATCGCCGGCTACCAGCGCGAGCGCACCGGCGCCACGCTGCCCAACGTCTCGCCCAGCAACGTCTATCCGACCGGCGACGGTGACCTGATCCTGATCGCCGCCAACCAGGACACGGTGTTCGGCCGGCTGGCCACCGCGATGGGACAGCCCGAGCTGGCCAAGGATCCGCGCTACGCCACGCATGGGGCTCGCGGCGCCGCCATGGCCGAGCTGGACACGTTGATCGCCGAGTGGACGTCGACCGTCGAGGCCGAGGCGCTGCTCGCCGTGCTGCACGAGAACGGCGTGCCGGCCGGCCGGATCTTCCGCGCCCGCGACATGTTCGACGACCCGCATTTCGCAGCCCGTGAGGCGATCGTGCGAGTGCCCCACCCCGACTTCGGCGAACTGCCGATGCAGAACGCGACCCCGAAGCTGTCCGCCACCCCCGGTTCGGTGCGTACCGCCGGACCGGCCCTGGGCGAGCACAACGACGAGGTGTACGGCGGCCTTCTGGGCCTGGACGAAACGGAGCGCGCGCGCCTGCGCACAGCGAAGATTATCTAGGGAGAGCGATGTCATATCGGCTCGGTGTGGATGTGGGCGGCACGTTCACCGACGTGCTGCTGGTCGACGAGGATTCCGGAGCTACCTGGCGGGCCAAGACCGCCTCGACGCCGAGCGATCAGTCCGTGGGCGTCCTGAACGGTATCGACAAGGTGTGCGCCGAGGCCGGCATCGACCGGGCCGCGGTGGCCGACGTCCTGCACGGCACGACCGTGGCCACGAACGCGATCCTGGAGGGCAAGGGCGCGACGGTCGGCCTGGTCACCACCCAGGGTTTCCGGCAGGTGCTGCAGATCGCCCGCTCCTTCGTGCCGGGCGGGCTGGCCGGGTGGATCATCTGGCCCAAGCCGGAACCGCTGGCCGCGCTGGAGAACACCGTCGAGGTGCCCGAGCGAATGGGCAGCGACGGCACGGTCGTGCGCGAGCTGGACGAGGAAGCCACCCGCGCGGCGCTGCGCGAGTTGCGCGCGAACGGTGTCGAGGCGTTGGCCGTTTCGCTCATCAACGCGTTCGCCAACGACGCGCACGAGCGCCGCATCGCTCAACTGGCGGCCGAGGAACTGCCCGGCATCGAGGTGTCGCTGTCGAGCGTCGTGCTGCCCGAGATGCGCGAATACGAGCGAGCGCTCACGACGGTCGCGAACGGATATGTGCAGCCGCAGGTGGCGAAGTACGTCGCGAACCTGTCGGCCAAGTTGGTCGCCGAGGGCGTGCCGGCCGAACTGTCCATTCTGCGCAGCGACGGCGGCCTGTCCGGGGCGGCCGCAGCGATCGCGGCCCCGGTGACGATGCTGCTGTCCGGGCCGGCCGGGGGAGTGGCCGGCGCGGTGTGGGTGGCCGAGCAGTCCGGCCACACCGAACTGCTCACGTTCGACATGGGCGGAACGTCGACCGACGTCGCCCTCGTGCAGAACGCTCAAGCGCGCATCGGCCGCGAGACGAAAGTCGGCGATTTGAGCGTACGAGCATCGGCGGTCGACGTTCGAACAGTCGGCGCCGGCGGCGGTTCGATCGCGCACGTCCCACAGCTGACCCGTGCGCTCCGCGTCGGGCCGCAGTCGGCCGGCGCCGAGCCCGGCCCCGCCGCGTACGGCAAAGGCGGCACGGAACCGACAGTCACCGACGCCAACGTGGTGCTCGGCTACCTGCCCAGCACGCTCGCGGGCGGCGAGATCAGTCTGGACCGCGCGGCGTCCCGCGCGGCCGTGCAGACGATCGCCGACGCCATGGGCCTGGAGAGCGCCGAGGCGGCCGCGGCCGGGATCGTCGACATCGTCAACGAGAACATGCTCGGCGGCCTCCGCCTGGTCAGCGTGCAGCAGGGCTTCGACCCGCGCGACTTCGCGCTCGTGGCCTTCGGCGGCGCCGGCCCGTTGCACGCCAACGCGCTCGGCAAGCTGACCGGCGCCTGGCCGGTGATCGTGCCACCGTCACCGGGCGTGCTGTGCGCGCTCGGCGACGCCACCACGTCGGCGCGGGACGAGTCGGCCCGCACCGTCCTGCGCAAGCTGGGGGACCTGTCCGCCGCCGAGCTCGCGACGATCTTCGGCGAGCTCGCCGAGTCCGCCGCCCAGCGCCTGGCTGATCAGGGCATCGCGAAGGACAGGCAGACGATCACCTACTCGGCTGACGTCCGGTTCGTCGGGCAGGGCAACGAGCTGCCGGTCAGCTTCGAGCTCGCCGACGGCCCGAAAGGACTGGCCGCCAAGTTCGACGCCGAGCACGAACGCCTCTTCTCCTTCACCCTGCCGGTCGATCACGAGCTGGTGAACGCCCGCGCCTCGGTGACCGGGGACCGGCCGAAGGTGTCGCCGGTTCACCTGGAAGCCGGGACCGGAACGCCGAACAGTTCCGGGCACACCCGGATCTACGTCGAGGGCGAGTTCGTGGAGGCCGCCCTCTACGACCGGCTCGAGCTGCGAGCGGGCGACGTCATCGAAGGCCCCGCCATCGTCACCGAGATGGACTCGACCACCCTCGTGCTGCCCGGCCACATCGCGACCACCCACGCCAGCGGCAGCCTGCTCATCACCCCGGCCAAGGGGGCTTGAGATGGCGATCATCGCGACTACCCACCCCAGCCGCAGCCTGCTCATCACGCCGGTCAAGATCGCGACCACCCACCCCAGCGGCAGCCTGCTCATCACGCCGGTCAAGATCGCGACCGCCCACGCCAGCGGCAGCCTGCTCATCACCCCGGTCAAGGAGGCCTGAGATGGCGACCATCGTGGAGATCACCACCGAGCCCCTGACCACGACGGACGTCGACCCGGTCACTCTCGACCTGGTCGAGAACGGCTTGCGCAACGCCCGCTACGAGATGGACGAGGTGCTGTTCCGCACGGCGCTCTCGCCCGGCATCCGCGAGCAGCACGACGAGTTCCCGCTGATCGCCGACCCGGCCGGGAAGATGGTGGTGGGCCAGTTCGGGCTCTCCATCCCCGACTTCCTGGCCGGTTTCGCCGGTGAGATCCGCGAGGGCGATGTCCTGCTCACCTCCGACCCGTACGCGTGCGGCGCCGCGATCAGCCACGCCAACGACTGGCTGGTGGTGATGCCGATCTTCTTCGGCGGCCGGGTCGTGGGCTGGGCTTCGATGTTCGGGCACATGTCCGACGTCGGCGGCAAGACGCCGTCCTCGATGCCGACCGACGCCAAGACCATCTATGAGGAGGGCGTGGTCATCCCGCCCTTCAAGCTGTACGACGGCGGGAAGCTCAACGAGGACGCGCTGCGCATCATCCTCAACCAGGTGCGCGTGCCCGACTGGAACCGGGCCGACCTCAACGGCCTGGTCGCGGCCTGCCGCACGGCCACGCGCCGGGTGCAGGAGATGTGCGCCCGGTTCGGGGTCGAGACGTACGTGTCGGCGCTCGACGCCCTGCTGCAGCGCAACTACGACGCGATGAAGACGCTGCTGCAGATGGTGTTCGAGGAGGGCCGGACGCTCTCGTTCACCGACTACATCTGCGACGACGGGGTCGGCTACGGCCCGTACGAGCTGAAGTTGTCCCTGACCCGCACCGGCGAACGCGTGCACCTCGACTTCAGCGGGTCGTCGCCGCAGGCGATCGGGCCGGTCAACTACTACCTGAACGAGAACCTGGCCCGGATGTTCTTCGGGATCTACATGATCACCGTGGCCGACCCGCAGATCCTCTGGAACGACGGGTTCTATCCGCTGGTCGACGTGACCATCCCGGACGGCTCGTACTGGAAACCGAAGCATCCGGCCGCGCTGAACGCCCGCAACCACGGCATCGGGCGGGTCTTCGACCTGTTCGGCGGGCTGCTCGGGCAGACCAACCCGGCGCTGCTGAACGCGGCCGGCTTCTCGTCGTCGCCGCACTTCATGTACTCCGGCAACTACTCCGGCGGCGACCGCAAGGGCGAGTGGTTCCAGCTGTACTCGATCGGCTTCGGCGGCATCCCGGGGCGGCCGCTCGGTGACGGGCCCGACGGTCACTCCCTGTGGCCGAGCTTCGTGAACATCCCGTGTGAGTTCCTGGAGTCGTACTACCCGCTGCGCATCGAGAAGTGGGAGACGGTCGCCGACACCGGCGGCGCCGGCCTGCACCGCGGCGGCAACGGCGTCGACGTGGCCTACCGCTTCCTCGAGCCCGGCACCATCGCCATCCACGACGACCGCTGGCTGATGTACCCGTGGGGCGTCAACGGCGGCGCGCCCGGCGCCCGCGGCACGAAGTGGATCGACCGGGCCGGCGGCGCCCGCGAGGTGCTGCCGAGCAAGTGCCATGACGTGCCGGTGCGACCGGGCGACGTGCTGCACTTCGTCACCTGGGGCGGCGGCGGGTGGGGCGATCCGCTGGAGCGCGACCCCGCGCTGGTGGCCAAGGAGGTCCGGCGCGGGCTGGTGACGGCCGAGGGCGCCCGGGCGTACGGCGTGGTGGTGACGGGCGACAGCGGCGTCGACGAGACGGCGACCGACGCGTTGCGCAGCTCGATGCGCGAGGCGCGGCCCAGCGAACTGCCGGTGTTCGACATGGGCGGTTCGATGGAGGACATCCTGGCCCGCTGCGAGGAGGAGACCGGCTTGCCCGCACCGAAGAAGCCGGTGTGGACGTGACCCCGGCCGCGGCTCCGGGCCGCAAGCTGGTGTGGACGTGAGCCCGGCCGCGGCCCCGGGCCGCAAGCTGGTGTGGATGTGAGCGAGACCCCGTTCGGCGGCGCCCTCGGCTGGGGGCGCCGCCCGGCCCTGCTCCTGATCGACATGATGCGGGCCTACTTCACCCCGGGCAGCTCGTTCGACCTGGGCTCCCGGCAATCGCTGGACGGGTGCGCCGCCCTGCTCGCAGCCGCCCGCCAAGCCGGCATCCCGGTTCTGCACACCCGCGTCCGGTTCTCGCCCGACCTCAGCGACGGTGGCCTGTTCGTGCGCAAGGTGCCGGCCCTGGCCGCCCTGGTCGACGGCTCACCCGCGGCCGAGTTCGTGCCCGAGCTGACGCCTGCCCCGGGCGAGGTGGTGGTGACCAAGCAGTACGCGTCGGCCTTCTTCGGGACGTCTCTGGCCGCCACCCTGACCGCCCGCGGCGTCGACACCACGATCATCGGCGGCGTCTCGACCTCGGGCTGCGTGCGGGCGAGCGCCACCGACGCGCTGCAGCACGGCTTCCGGCCGGTGGTGGCGGCCGACGCCTGCGGCGACCGCACCCTCGAGACGCACCGGGCGAATCTCTTCGACCTGAGCGCCAAGTACGCCGATGTGACCACCGTGGACGAGGTGGTCGCCCACCTGAGATGAGGCATTTTCCTGTTTCCGCAGGCCGCTGCGAACAGTAGCCGCCGTTCGCCCGACGTCGGGTGATTGATCCATATCGGACGTCACCCACCGTGAGACGCGGGCGATCCAGGATGCATTGTGACGTGGATCTCACTCGACTTAACGTGACTGTCCGATCACGATGAGTGGGCTAGCGGATCTTCCCCCCAGCCGCGGAACAGGAAACTCCATGCGTCACTTCTCGGTCCTGGAACATCTGGCCGGGCAGCTCAATCCCCTGTGCCGGGTGCTCGACCTCGACCCTGCCGTTCCCCTCGACCTCCTGGCCGGACTGCTCGGGCCGCACGGCGCGCGCTCGCTGGCCGAGCCACCGGCGTGGCCGTCGGACGTCGCCGACGACCACTCGCCGGTCGAGTTCTCCGTCGCCTTCAACGAGGCCGAGCCCCCGGCCCTGCGCATCCTCGCCGAGGTGCCCGGCATCGCGCCCGGCGTGGGCGCCAACGCCCGGGCCGCCCACGCGTTCCTGGCCGCCAACGCCGCCCGGTTCGGGCTGGCCACCACGCGCCTCGACGCCATCTCGGACCTGTTCACCGCGGCCCGGCCGAGCGGCAGTTTCGCCCTGTGGTGCTCGCTGGTGTTCCGGCACGGCCACGCTCCCGAGTTCAAGGTCTACTTCAACCCGGAGGTGGCCGGAATCGGCCGCGCGCCGGAGCTCGTCGAGGAGGCGCTGCGCACGATCGGGCTGCGCGACTCGTACCGGACGATGCTGGCCCGTTCTATCCGCCCCGGCGAGCTGGGACGCCGCGACCGGCTCGCCTTCTTCGCCCTCGATCTGCACGACGGCCCGCAGGCCCGGGTGAAGCTCTACGTCAGCCACTACGACGCCGGCCCGGCCGAGGTGGCCCGGGCCGCCGCCGTAGTGCCGGGTGTGGCGCCGGACGAGGTCGCCGAGTTCTGTCGGGCCGCGGGTGGCCCCGGCCGGTTCGACCGGCGGCCGCTGGTCGGCAGCTACACGCTCGCCGGCGGCGCCGCCCAGCCGGTCGGCTACAGCGTCTACGTGCCGATCCGCGACTACGTCGACGACGACCTGCAGGCTCGTGACCGGGTCGCCGCCCTGGTCGCCCGGCACGGGTTCAGCCCGGCGCTGCTGCACCGGTGCGTGGCCGCGGTGTCCCGCCGCCCGCTCGGCGCCGGGGTCGGGCTCATCGCGCACGTGTCCCTGCGTCTGGGCCCACCGCGGCCGGGCGTCACGGTCTATCTGTCCGCCGAGGCGTACGAGGTCACCCCGCCCCGCTCGGTGTGGGTCCCTGCCGCCTGACCTGTGAGGAGTCACCGTGCCGCTGCCCCCGTACCGGATCAAGGTGGTCGAGCCCATCCCGTTCCTCAGCCCGGCCGAGCGGAGCGCTGCCCTGGCCGGCGCCGGCTACAACCCGTTCAACCTGCGGGCCGACCAGATCACCATCGACCTGCTCTCTGACTCCGGCACCGGCGCCACCTCGGCCGCGCAGGAGGCAGCGGCCGCGGTGGGCGACGAGTCGTACGCCGGCGCCCGCTCCTGGTTCCGGTTCCGGGACGAGGTGGCCGACCTGACCGGCTTTCCGCATGTGCTGCCGGTGCACCAGGGCCGGGCCGGTGAGCGCATCCTGTTCTCGACCCTGCTGCGGCCGGGCCAGATCTGCGTGAGCAACACCCACTTCGACACCACGCACGCCAATGTGGAGCTGGCCGGGGCCGAGGCCCGCGACCTGCCCTGCCCCGAGGCGCTCGACCTGGACAGCCACGAGCCGTTCAAGGGCAACATCGACGTGGCCGCGCTGTCCGGCCTGCTGGCCGGGCCCGAGGGCGGGCGGGTCGGGCTGGTGCTGATGACCATCACCAACAACGGGCTGGGGGCCCAGCCGGTGTCGATGGCCAACCTGGCCGCCGTCCACGCGCTGTGCCGCGAGCACGGCGTCCCGTTCTTCCTCGACGCGGCCCGCTTCGCCGAGAACGCCTGGTACGTGCGCGAGCGCGAGCCCGGCTACGCGGACTGGACGCCGCGCGCGATCGCCCGGCAGGCCTTCGACCTGGCCGACGGGTGCGTGATCAGCCTCAAGAAGGACGGCCTGGCGAGCATCGGCGGGTGCCTCGGCCTGCGGGACGACGGACTGCACGCCCGCTGCGAGGCGCTCCTGATCGCCACGGAGGGCTTCTCGACGTACGGGGGACTGGCCGGTCACGACCTGGAACGGCTGGCCGTCGGGCTGCGCGAGGTGGTCGATCCGGCCTACCTGGGCGCCCGCGCCGCGGCCACCGCCCACCTGGCCCGCATGATCAACGAGGCCGGGGTGGACATCGTGCAGCCGGCCGGCATGCACGCGCTCTATCTCAACGCGGGCCGCCTGTTGCCGCACCTGTCGCCGGCCGAGTTCCCCGGTCACTCGCTGGGTTGTCAGCTCTACCTCGACGGCGGGGTGCGCTGCGCCGAGCTGGGCTCGCTCTATCTCGGCACGATGGACGAGCAGCATCGGCTGGTCACCGCGGCGCCGTTCGAGCTGGTCCGGCTGGCCATTCCGCGCCGCGTCTACAGCCAGGAGCATTTCGAGTACGTGGCGGAGACGCTGGCCGGGATAGCCAAGGACCCGGAGCGGATCACCGGCTACCGCATCGTCTCCACGCCGCCGATCCTGCGGCACTTCAAGGTGCGGCTCGAGCCGATCAGGCCCTGACCCGCAGGCGCGCCATCGCGTGCCGGACCAGCGTGATGAGCGCGAGCTTGCCCGACTCGCGGTCCCGCGCGTCACACCACACGAGCGGCACCCGCTCGTCGAGCTCCAGCGCTCCACGGACCTCGTCCTCGGTGTACGCGCACTCGCCGAAGAACCGGTTGACCGCGGTGATGAACGGGATGCCCCGCCGCTCGAAGTAGTCGACGGCGGGGAAGCTGGAGTCGAGCCGCCGGGTGTCGACCAGCACGATGGCCCCGACCGCGCCCTGGGCCAGCTCGTCCCACATGAACCAGAAGCGGTCCTGCCCCGGCGTGCCGAACAGATAGAGCACCACGTCCGGGCTGATCGTGATGCGCCCGAAGTCCAGGGCCACGGTGGTGGTTGTCTTGCCCTCCACCCCCGTGGTGTCGTCCACCCCGAGACTCGCCTCGGTCAGGATCTCCTCCGTGGTCAGCGGCGGGATCTCACTCACCGAGGCCACCAGCGTCGTCTTGCCGGTGCCGAAACCGCCGGCCACGACCACCTTGACCGATGTCCGGTCCACGTTGCGTCCCTTCCGTCCTACAGGCGTTCCAGGCCGGCGATCACCTGGTCGAGGAGGTGCTTGTCGATGATCTTCTGTTGGGCCGGAGTGCCCACGGCGAGATAGCCCTGCTCGACCAGCACGTCCACCATCACCTTGGCGATAGCGAGCGGAAGCCGCAGGTACGCGCCGATCTCGGCCACCGAGATCCAGCCCGAGCACCGCCGCACGATCTCGAGGTATTCCGGTTCCAGCCGGCGGGTGTCCACCGGCAGCGCCACCACCTGGGTGGCCAGGTCGAGCGTGGAGTCGCGCGGGGCCGTGCGGCCGTTCACCAGCACGTACAGGGGCACGAAG
Source organism: Paractinoplanes hotanensis (assembly GCF_023717965.1). Lineage (NCBI taxonomy): Bacteria > Bacillati > Actinomycetota > Actinomycetes > Micromonosporales > Micromonosporaceae > Paractinoplanes > Paractinoplanes hotanensis. The sequence continues at coordinate 397,697 of NZ_JAMQOL010000003.1, read as the reverse complement.
CGCCCCGCGGCCGACTCGTCGTCGCCGTCCCAGGTTTCCGGACTCACGAGTCGACCGGCGCCGCGGTTCTCGCTCCGGTGCCCAGGTAGTCACCGATGCGGGTCACGAGCCGGCTCACCTCGTACGCCACCAGGCCCATGTCGACGTCCTGCTCGCACAGCACGGCCAGGCGCGCGTTCTGTCCGGCGGCCGCGATGAACAGGGTGTGCTCGCCGTACTCGATGATGACCTGGTGCACCGGGCCGCTCTTGAAACGGCGGCCGGTGCCGGCGGCCACGCTGTACATCGAGGACGCGCCCGCGGCCAGGATCTCGGCCAGATCCTGAGCCATGAGCGACGACTTCTGGATGATCAGCCCGTCCGTCGAGAGCACCACGACGGAGACGACGTGGGGAACCTCGACGAGGTCGTCCAGCATCCAGGGAAGGTCGGTCGGGGTGGTCGGCTCGGTCACGCGTTCCCGCCTTGCTCAGCGTCGGTGGTGTTCTCGTCGTCGTTGCGGTCCGCCGCCGCGCCCTCGGCCCAGCCCCGCTGGTAGCGGGCGAACCGTTGGCGGGCCTCCTCGGGCGAGCGGACCGGGATGGCCGCCGTGTCCTCTTCCTCGTCGGCGTCCAGCAGCTCCGGTGCGAGGTGCTGCTGCGGGCGACGATGCGGCAGTGGGGGTTTGCCGGACGTCGGCTTCACGGGCTTCTCGGCCACCGGCTCCAACACGCCGACAGCGGCCCGGACGGGTTGCGCCTCCGGTTCGGCCGGGGCGGGGCGGGCGGGCTCGGCGCGCTGGGCGGCGGGCACGATCGGCATGTCGCGGGGGTCGCCCGAGCTGTCGTTGTCGGCGCCGACCAGGATGCGCTCCGGCAGCAGCACGATGGCCAGCAGACCGCCGTACGCCGAACGCCGCAGGCTGATCTGGACGCCCTCCCGCTTGGCGAGCTCGGCCACCACGTGCAGACCGATCTGGGCGCCGTCCCGCAACTCGGTCACGTCCGGCGTCGGAGCGGTCGCGAGCAGGGTGTTGGCCCGGTCGACGGCCTCGGCCGACATGCCCACGCCGGCGTCCTCGATCTCGATCGCCACCCCGTGCTGGACCCGGCTCGACGTCACCCAGACGGTCGTGTCCGGCGGCGAGAACGCCAGCGCGTTGTCGAGCAGCTCGGCCAGCAGGTGGATGACCTCGGCCACCGCGTGCCCGGCGAGCGACACGTCGTCGGCCCGGCGCAGCGTGATCCGCTGGTAGTTGCGGGCCTCGGCGAACGAGGCCAGCAGCACCCGGCGCAGCGCCACCGGCTTGGGGAACCGCCGGCCGATCTGACCGCCGGCCAGGATCACCAGGTTCTCCAGGAAGCGGCGGGTCTGGTTGAGCTGGTGGTGGATGTCGAACAGGTTGGTCAGCAGCTTCTCGTCGCCGACCTGGGCCTGCAGGTCCTCGACCACCTTGAGGCCGCGCTGCAGCGGGCGCTGCGGGCGGCGGGCGACGCCCATCAGCATCGCCGTGCCGGCCGTGCGGGCCTTGGCCTCGTCGACCGCGGCCCCGGCGGCTGCCTGCAACGACCGGTTGATGACCCGCGCCACCTGGCCGATCTCGTCGCCGCCGTAGTCGGCCGCGGCGAACTCGGTCGCCAGGTCCACCTGCTCGCGGCGGCGCAGCCGCTCCATGACGGCGGGCAGGCGCTGGTCGACCAGGGTGCCGGCGTCGCTGCCGAGGCGGGCCAGCCGGACCGACAGGGCCCGGTCGACCAGCACCCGCGACTGGCGGACGGCCCACAGGATCGCCCCCAGCGCGACGGCGAGCGCCAGCAGCGAGCCCAGCGTGGCCGTGAGCAGCTGGGTGTTGCCGGTGCGCAGGGTGCGGGCGGAGACCTGGTCAGCCTGCCGGACGGTCAGGTCGATCAGGTCGCCCGAGACGGCCGCGGTGAGCTGTGACCACCGGTCCACGCCGACGCCGAGGCTGGGCGACACCCGCTTGGCCCACGGGCCTCCGGCGGTGATGCCGCCCTCGAGCTGGGTCAGCTGCTTCCACTCGGGGCTCGCCTCGATCTCGGCGTACCGGGTCCGGACGGCGGGTTCGACATGCGGGGCGTTGCTGGTGAGTGCGAAGTGGTAAGCGCCGACGAGCCGGACGAACTCGAGGTGGTCGGCCCGGCTGAGCGGGCCCGAGGCGAGCGCGCCGTCGATGAGCGAGCCGGCCCGCGACATCAGGTCGCTGGCCCGGAACACCTCGGTGGCGGCGATGCCGCCCTGGGTGGCGGTCACGTCGGGCACGACGCGGGCCTGGTTGTCGAACAGGTCGGTGGCGGCGTCGAGCAGGCTGTTGTAGAAGGCGTACGCCTCCCGGCCGGTCATCGTCCGGGCGTCGATGGCGCTGCGCGTGGTGGCCAGCCGGTCGAGGTAGCCGGTCAGCTCGGTCCAGCGGTCCTTGATGGATTGCGGGGCCTGCCCGAGCGCGCCGTCGGCCGCCCGGCGCAGGGTGTCCACCTGCTGGTCGGTCTGCCGGCGGCGGTCCAGCAGGGCGGTCAGGCCGTTCGAGGGACGGGCCAGGTACGCCACACTCAGCCGGCGCTCCTGCTGCACGGAGGAGAGCGCGACCACGGCCGGGATGGACACCTGCCGTACCGAGTTGGCCACGGCGCGGTTGTAGAAGCCCTGGAAGACCAGGTAGCCGGAGGCGGCGAACCAGATCAGCAGGGCCACCACACTGGGCACCAGCACGAGCCGGACCACCCGCCGGGCGATGGACTGCTGCCGCGGGTTGACCGCCGCCTGACCAGCCGATGGGGACGTCAAAGGTCGATCCAATCCGGGTTGGAAGGGGTGGCGCGCGGCGCCCCGAGGCCGGCGGAATGTCCGCGCCGGCCCGCCGTCGATCAAGCGGTCCAAACCCTAGCGCCGCATGATCGGCGGCACCAGTCGTCAGACGTATCGGCGGATCCAAAGTAGATCACAATATGATCGACACCCCGGCGACCTGGGCCGTTGCGGTCATCGACCTGGCGCCGGATGTGGCGGAGGATGGGTAGCCGTGAGCATCGGGTTGCTCGTCGTCCTGGCCGTCGGGCTCGCGGTGGTGTTCCAGCGGGTGGTGCGGCCCCGGCTGCGCCCGGCCGACTGGAATTGGCGGGTCCGCCCCGAGCCGCTGCCCGAGCAGATCGACGAGGCGCACGAGCGGGAGGCCTGGCGCGTGAGGTACGACGCCGTCTGGTCGCGCAACACCCTCGAGAGAAGGTGCTGCTGCTCGGCCTGGTCTGCGCCATCTTCGGCGAGATGCTGCCCGACTACACCGGCTCGGTGAGCAACCTGTTCGCCGGTGTGGCCCTCGTCGTCCTCAACACCATGACGTCGCTGGCCATCGCCCGCCGGGCCTGGACCATCAAGACGATCGCCGCCACGTTCGCCGCCCGGCTGGCGCTGAACATCGCCTTCGCCACCGTCGCCAACTGGATCCTCGACAACCAGATCGACGGCTGGGACACGCTGTTCTTCCTGACCATGATCTCGCTGATCACCACGCTGCACGACCGCTGGCGGCCGATCCACGAGTTCCGTACCCGTGAACCGGCCGCCGGCCGCTTGGCCTAGGGTCGTCAGCGCTGCCGGGTCAGCAGGCCGGGACGGTAGGGCAGCAGGCCGTAGTCTCCGCCCGAGCTGGGGGAACGGCCCTGGTAGAGCAGTTGCAGGTTGCATGGGTCGATCGTGTTGGTCTGATCAGCGCTGGTGCGCAGCAGCTCGCCGTGGCTGATGTCGTTGGTCCAGGTGGCCCCGCTGTTGGCCTTGCCCGCGAACGGGTTGTTGTAGGTCGCCGCGTTCGGGGTCCAGGTGCCGCTCAGGCTGGTCGCCGTGAACGAGCGGAAGTAGCGCTCCCAGGAGCTGGTCCTGGCCTCGACGATCATCAGGTACTGGTTGCTGCCCTGCACCTTGTAGACCTGCGGCCCCTCGAACAGGTTCTCCGAGGTGTCGCTCATGATCGTCGTGTAGTTGGAGCCGAAGCTGCCCGGGAAGTTCCCGATCGGCATGATCTGGCGGTAGATCTTGCCGTTGTCACCGGCGAAGAACAGGTACATGTTCTGGTCGTCGCCGATGATCGTCTGGTCGATCACGCCGGTGCTGGAGCCGGTGATCGTCGCGGTCGACAAGGTCTGCGGGGCGGACCAGCCGTTGGCGTTGGCCGGATTGGTGGAGGTCCGGTAGGAGAACGCGGGGCCACCCCACTGGTGGGCGAGGACCCAGATGTTCTTCGGTGCGAAGTAGAACAGCGACGGCGCGACGGTGCTCTGGTTCATGGTGTTCTGGCTGGCCGAGCCGAGCTGGCTGAGGTTGTCGACCAGACCGAAGTTCATCGAACCCCAGCCGCCGGTGGCGCTGCTGCTGTGGGTGGTGGCGTACACCAGTTGCTTGCCCTGATAGGGGGCGATGGTGAAGTCCTTGAGGGACGCCCACCCGGACTTCGGCTGGGCCAGCGGGCCGGTTGACGACCAGCGGTACGACGACGGCAGGGAGCAGGATCCGCCCGGTGGCGTCGTCGGCGGTGTGGTCGGGGTGCTGCCGACCCGGGCCAGCTGCCACTGCTGGTTCGTCCCGCCCCAGTCGTCGTACTGCACGACGTTGGCGCCGTCGTTGGTGGCGGCGCCCTGCACCTCGACCGCCTTGTTGCTGTGGCGAGCGATCAGGCGGACGTAGCCGCCGTCCGAGTCGGCCAGCCGGAACTGCTGATTGGTCCCGTTGGCGTCGCTCCACTGGTGGATGGCGGCGCCGTTGGCGGTGGACGCGCCGGCGACGTCGAGGACCTTGCCGCTGAGCCGGGATTTGAGGCGGTAGTAGCCGCCGCCGGAGTCGACGAACTGCCACTGCTGCTGGCTGCCGTCGTTGCGGGCCCATTGGGTGATCCGGGCGCCGTCGGTGGTGGCCAGGTTGTAGACGTCGAGGGCCTTGCCGCTGTTGCGGTTGACCAGCACGTACGACGCGCTGGTGTCGACGGTCGCGGCCGAGGCGGCCGGGGCGGTGACGACGGCGGCGACACCGCCGGCGAGGGCGGTGACCGCGACGACCAGCGCCGAGATCAATCGGCGTCGGGGCATGACGTACTCCTTCGATCAGGGGGAGGGACATTCTCTGTGAGCGTTAACATTCAGCGCCGACCGGAACAGAAAATGGGTCGAGGGGATGTCGCGAATGCTGCCAGAACATTTCGGCTGGTTCAAGATGCTTTGCCGGGACCATTTATGCCGTACCGGCGTAACACTTTTTCATCTTCTTGAATGCGTCGATCCCCTCTCTTACGATCCGGTCGCGGGTTGGTGAGCGCTCACCCCGCCCGGCGCAGGAAGGAGGGCACCCGATGGCTGTACCTCGGCCCGTCCGCGACGACGAGGTGGTGCTCGCGGCCCGGGCCGGCGACCGCGAGGCGCTGAACGAGCTCTCCCGTCGTCATCTGCCGCTGGTCTACAACCTCGTCCGCCGGGTGCTGCACGACGACGCGCAGGTCGACGACGTGGTGCAGGACGTCATGGTGCGCGCGCTGCGGCAGCTGGGGGACCTGCGATCGCCGGGCAGCTTCCGGTCGTGGCTCACGGCCATCGCCGTCCACCAGGTCGGCACCCACGTGGCCCGCGAGAACGCGGTGGCCGGGCGGGCCGCCCCCCTGGAGGCGGCGGACGACCGCGAGGACGCCGCCGCCGAGGTGGAGGGGCCGGCCGTCCTGCGAGCGGCGCTGTCCGGTCAGCGTCGTCAGGTGCGGCTCGCGACCGCCTGGCTCGGCGCGGAGGAGCGCACGGTCTTCTCGTTGTGGTGGCTCGAGCTGGCCGGCGAGCTCACCCGGGCCGAGGTCGCGGACGCCCTGGACGTCAGCGTGGCTCATGCCGGCGTACGAATCCAGCGCATGCGCGAACAGCTGGGGACCAGCCGCGGCATCGTCGCGGCACTCGAGGCCGTGCCCGGCTGCGAGGTGCTCGGCGCGGCCGTGGCCGGCTGGGACGGGACGGCGAGCCCGTACTGGCGCAAACGGCTCGGCCGGCACGTGCGGTCGTGCCCCGTGTGTGCCCGCGCGACCGGCGAACTGGTGCCCGACGACCGGCTGTTGCTGACCCTCGCGCTGCTCCCCGTGCCGATCGCGCTCACCGGGGCCGCCCTGGTCAATGCCGCTGCCTACGGCGAAGCAGCGACGGCGGCCCTGGCCAAGACGCTGACCGCGGCCTCGTGGGCGGGCCGCGCAGCGCATGCGGCCGCCGCGCATCCGCTGGTGGCCGTGGTCGGCGCGGGTGTCCTGGCCGTCGGTGTCACGGTGCCCGCGACGGGCTGGGCTACCGGGACGCAACCCCCTCCGGGTGCTGCCGTGGGGTCGCCGCAGCCCCGGACGTCCGCGGGACCGTTGGCCCCCGGGTCGGTGTCGCTCGAGTCGGCTGCCGCGCCGGGTCGCTTCGTGGCCGTCTCCGGCGACGAGGGCGTGCTCGAAAAGGTCGGCCCGGCCGACGCACCCGCCGACCGGCAGCGAGCAACCCTCCAGGTGGTGCCGGGCCTGGCCGACCCGTTGTGCGTGTCCTTGCGTAGTTCCGGTGGCCGCTACCTCCGCCACCAGAACTTCCGCCTGCGGTTGAGCGGGGACGACGGCACCGTCCTGTTCCGGCGCGATGCCACCTTCTGCAGCCAGGCCGGCTACGTCCCGGGCGGCATCTCGCTCGAGTCGTACAACTTCCGCGGCTTCTTCGTCCGCCGGGTCGGCGGCCAGCTGGGGATCGACCAGTTCGACGGCAGCGCCGAGTTCCGGGCCGACAGCTCGCTGTTCGTGCGGCCGGGCTTGATCTGACGTTTTCTTCAGCTCGACGGGTTCCCGGCCGATTGTGCCGGGGTCGAGAGCTGAGTGGGAGGTCGGGTGAAGTCGCTGCGGCGGGATGCGGTCCTGATGGCGCTGGTGGCCGTGACCGTCACCGGGTTCGTGCTGTTCGCGCTGTTCGAGGGCGACCCGCACCGCCAGTCGCAGGTCTTCTGGTGCGCGCAGGTGCCGATGGACGCGGCCCTGGCGTACGGGGCCTGGCGCCTGCGCGCTCTCGTGCCGCACTACCGCAGGTTCTGGACGGCGATCGCCTTCGCCGGTTCCTCGTTCACCGTCGGCGACGGCTTCCAGGCCGGGTACGTCCTGCTGCATCCGGCCATCGCGTCGACCAGCGGCACCGCCGTGCAGTCGGCGTTCTTCATCGTCGGCATGCTGAGCAACGTCCTCGCCTGCCTGCTCTTCCCGCACGGTCTGCGCTCGGCCCGCGAGCGGCTCGTGTTCTGGCTGGACGCGACGACCGTGCTGGTCGGCGGCGGCGCCATGGCCTGGGTCTTCGCGGTCTACCCGGTCACCGCGCCGGCCGACCGGGTCACCGCCAGCATCACGGCCGCCCTGGTCGTGGTGGGCGCGTTCGCGGCGACGAAGGCGGCGCTGGTGCCCCGGCCGCCGATGGCCCGGATCGCGGCCTGGCCGATGGTCGCGGCGCCGGTCGTCCAGGGCCTCGTGGCGTTCCTGCCCGGCCCGTTCCAGGCTCAGGACCGGTCGTACGTCTTCATGGTGCTGCTGCTGCCGTCCCTGCTCATCGCGATCGGCCCCCGCATCCAGGAGCGGGTGGTGCGCGCCGACGGCCCGGCGCCTGCGGTCAAGCGCAAGCCCTACAGCCTTCTTCCGTACGGAATGATCGCCGTGACCTTCGCGGTGTTCCTGATATCGCTGCCGGACGACGTGTCGACCCGCTTCTGGGGCGCCACCGCCGGTGTCGTCGTCATCACCGCGCTGGTCGCGGCGCGGCAGCTGATCGCCTTCCAGGACAACGTGCGCCTGATCCGGCGCCTCGACGTCGCGCTCGACCACCTCACCGACCAGGAGGTGCTGCTGCGCGAGCAGGCGTCGACCGACGGGCTCACCGGGCTGGCCAACCGGACCCACTTCACCGACCAGCTCCAGCAGCACCTGGAAGCCGGCCGGTCGCCGTCCGTCCTGCTGATCGACCTGGACGACTTCAAGACGGTCAACGACACGATGGGGCACGCCGCCGGCGACGCTCTGCTGGTCGAGGTGGCCGAGCGGCTGCGGGCCACGGTCCGCGCCGACGACCTGGTCTCCCGCCTCGGCGGCGACGAGTTCACCATCCTGCTGCCGGGCACCGGGTCCGAGGACGCGCGCCGGATCGCCGACGAGCTCCAGTCCGTACTGGCCGGGCACACCCGGGCCAGCATCGGCGTGGCCTGGGCCCGGCCCGGCGACGAGCCGGCCACCCTGCTCAGCAACGCCGACATCGCGATGTACGAGGCGAAGCGGCGCGGCAAGGGCACCTCGGTCAGCTTCAGCGACGAGATGGGCGCCCGTACGGCGGCCGACGCCGAGATCACGCGAGACCTCGCCACGGCGGTCGACGCCGGCGAGTTCACGCTCGTCTACCAGCCGATCGTGTCGCTCGACGACCTGCGGATGACCGGCGTCGAGGCGCTGATCCGCTGGAACCACCCGACCCGCGGCCTGGTCTCGCCGGCCGAGTTCATCCCGCTCGCCGAACGCTCCGGGCACATCGTGGCGATCGGCGCCTGGGCCCTGCGCGAGGCCTGCCGGCAGGTCGCCCGGTGGCGGGCCGACTTCCCGGGCGCCTACGACCTGACCGTCGGCGTTAACGTGGCCGGCCGCCAGCTGCGCAGCCCCGGCTTCGTCGACGAGGTGGCCGCGGTGCTGCGCGACACCGGCCTGCCCCCGAACCAGTTGAGCATCGAGGTCACCGAGACGGCGGTGCTCGACGACGAGGAGTCGTCCGCCGCGCTGCTGGGCCTGCGCGCCCTTGGCCTGCGGCTCGCCCTGGACGACTTCGGCACCGCCGCGTCCTCGCTCGGCCTGCTGCTGACCGTCCCGGTGACCACCCTCAAGCTGGACCGGTCCTTCGTCGAGTCGATCACCACCGTCGGCCGGCAGGCGGCCGTGGCCAACGCGGTCAGCCAGATGGCGACCGCGCTCGACTTCTCCTCGGTCGCCGAGGGCATCGAGACCGAGGAGCAGCGCGAGCTGATCCGGAGCCTGGGTTACGAGTACGGCCAGGGCTACCTGTTCGGCCGCCCCCTGCCCCCGAGCCAGGTCGTGGCCCGCCTGGAGGCGCTCGACGGCGTCGTGGTGTGAGCGCCGAGGCTGGTTCGCGCCTCGCGCAGGGCTCCGCCGGGGAGTGACGTCGGGCCGGTATCCGGTGAAGGCGGGCCGCGTGGTCGTTACGGTGACCACTGTGAAGTCCGCTGACCTGCCCCACGGCACAACCGCCCACGACACCACCCTCGACCGCTGGTACGTCAAGAAACTCGCCGGGATGTTCCCCTGGCGGGCGGCCAACGGAGAGAAGCTGACCGAGTACGAGGTTGACAATTTTCTGCGATCTGGTCGAATTGCCGTCATGTTGCCGGACCAAGACCCCATGACCCGCGCCCACAGCCTCAGGTGATGACGTCTCTTGACCTGCAGGGCCTTCGATCAGGCGACCTCGAGAGCCGCGAAGCGCACGTACATCAGCTGCTCGACCGGGCCCGCGAACACGGCGACGAGTCAGCCATCGCGGCGCTGCACGCCCTCGTCCGCGACTACCGGGACTATCACCGGTCGCTGTACTCGCGGGCGATGAACCAGGCCGCCGTCTTCGCCGACCCCGGACTGGAAGAACCGTTGCTGGCCGCGCTCGGCGACACCCGCTACAACTGCCAGGCCTGGGCCGCGATGGGTTGCGCCGCCATGGACGTCCGAGCCGCGGTGCCCCAGCTCGTCAAGCTGCTCGACCACCCGCAGTGGATCGTCCGCGACGAGTCGGTGACCGCGCTCGGCCGGCTCGGCGACGCCTCCGCCGTCCCCGCCCTGCAACCGCTGCTGGCCGACGAGGCCGACTGGATGCGCCAGCGAACCGCCGACGCCCTGGCCCGCATCGGCGGCGACGCGGCGCTGGAGGCGCTCTGGCACGAGTTCGAGCACCGGCGTTTCCCCCGCATCGGCTACCTCGCGAGCACACTGGCCCTGTTCACCCCGGCGGTGATACCCCGCCTGCTGGCCGCAACCGAGAGCGCCGACCCGGACCAGCGGTACTGGGCCGCCGTCGCCCTCGGCTCAACCGGCGACGACCGCGCCGTACCGACGCTGGAGCGGCTGATGGCCGAAGACCGAGGCACGACGGTGTTCGACGGCGAGGTGCGCGTCGCGGCGAAGAAAGCCTTGCGCACGCTCCGGCGCATCCAGACGGCAATCGCGGAACGGTCGGTAGCCGGAGGGTCGATTGACCCACCGTGATCCAGACCAGGCTCGATCTCGACCGGATCCGCGCGGCCCGCGAGGTGATCGACCCGGTCTTCCTGAACTCGCCGCTGTAAGCGCCGATCGTCGACCGCGGCAGATCAATGCGCCTGATCGGGCACGTCCTGTACTGCTGTGTCAGTGACGGGAGCCACCAGGTCGAGCAGATAGCTGCTGGCATCGCGGGTGTGACGGATCGCCTCTACCTCTTGCGGACGGGTGTGCTGCATGCCGTTCCGGTAGCCGGTCGGCACCAACCGTACGATGCGATGCACCCGCCAGAGCCGTTGCACACTCCGTTGCAACGCCTGCTCCACCTCATCAACCACGTAGCCGTCGGCGACGCTGACGTTACCTCGCACCCGCACCCAGGCGCCTCGGTCCGGAATTGGCTCTTCCGGGTCGGAAGCGGGATCGCGGTCGTTGATGCCGGCGATGACACCCGGCCCGGCTGTGGCCGAGGCTTCGGTGACGTGTACGGGGATGCCGGCAACCTGCAGCACCCATCCGCCGAGCCGGCACGGGCCCTCGAACGGAACTGCGACGCCGGTGAGGATCAGCTCGTCGGTCGATCCAACGTCGGCAGAGCGGCTTACCGACGCTTGGTGGCCGCCTTGGTCCGAAACATGCACTCGGTGGCGGCAATAGATTTCCAGCGCCAGAAGCACTTCAGCGTCCAGTTTCGTGCGGAAGTCAGAGCTTCCGACCAACCCGGGCCCGACAAGGACCCTGGGCACAATCAATGACATCCGCACATTCTCCGGCAGCGAAATGCGTATCGACGCGTCAGACACGTTCGGCGACCAGCTGGTACACCTCCTTCAGGAAAACATGACTCTCGAACGGCTTGCGGATCAGCGGGGCGTCGGCCGGTAGTTCCTGACCGCCCGGCGCCGGGCCGCTGGTGTAGCCGGACATGAAGAGCACCGGCAAACCGGGGCGGTCTCGTCGTAGCTCGGCGAACAGCTGTGTGCCCGACATGCCGGGCATGATCACGTCGGTGACCAGCACGTCGAAGGCCAGCGCACCGTCGCGGCACATGCGGAGAGCTTCGGCGGGATGCTGAGCGGCGAAGACCTTGTAGCCGCCTTTCACGAGCAGCCGGCAGACGATGTCGCGGACCGCTTCCTCGTCCTCGACGACCAGGATCCGCTGGCCGTTGCCGGTCAGGGCGGATGCCTCCGATACGGCCGGGCTGACGGTGGGCGCCTCCTCGTCGCTGGCGGGCAGGCGGACCCGCAGAGTTGTGCCACCGCCCACCTTCGACTCCAGGCTGATCGTGCCGCCCGCTTCGGTGACCACGCCGTACGTGGTGGCGAGCCCCAGGCCGGTGCCGCTGCCGCGGCCCTTGGTGGTGAAAAACGGCTCGAAGGCGCGGGCCAGGACCTCCGGCGTCATCCCGCTGCCGGTGTCGGCCACCGCCAGGCCGACCAGCTTGCCGCCTTCACCGCCGTGTTCGAGGCTGGTGCTGATCGTCAGCCGGCCTCCGGACGTCATCGCGGCACGGGCGTTGAGCACCGCGTTCATCAGGACCTGCTCGAACTTGCTGCGGTCCATGACCACCGGGGGAAGATCCGGGGCCAGCACCGTGGAAAGCTCGATGTCCTCGCCGAGTGTCCGGTCGAGCAGCAACAGCATTTCGGCCGTGACGGTGTTGAGGTCCAGCAGTTCCGCTTTCGACGGTTCGGAGTGGCTGAACAGGAGCAGTTGGCGGGTCAACGCGGTGCCCCGGTCCGCAGCCTGTTTGATACTGGCCGCGTCCGGCCGGCTGGGATGGTTGTCGCCGAGCTCATCGACGAGCATGTCAGCGTATCCGGAGATCACCGCGAGGATGTTGTTGAAGTCGTGGGCGACTCCGCCGGCGAGTTGTCCGAGGGAGTCGAGCCGTTCCGCTTGGCGCAGCTGTTGCTCGAGTTGGGAGCGTTCCTGTTCGGCGGCCATCCGTTCGGTGACGTCGCGCAGAATTCCCTCGACGGCGACGAGTTCGCCGGCCTCATCGGTGACCGCGCTGGCTCGCTGCTCCATCCAGACCACCTCGCCGTCGCGGCGGCGCAGGCGAAAGGTGGTGGTCCCGGAACGGGGTGCCTGCCAGGACTGCTCGAACATCAGCTGGTCCTCGGGCTCGATCCGGCTCACGAGCAGCTGGGGATCGGCGTAGAAGTCCTCGGCCGCGAAGCCGGTGATCGACTCGACGGCTCGGCTCAGGTACTCCATCGACGGATCTGAACCCAGCCGGTACCGGAAGATGATGTCCTGGGCGTGTTCGGCGAGCAGGCGGAACCGTTCCTCGCTGTCGCGCAGTGCGGCCTCGGCCCGGCTGCGTTCGGTGATGTCGGTGGAGATGCCGGCTACCGCGTACGGGATGCCGTGCTCGTCGATCAGAGGGAACTTGACAGTCAGGTAGGTCCGCACGCCGTCGTCGCCGGGCACGAACTCCTCCAGCTGGATCGGAACACCTCCGGCCAGCGCCTGCCGATCATTCTCACGAAACGCGTCAGCGACCTCGCGGGGGAACAGGTCGTGGTCGGTCAGGCCCACGATTTCCTCGCGACGCAGGTCGAACAGCCGTTCGTATTCCCGGTTCACCAGCAGATAGCGCCCGTCGGATCTTCGCATGTAGATCACTGCCGACGTGTGATCGATCAGCGCCATCAACTGGTCGTGGCCGACCTCAGGCGTCGACTGACGCGCGCTCTGGTCTCCTCCGGCTCTGGTCGGTGCTTGCACTCGGCTGCCGTCTCCTTCGTCCGTTGCGCTCATCCGGTCAGCTCCAGCACGACCGGCGCGGCGTCTGCTTGTCCGCGACCCATCTGCGCGAGGGGTGTCCTTGCCCGGCCATCAGAGGTCAACACCGGGCGAAGCGCGGCCAGGCTGTGCCGCTGGCGGGCTCGCGTGAGGCGCTCCAGGAACGACTCGGTCATGCCGGTGGTGCCGGCTCGGTTCGACACCAGACGCCGGTCACCGAGTCCGGCCTCGTCGCGCATGCGCTGAGGATGAAAGAGGAAACGCTTGCTCAGCATCAGGTGCGCGCCGGAGACCTGGGCATGCATGGCGAGCAGCCGGTACCAGTCGATCAGCGCCGGATACTGGGCGACGAGCCGCCGTAGCTCCGCGTCGCCGGCAAGTCTCAATGCGGACTCGTCCCACCCGATCTCGTCGAGCAGTCTCTGCGGCAGCGTCGGAGCGCACATCAGGCCGCCGATGTCGGCGCGTTCCTGTTCGAGCAACGCCGGGAACAGCCGCTGGGCCAACCGGTCGTAGCCGGGCTCGGCGATTCCCAGCAGGAAGTCACGTTTCAGCGCTTCCGGGTCCAGAGCGCCGCTGGGCGGGATGTCATCCGGTGTCCAATGCGCGGCGAACTGGCGGAACACGTCCATGAACATCTCGGCGGCCATGGTCTGGTCGGGCGGCGACGCCGCGAAGTCGACGAGTAAGCGGCGCAAGGCGCCGAGCAGAATTGTGGCTTCCCGGACCCGGTGACGGGCATTCTCGCCGGTCAGGTCGGCGTCGTCGCGCATGAGGGGCAACAGGGTGCAGTTGACCGCGAGCTCGATAGCCTCTCCCTGCTTGACCAGAAGGAAGAAACGGTGCTCACCGGGCGTGCCGGTATAGCTGCGGATATGCCCGTCGTCGAAAACGCCGGGCAGTTCAGCCACGACCTCACCGTATCGGCGCACCAGCACGGTGCCGACATTCCACCGCACCAGTGAGGCGTAACTGTCGCGCACGTAGTGACCGGCGCCGGTCTGATCCGCCAGGGCCGCGAAATAGCGCCGGAACGGAAGCTGATCACGGCCGACGGCAAGCCCGGTGAACGCGCGTTCCGGATGCTCCGTGCCGCCGGGACTGCGTTCCTGGTAGTGACGAGCAACCGAGGCGCCGACAAACCCCAGATGCACCACCAGCCGCTGAGCCTCCACCGGCGTCAGCCGGTTGACATCGGGCAGATGGTGCAGGACGTGCTGGCGTGACTCGGCGACCAGTACCTCGAGCGGCGCGTGATCCTGCAGAATCGCCTCGTTGAGCCGGGGCAGTTCGTGCAGCACCCAGTCACCAACCTGTTGCGGAACCATCCGGACCATCACCTCCGCGAACGCCTCCCCTTTCTGTTCGGCCCGGAACGGTCGGAGCTAAGGCGGTCTTCAACGACACGTCCGGGGAGCCGGCGCGTCAGCGCTGTCCAGATCGACGGCCGAGCGCGCGCTCGGCGGCTGGAAGAGGACGCACATGCAGGTCAGGCATGCAGCGGATACAGAACGGGTCTGGGACGCAAGGGAGTGGCGTTCGTAGCGTCGACCCCATGTTCTCCCCGTTCAGGTCTGGTACGTCGCTGACAGCGGATCCGGTCCGCAAGGCCGTTGATCCTCGGGCACGAAGGGGCCGGCGAGCGGGCGGGCCTGAACGTCGTCCAGTGCTTCCTGCCGCCGGGCCTCAATGAACACGAGCCGCTGACCGGGCCGGAGGGCTCGAATCCGTGGCTGGACCGGGAGGGGCCGTGCAGCGGTCAGGCGGCTCGATGGCGGCCGTAGTCGGCCAGGGCGTGGAAGGCGGCCTTCGGGGTCCACGAACCGTCCGGCTGTACGCGGACGATGCCGCGGGCGGCCAGGTCGTAGTCGTGGTCCGGGTCGTCGGTGGTGGGCAGGTGGCGGTTGGCGAACGTGTAGACGAAGGCCGCTTCCACACCGCCGGCCTCGTAGTCGCGCAGCAGGTTCAGGATGTAGCGGGCCTGGCCCTCCTCGTCGCGCGAAAGGTCGGCGGTGAGCTTCGCTGCGCGGCCGTTGTTGTCGAAGGCGACCGGTTCGGTGGCGCCGGCTACTTCGGCTGCGCCGTGGAAGGTGCAGCAGCCGAATTCGGTTACGGCGTACGGCTTGCCCTGGCTCACCGCTGCGGCCAATGTCTGGGGGAACGTGGCGGCGTTGCTCGCGTCGCGGTAGCCGGCGTCGCCGGCGATGATGTCGAACAACGTCCAGTCGACATCCTCCAGCGGGATCGAGGCATAGCTGATCGGACCGCCGAAGCGCTTCCGCACGACGGGCACCAGCTCGGCGAAGAAGTCACGTACGGCGGCTCGCGCGGCGGGGACTGCCTCGCGCATGCGCATCGGGTCGGTGAACAGCGCCATGCGTTCGGGTAGGTCCCGGCCCGGCAGGAAGCCGTCGGTGAACAGGGAGATCTCGGAACCCGTCAGGTAGACGACCGAGGCGCCGCCGCGGCGCAGGCGTTCGGCTCGGTCGGCGCCGTCCAGCACGAACGCGCGCAGTCCTTCGCGGTCGAGGCCGTTGGTGAATGGGCAGTACCAGACCTCCAGGCCGGCTTCGGCGGCGTAGCGTGCGGCGAGTTCGAGTCTCTCCTGCACGCCGCCGGTGATCCGTACGGCGTCGCAGCGTAGTTCGTCGCGGATGACGTGGAGGTCGCGCCGCACCGTCGCGGCGTCGAACGGCTCGTGGGTCGTGGATCCGGCGCTCACGAAGCCGGTGTCGTAGTTCATGCCGAAGACGCGCATGGGGCCTTCTCTCGCTCGTAGGGTACGTCGCGTACCCTATAGCGCGTGGGTGCGCGACGGCGAGGCGAGGAACTGGAACAGGCGATCCTGCGCGCGGCGGCCGAGGAACTGCGCGAATCCGGTTACGCCGGCCTGACCATGGACAAGGTGGCTGTCCGAGCCGGCACCAACAAGAACGCCATCTACCGCCGGTGGCCGCATCGGGCGGCGCTGGGCATCGCCGCCTACCGCCACCTGACCGACGCCGCCATGCCCGACCCCGACACGGGCACGCTGCGCGGCGACGCGCTCGAGATGTTGCGGGCGGCCAACGAGACGTGGTCCTCCCCGTACGGCGCGGTCCTGCGCAGTCTGCTGGCGGCTGCAGCCGACGAACCGGAATTGCTCGATCTCATGCGCGAACGCTCAGGCGCCGACACGATGGACCGGGCGTGGCTGACGATGCTCGAACGAGCAGTCGCCCGCGGCGAGGCGCCGGCCGCGGCCGTCCACCCGCTGGTCGCCGCGATGCCGATGATGCTGCTGCGAGCCGAGTACGCGACGCGTGGCAGCCCCACCGTCCCCGACCGGACGCTGGTCGACATCGTCGACGAGCTTTTCGTCCCGCTCGTGCGCGGACGCGGGGCGCCGCCGGGCTGATCAGACGGTGGGGGCCGGCGCGGGCCGGCAGGTCAAGGCCAGCATGGTGGGGATGGTCGCGAACCAGCGCTCGTAGTCGGTCCACTGGGCGAGCCGCCGATAGAACGAGTCGCTGGTTCCGTTCACGTGCTCGGCGTACCGGTCGGCGGCACTGTCCCAGAGGTGGATATCGCGTCGGCCCGACATGGCGGCCATGCTCGCACATTCAGCGAAGAGCGGCGGCGGACAGAGTCCACAGGCGGTCCGCGCCGCGAGAAGTCGGCCGGTCAGGTGCTGATCGTCTGTCACGTCGGGTCGGCAGCCCGACGGCGCAGGCTCGATCTGCTGGGCAGCATCGCGGTCACCTTGGACGAGCGAGGATTCTTCGCCGTACGCTGGCGGCGTGGTCCAGCGTCAGGTACCCAAGCCCGCCGAAATCCTCGAGCTCATGCAGTTCAAGAGGCCTCAGCTCAACGGCCGTAAGCGGCGTCTGGAAGCCGCGCTCACGATCGAGGATCTGCGGCTGATCGCCAAGCGCCGCACGCCCCGGGCCGCCTTCGACTACACCGACGGCGCTGCCGAGGGTGAGTTGTCGCTGGCGCGGGCCCGGCAGGCCTTCCAGGACGTCGAGTTCCACCCGTCGGTGCTGCGGGACGTCGCGAACGTCGACACGTCGACCACCGTGTCCGGCGGCCCCTCGGCGCTGCCGTTCGGCATCGCGCCGACCGGGTTCACCCGCCTCATGCAGACCGAGGGCGAGACGGCCGGCGCCGGTGCGGCCGCCGCCGCGGGCATCCCGTTCTGCCTCTCCACGCTGGGCACCACCAGCATCGAGACGGTCAAGGAGGTGAATCCGGCCGGCCGCAACTGGTTCCAGCTCTACGTGATGAAACAGCGCGAGATCTCGTACGCCCTGGTCGAGCGCGCCGCCAAGGCCGGCTTCGACACCCTGTTCTTCACCGTCGACACCCCGGTCGCCGGGGCCCGGCTGCGCGACAAGCGCAACGGCTTCTCCATCCCGCCCCAGCTGGGCCTGCGCACCATCGCCAACGCGGTGCCGCGCCCGTGGTGGTGGTACGACTTCCTGACCACCCCGAAGCTCGAGTTCGCCTCGCTGTCGGCCACCGGCGGCACGGTCGGCGAGCTGCTCGACGCGGCCATGGACCCGACCATCAGCTACGAGGACCTGCGGATCATCCGCGAGATGTGGCCCGGCAAGCTGGCGGTCAAGGGCGTGCAGACGGTGGAGGACGCGAAGAAGCTGGCCGGCCTGGGCGTCGACGGCATCGTGCTCTCCAACCACGGCGGCCGCCAGCTCGACCGCGCGCCGATCCCCTTCCACCTGCTGCCCCGGGTCGTACGCGAGGTCGGCGCCGACGTCGAGATCACCGTCGACACCGGCATCATGAACGGCGCCGACATCGTCGCCTGCATCGCCCTGGGCGCCCGGTTCACCCTGATCGGCCGGGCCTACCTGTACGGCCTGATGGCCGGCGGACGCCCCGGCGTCGACCGGGTCATCCAGATCCTCACCGAGCAGATCGTCCGCACCATGAAGCTGCTCGGCGCTCACAGCCTGCGGGAGCTGACCCCGGCCCACGTCACCCAGCTGGCCCGGCTGGTGCCGATCAGTCGCTGAGCAACCCGCCCGGCGGAGGTGCGGGCCGCGGCGGGCGCTCGACGTCACCCGCGATCCCCGCGACGACTGACACTCGGTCGGGGCCGCGACTTCAGCCTGCGCCCTGCGTTCGCCGCGATGGCGGGCGGCAGCACCGACCGTCCGGAGGAGAGTCGTTGATAGACGGTGGACGGTAGGGTGGCGTGCTGTGGCGGACGAGAAGCTTCTGGTGTTTCTGAGCCACACGTCCGAGCTCAGGGCCCATCCGGCGGGGCGCAGCTTTGTCGACGCGGCTGAGTCCGCTGTGCTCAAGGTCGGCTGGCTGCCGGTCGACATGAAGCATTTCGCCGCCCAGGACCAGAATGCCGCGGCGGCGTCCATCGAGGCGGTCGAGAAGGCGGACATCCTGGTCGGGCTGGTCGGTTTCCGCTGGGGCAGCGCGGTCAGCGACGAGCCCGACAAGTCGTACACCGAACTCGAGTTCGATGCGGCCAGCCGCCGCCGGCCGCCGTTGACCCGGCTGATGTTCCTTCTCGCCGGTGACCGGGCGTTGCCGATCCCGTTCGACCAGATGCGCGACGCGAACAGCACCAGGCAGGACGCCTTCCGGAAGCGGGTCATGCAGGAGGGTCTGATCGTCAGCACGGTGGCCGGCCCGGACGAGCTCGAAGTGGCGCTCCTCCACGCGCTCACCGAGGAGAAGGCGCGGCGGCGGTCCAAGGCCGAGGCCGAGCGCACCAGGAGTGGACCGGCCACTTCCGCCGGCGCCTTGCGGCTGCTCACGCACCCGGCCGACATCGAGCGGCGGGCGTGGCTGGCCGGTGTGCTCAATCAGGCCGGGTTCGCCGTGTCCGCCGGCGACGACGACGGCGACGGCCCGCTGGTTGTGGGGGCGACGTACAAGGCGGTGGCCACCGGCCTGCTCGGCGGCTCGCAGCTCGAACCGGGACCGCTCATCGTCGTCGAGCTGGACGAGGATCTGGCCATCGCCGCCGATACGACGCGCGTGCGGGCCTATGACGGCACGCCGGAGACGGTCGCCGGACGGCTGCGGGAGGCTCTGGCGCCCTACCTACCGCCGGAACCGGCCGAGCCGATCACACCGGTCGCGGCGGCGTCGGAGCCGGTCACCGGGCCCGACGCCCTCGACCAGCTGACCGACGAGCTGGACTTCGACACCGGGCACATCGCGTCCTTCCGGGCAGACCTGCGGCCGGAACGGCTCAGCGCGCTCCCGGCCGTCCTGTCCGACCGGCAGTTCCTGGAGAGCTGCGCCCTGATGAGCGGCGGTCGGCTGACCCGGGCAGGCGTCTTGTTGTTCGGCCGCCAGCCGGAGCGTGTGCTGCCCACGGCGCTGGTGCAGTGCACGCACTACTTCGGTACCGAACGGGCGGCCGCCCGCGAGTCCGAGCACATGCACGGGCCGATCGCGCATCAGATCGAACGGGCCCGGCAGTTCGTCGCCGACCGCACGGGCGAGGGCACGGCAGCCGCCTATCCGATGATCGCGGTGCGGGAGGTGCTCGCCAACGCCCTGGTGCACCGCGACTACGAGGATCGCGAGCGGACCGTCCACGTGCGGCTGTTCGCCGACCGTTTGGAGATCAGCAGCCCCGGCGCGTGGGCCGGGCGCACCCTCCCCGACGAACAAGCGCAGGATCTGCGTGCGCTGGCGGGCGAGTCACGCAAGCGGAACTTCCGGCTCGCCAGCGCCCTCACCTGGGTGAAACTGGTCGAGGGGGAGGGGAGTGGCATCCCGACCGCTGTCGCCGACTGCGCGGAACTGGACGCTCCGGAGCCGGTTGTCGTGCGGCAGGACGGCTTCGTCAAGGTCGTGTTGCGGCCGAGCCGGAGCGGCGCGCCGGGCGGGCGCTCGGGCCCGGTGTGGAACATCCCCGCCCGTACGGCGAACTTCGTCGGCCGCGGCGACCTGCTGGACAGGATCGGGCAGGCGTTCGCCTCGGCCGCCTCGTCCGTCCTGGTGCTGCACGGCGACCAGGGCACCGGCAAGACGACGACAGCCAAGGAGTTCGCGCACCGGCACGCCGGCGACTACGACGTGGCCTGGTGGGTCAGCGCCAACGATCCGGCGCCGGTCGACGACCAGCTGGCCGCGCTGGCCCGGACCATCCGCCCGGAGTCCGCGGAGACCCGCCCCGACCTCGGCGAAGCACTGAGCGGGCAGCGTTCGCTGCTGGTGCTCGACGACATCGAGAATCCGGCCGAGGTGCTGTCGCGGTTGCCGGCCGAGGCGGGACACGTGCTGATCACCTCACAGCACGGCGGCCGGGTCGGCGCCGCCGCGGCGATCACCGTCGGCCGGTTCGGCCGGGCCGAGTCGATCGCCTTGCTGAGGAGCCGCGATCCCGAGCTGACCGTCGGCCAGGCCGATCGGATCGCCGCCGCCAAGGGCGACCTTCCGCGCGAGGTGGAATCGGTGGTCGACTTCCTGGGCTACACCGGGCTCAGCGCCGACGACTATCTCGCCCAGGCCGCGCGCGCCGCCCTCGACGAGATGCCGGGGCCGGGCCAACCCGGCCCGGTAGATTGACCTGCTGTGTCGGACCGTCCCTTGCGGGTCTTCCTGAGCTACGACCCGGAGCTGCTCGAGCACCCGGCCGGCCGGGACCTCGTGTCCGCCGCCGAGGCAGCCGTCCGCCGGGCCGGCTGCGTGTTCACCCACCCGGAGAGCCACGGCGTCCGGCGTACGGCCGATGTGGTCAAGGACGTTCACGGAGCCGACATCTACGTGGGCATCGTGGGCTCCCACTACGGTCCGGTGGTCCACGACGACCCGAGCCGGTCCTATCCCGACCTGGAGTTCGAGGCCGCCGGCGTGCGGGAGCCGCCGCTCACCCGCCTGGTCTTCCTGCTCACCGGCACCGACCGCGACGCGAGGCAGACCGACTTCCGGCGGCGACTGCGTCATGCGGGTCTGGTCGTCGCCGAGATCGACGGCTCGCCCCAGCTCGAGACGCGCCTCTTCGAGGCCCTGACCGAGGAACACGACCGGCGCCGGGCCAAAGCTGCGGCCGGGCTCCCCGCTGCTCCGGGCCGGCCGGTCCGGCAACGGGGAGTCCGCCTGCTGGCCCACCCGAAGGACGTCGAGCCGGCCGCCGAGCTGTCCCGCTGGTTGCAGGCGGGCGGGTTCGCGCCGGGGACCGAGCCGGGGGCGCTCGAGGTAGTGTGCGCGACGTACCGCGCGGTCGCCACCGGGTGGCTCGACGAGGTGCGGCTGGATCCGCGGGCGGTGCTGGTGGAGATGGACGAGGATCTCGACCTCGGGCCGCTCACCGGCCGGCTCAGCGTCCCGGCGTACGGCTTGAACAGCGAACGTGCGATGGCAGGCCTCCGTTCCCTGCTCGATCCGTACTTCCCGCCGGAGCCGCCGGGCGAGGAGCCGGCCGAGGTGCTGTCCGATCCCGGGCACGGTGAGCTCGACTATCTGGAGCAGCTGACCGACGCCACCACCTTCGACTTGGAACAGCTCGAAGAGTTCCGGGGGCGGCTGCGGCGGGATGTCCTCGACCGGCTGCCGGAGAGCCTCTCGGCGTGGCAGTTCCTGGAGCGCTGCGGGCTGATGCGCGAGCGCCGATTGACCAAGGCCGGCGTGCTGCTGTTCGGCCACGATCCGGCTGTTGTGCTGCCGACCGCCGTGGTGCAGTGCGTCCAGTACTTCGGCGACGACCTGACCGCCCACCGTGAGCGGGTCGACCTGTACGGCCCCCTGCCCCGGCAGATCGAGCAGGCGTGGCGGTTCGTCGCCGACCGGGTACGGCAGGGGGAAGCGCCCTCGGCGTCCAGCGCGCGGTCCGAGCCGGTGTACCGCTATCCGATGGTCGCGGTCCGCGAGGTGCTGGCGAACGCGCTCGTGCACCGGAACTACGAGGACCGCGGGCGTTCGGTGCACGTACGGCTCTTCGGCGACCGCCTCGAGATCAGCAGCCCGGGCGACTGGGAGGGGCGTGATCTGCCACCCGGCACCGAACAGAGCCTGTCGGCGCTGGCCGGGGAGTCCCGGCACCGCAATTTCCGGGTGGCCGGCACGCTCAGCTGGACCGGGCTGGTCGAGGGTGAGGGCAGCGGCATCCCCAGCACGATCGCCGACTGCGCCAGGCTCGGCGCCCCGGAACCTGTGGTGACCCACGCCGATGGGTTCGTCCGGGTCGTGCTCCGCCCAGCCGGCACACGAGGGGAGCCGGGCCCGGGGGAGAAGGTGTGGAACATTCCGGCCCGGACGGCGGCCTTCACCGGCCGCGAGGGCGAGCTGGCCAACCTGGCGCAGAAGCTGGAGCGCGGCGGCCCGACGGTGGTTCAGGCCATCTTCGGCATGGGTGGGGTCGGAAAGTCCGCGGTCGCCATCGAGTACGCCCATCGGCACAGCGCCGACTACGACGTCGCCTGGTGGGTGAACGCCGACGACCCGGCGCTGATCCCCGACCAGTTGGCCGGGCTCGCCCGGGCGCTGGGCGTAGCCGACTCCACCGCCCCGGCCGAGAGCGCGGTGGCCCGCCTCGGCGGTGCCCTGCGCGACCGCGACCGGTGGCTGCTCGTATTCGACAACGCCGAGGACCCGGCGTCGCTGATCCGGTTCCTGCCGAGCGGACGCGGCCACGTGATCATCACCTCCCGGACGTCGGACTGGCGGGAGGTGGCCCGGACCCAGCATGTGGACGTCTTCTCGCGGGAAGAATCGGTGCGGCTGTTGCGATCCGGCGTGCCGGCTCTCAGCGATCGGGACGCGGCGCTGGTGGCCGAGGCGCTCGGCGACCTGCCGCTGGCGGTCACCGTGAGCGCCGCCTTCCTGGCCGAGACCGGCATCGAGGTCGACGAGTATCTGCGCAGCATCACCGCACACGAGCTGCTCGGGCGCCCGGCCAATCGCTTCCCGGAGTCCGTGGCCGTGTCGTCGCAACTGGCCTTCGACCGCCTCGACGACCGGAACCCCGCGGCGCTGCAACTGCTGACGATGCTGGCCTGGATGGCTTCGGAGCCGGTGCCCCGCACACTGTTCGCCGAATACCCGGACCTGCTGCCCTCACCGCTTGCCGAGACGGCACGCCGCCCGTTGGCGTTCGCCGAGGCAGTCGGCCTCCTGAGCCGTCTCAGCCTGGCCCGGGTCGCACCGGACACTCTGCAGCTGCACCGCCTGACGGCGGCCCTCATGCGCGAGCGGACCACGGAACAGAACCCGGACAACGACTGGGGACTCCGGACGGCCCGGCTGCTCACCGCGGCGACCGGGAATCTGCCGGCCGAGGAGCCGGGGAGCTGGTCGCAGTGGTCGCGACTTCTTCCGCACGTGCTGGCGGCCGCCGACGCGGTCGACGACCCACGGCTGCTGAACCGGGCCGCCGGCTATCTGCACGCCCGGGGGCAGGTGTCCGCTGCGCTTCCGCTGCGCGAGCGTGTCCTTCGGATCGACCGGGACGACCTCGGCGAAAGCCATCCCACGTTCCTGGTGTCCGCGGCCAACCTGGCGGTCGAGTTGTCGGTCCACGGCCGCATCGCCGACGCTCGCGACCTGTTGGAGGACACGGTGCTCCGGCAGCGGCGGGTGCTGGGCGAGGACGACGCCGGCACCTTGACCGCGACCGAGAACCTGGCCAATACGCTACGCGCTCTGGGCGAGCTGAGGCGCGCCCGCGAGCTGTCGGAGGACGTCTTCACCCGGCGTCGCCGGATCCTGGGCCCGGAACACCCGGTCACCCTGACCAGCGCCGGCAATCTGGGAAACAGCCTGTTGGCCCTGAATGAGCTGGAGGCCGCCCGCGACCTGTTCGAGCACATCCTCGGGCTGCAGCGCCGGGTCATCGGCCCGGACCATCCGGACACGCTCACCACGGTCAGCAACCTCGCCGCCGTGCTGCGCCGGTCCGGGCGCTACCAGGAAGCACGGGACCTGGACGAGGACAACCTGGCTCGCCGTACGCGCGTCCTCGGCAGCGACCACCCGGCCACGCTCACGTCGACCTACAACCTGACCGTCGACCACGCGGGGCTGGGCGATGTCGCCGCCGCGCAGCACCTCGCCGATTCGATCGTGGAGCAGACGTCGCAGGCGGGAGACGACGTTCCGGCCCAGCATCTGGCGCTCCTGGCCGCCCTCATCGGCCGGGGCCTGATTCGCGCCGGGGAGTTCGACAAGCTTCGGCAAGGGGCGTTGCTGAAGGTCATGGGCGAGCGTCGCGACGTGGAGGTCCCCCCGGCCGAAGACCTTTACCGTCTGGGCGAGCGCGAGTAACGACCGGGCGATCAGTCCTTCAGGAGACACCGAGAGACGCACGGGCCGGGGCAGTGATCGAGGTCAGGATGTCGCCCGAGCGGACGGCCGAGGTGGAGAGCAGCGAGGCCGTGATGCCGTGCGTGTGCTCGGTGCCGCCCTGCAGGTAGACGCCCGCGGTCATGCTGCCGTCGGTGCGCATGCGATAGTCGCGGTCGACCAGCGGGCGGCCGAACTCGTCCCGGGCGCAGCGGTCGGCCACGTCGCCGAGTAGCGGGAACGGGTCGACCGGGGCGTAGCCGGTGGCGCAGATCAGCACGTCGGCGTCGAGGGTGGTCAGCTCGCCGGTGGTGAGCATCTCGACGTTGACCGCCACACGGTCGCCCTCCTCGTGGGCGCCGGCCAGGCGGGACATGTTGAGCAGGCGCAGGCGGCTGGCGCCGGCCACCCGCTCGCGGTACACGCGGCGGTAGAGGTCCTCGATCAGGTCGTTGTCGACCACGGAGTAGTTCGTGTTGCTGTGGTAGTTCATCAGCATCGTCTTGACCTCGGCCGGGGCGTCGAAGTAGTCGTCGACGGCCGCGGGATCGAAAATGCGGTTGGCGAAAGAACTGTCATCGGCCGGGCTGTAGCCGTAGCGCGAGAAGACCCCGCACACCTCGGCCGTGGGGAACTTCTCATGCAGGTACGCCGTGATCTCCGCCGCACTCTGGCCGGCGCCGACCACCACGAAGCGGTCCGCCTTCTCGACCCGGCCGACATTCGTCAGCAGGTCACGGCTGTGCCAGACGCGCTCGCCGAGCCGCACCCCGGACGGCAGGATGGGCCGCAGGCCGGTGGCCACCACCAGATTGCGGGCCCGGCACGAGGTGACCAGGCCGTCGGCGGTGCGCGCGAGCACGTCGAACGCCTCGATCACGCCGTCGCGGACGACCGGGACGACCTCGGTGACCTCGCTGCCGTAGTGCACCACGTCGCCGACCTTGGCCGCCGCCCACTCGAGGTAGTCGTGGAACTCGACCCGCAGCGGGAAGAACGTCTTGTGGTTGATGAAGTCGATCAGCCGGCCGCGGTCCTGCAGGTAGCACAGGAAGCTGTACCGGCTGGCCGGGTTGCGCAGCGTGACCAGGTCCTTGAGGAACGACACCTGCATGGTGGCGTCCTCCAGCAGCATGCCGCGATGCCAGCCGAAAGAGGCCTGCCGCTCGAAGAAGACGGCCGTGACGGGGTCGGCGGGGGCGTCGTCGTTGTGCTCCTGGACAGCGATGGCCAGAGCCAGATTGGACGGACCGAAACCCACTCCCACCAGGTCGTAGACCGGGATATCGCGCTGCGGGACATTCGGTGACATCGGCAGTCCTCGTGGTCGGTGTCGAGTGTGTCGACACGGCGTCAAGGGGGGTCGGCTTCCCCTCCTCATTCGGCGGAAGCGAGGTTAGACTAACCTAACTTTTGCCGACCTCGATGGGTCAGCCGAAGGGTCAGGAGGAGCCGTGCGGGTTGTCATGTTCGGGTACCAGACGTGGGGTCATCGCACCCTGCGAGCGCTGCTGGACTCGGAGCACGAGGTCACACTGGTCGTCACCCACCCGAAGAGCGATCACGCCTACGAGCGCATCTGGAGCGATTCGGTCGCCGATCTGGCTGCCGAGCACGGCATCCCGGTCGAGACCCGGGACCGGCCCGATGACGACCTGCTGCTGCCGCTCAAGGAGGCCGCGCCGGACGTCATCGTCGCCACCAACTGGCGTACGTGGATCCCGCCCCAGGTCTTCGCACTGCCCCGGCTGGGCACGCTGAACGTGCACGACTCGCTGCTGCCCAAGTACGCGGGCTTCTCGCCCCTGATCTGGGCGCTCATCAACGGTGAGCGTGAGGTCGGCGTGACCGCGCACATGATGGACGGCGAGCTCGACGCGGGCGACATCGTGCTGCAGCGGTCCGTTCCGGTGGGCCCGCGGGACACGACCACCGACCTGTTCCACAAGACGCTCGAGCTGTTCGGCCCGATCACCGTCGACGGGCTGGCGCTGATCGAGTCCGGCCGCACCGACTGGACGCCGCAGGACAGGTCACAGGCCAGCTTCTTCCACAAGCGGTCGGACGAGGACAACCGGATCGACTGGACGTGGACGGCCGAGGAGCTGGACCGGCTGGTCCGGGCGCAGTCCGACCCGTACCCGAACGCCTATACCTACCACCGGGGGCAGCGCCTGCGGATCGTCGCGGCGCACGTCTCGAAGGGCATCTACGGCGGCACGCCCGGCCGCATCTTCTATCGCGAGGACGACGCCGTCGTGATCGTGGCGGGCGCCGAGGCCCGCCGCGGCACGAGCCACGGCCTGGCCGTCGAGCGGATCCGTCTGGACGACGGCGCCGAGCTCGGCGCCGGCGAGTACTTCCGCTCGATGGGCGGATACCTCACCCGCCACCCCTGACCTCAGATCCACGACAGGCCGGTGGCGGGCGCCACCCGGCCCGCTTCTTCCTGACCGGGAGTGACTCTTCATGCAGATCCTCGGCGAGAACTACACCGGCGGCGGCCCGCTGACCGTCGCGCCGGCCACCTTCCCCGACGTGTTCGCGACCGTCGTGCGCCGCGACCCCGACGCGGTGGCCGTCGTGTTCGAGGACACCGAGGTCAGCTACGCCGAGCTGGACGCGCGGGCCAACCGGCTGGCGCACGCCCTGCAGGCGCGCGGGGTGGGGCCGGACAAGGTGGTCGGCCTCGCGGTGCCACGCTCGGTCGACATGATCGTGGCCGAGCTGGCCGTGATGAAGGCGGGCGGCGCCTACCTGCCGCTCGACCCGGCCGACCCCGCCGAGCGCCTCGCCTATCTGGTCGGGGACGCCCAGCCGATCTGCCTGGTGACGACCGCCGAGTTGGAAAGCCGGCTGCCGGCCGGGCCGCGGCTGCTGATCGACGAGGCGGCCGATTTCCCGGACACCGACCCGGCACGGCCGCGGCTCAGGGTGGAGAACGCCGCGTACGTCATCTACACGTCCGGCTCGACCGGGCGCCCCAAGGGCGTGCTGCTCACCCACACCGGGGTGGCCAAGCTGATGTCCACCGGCTACGAGCGCTTCGGGCTCACCACCGACGTACGCGTCCTGCACTTCGCCTCGCCCAGCTTCGACGTCGCGTTCTTCGACTTGTGCCTGGCCCTGCTCACCGGTGGCCGGCTGGTGATCGTGCCGACCGAGCGGCGGGTGGCCGGCACGGCACTCACCGAGTACGCCATGAAGCACCGCACCAATTTCATGATCCTGCCGCCGGCGCTGCTGGCCGCCCTGCCCGCCGAGTGCGAGCTGCCGCCGGGCATCCTGCTCGCCGGCACCGAGCGCGTCTCGCCCGAGCTGGTCGCACGCTGGGCCCGCGGCCGGCGCATGTTCAACGCGTACGGCCCGACCGAGGCGACCGTGAACTCGACGCTGGGCGAGTGCGACCCCGAGCGGATCGACGGCGGGTCGGTGCCGATCGGCCTGCCCGACCCGGCGACCGACGCCTACATCCTCGACGACGCGCTGCGGCCGGTCGGCCCGGGCGTCACGGGCGAGCTCTATCTGGCCGGGCCCGGCCTGGCCCGCTGCTACGTCAACCGGCCCGACCTGACCGCCGAGCGGTTCCTGGCCGACCCGTTCGGCCCGGCCGGCGGCCGCATGTACCGCACCGGCGATCTGGCCGGCCGCCGCGAGGACGGCCGGATCGATTTCCTGGGCCGGGTCGACGACCAGGTCAAGGTGCGCGGCTACCGGATCGAGCTCGGCGAGATCGAGTCGGTGCTGGCCCGCCACCCCGGCGTGGGGCAGGTGGCCGTCGTCGTCCGCGACCAGCGGCTGGCCGCGTACGTCGTGCCGGCGACCGACGTCGCGCCCGAGGAGCAGGCCAAGACCCAGGTCGCGGAGTGGAAGGAGCTGCACGAGCTGCTCTACCAGGCCGGCCGGGTGGAACGCTTCGACGAGAACTTCACCGGCTGGAACTCCAGCTACGACGGCTCGCCGATCCCGCTCGACGAGATGCGCGAGTGGCGCGACGGCACGGTCGCCCGGATCCGGGAGCTCGAACCGCGCCGGATCCTCGAGATCGGCGTCGGCAGCGGCCTGCTGCTGTCCCGGCTCGCGCCCGGCGTCGAGAGCTACTGGGGTCTCGACCTCTCCGAGGAGGCCATCGAGACCCTGCGCGGGGCGGTGGCCGGCCTGCCGGGGGTCGAGCTGCGCGCGCAGCCGGCCCACGACTTGAGCGGCGTGCCCGACGGCTTCTTCGACACCGTCGTCATCAACTCGGTCGCGCAGTACTTCCCGAGCGCCGGCTACCTGGCCGGAGTGCTGCGCTCGGCCGCGGCGAAGCTCGCGCCCGGCGGCCGCGTCTTCGTCGGCGACGTCCGGAATCTACGGCTGCACCGCCAGTTGCTGGCAGGCGTCCACGGGCCCGAGGGTGTCGAGGCGGCCGAGAAGGCCGAGAAGGAACTGCTGCTCGACCCCGACTTCTTCACGGCGCGGCCCGAGTTCCCCTCGGCCGAGGTGCTGGTCAAGCGGGGCGCCTACGACAACGAGCTCAGCCGTTTCCGGTACGACGTCACGCTGTCCACAGTGGCCCCGGAGCCCCCGCCGCCCGAACGCGCCGGCAGCCTCGACCTGCTCGCCGAGCGCCCGCAACGGCTCCGCGTGACCGGCGTTCCCCACCGGCGCGAGGACGTCGAGAATTTCCACGCCCTCGCCGCCGAGCACGGATACCACGTGGCCGTGACCTATGACGGCGCCTCGGAGCGGGGCGACCTCGACGTCGTGTTCCAGCTGGACGGGCGACCCACCGGCGCCTATCGCCCGGGCGGCTTCCCGCACGCCAACAGCCCCGCGGCGTTCACCGACCCGGCCGCCCTGACCAAGGCGCTGCGCCTGCACGCCGAGTCGTGGCTGCCGGCCTACATGGTGCCCACCGGCTGGGTGCTGCTCGACGCGCTGCCCGTGCTGACCAGCGGCAAGCTCGACCGGGCGGCCCTGCCCGCTCCCGATTTCGCCGCGCTGGCCACCGGAACCGCCGCGCGCACCCCTCGCGAACAGGTGCTGTGCGACCTCTACGCGGACGTGCTGGGCGTGCCCGGCGTCGGCATCGACGACGACTTCTTCGCGCTCGGCGGCGACAGCATCGTCTCGATCCAGCTCGTGCTGCGGGCCCGCGCCGCCGGTCTGGTCTGCACGTCGCGGCTGGTGTTCGAGCACCGTACGCCGGCCGCGCTGGCCGAGGTCGTCACCGAGCTCGACACCGCACCGCGCGAGCGTCCCGACGACGGCGTCGGCGACGTGCCGTTCACGCCGATCCTGCACTGGCTCGACCGGACCGGCGGCGCGATCGAGGCGTTCAGCCAGTCGATCGTGCTCACCACCCCGGCCGGCGCCACCGCCGAACGCC
Source organism: Paractinoplanes hotanensis (assembly GCF_023717965.1). Taxonomy (NCBI): domain Bacteria; kingdom Bacillati; phylum Actinomycetota; class Actinomycetes; order Micromonosporales; family Micromonosporaceae; genus Paractinoplanes; species Paractinoplanes hotanensis. The sequence goes on along the minus strand of NZ_JAMQOL010000003.1, from coordinate 368,058 downwards.
TGCGCTCGGTGCTCGGCCTGCTCGCCGACCGGCACGACCTGTTGCGCTCGCGGTGGGTGCGCGACGAGCGGGTGCTGCGGGTCGCGCCGCGGGGCGAGCACGCCGACTGGCTCACTCTGGCCGCGCCGGGCGTGTCGATCGACGCGGAGGAGCAGGCCGCGGCGGGGCGTCTCGACCCGTTCGGCGGCGTCATGGCCCAGGCCGTGTGGTTCGAGACCGAGCGCCGGCTGCTGCTCGTGCTGCACCACAGCATCGTGGACGGCGTGTCCTTGCGTGTGCTTCCGGCCGATCTGGCCACAGCCTGGGCCTCCGGGGCGCTGGATCGTACGGGCACCTCGTTCCGCCGCTGGGCGCTCGACCTGCACGAGGCGGCCGGGTCGCGTACGGCCGAGGTCCCGCTCTGGGAGGGCATCCTCACCGGGCCCGATCCGTTGCTGTCGGCGCGTCCGCTGCGGCCTGTCGACGACCTGAAATCGGTGGCCCGGCACACCGTACGGCTGAAGGCCGCCACCACGGAGCCGGTCCTCACCACCGTCCCCGCCGCCTTCCACGCCGGCGTCAACGACGTGCTGCTCACCGCCCTCGCCCTGGCCGTGGCCGAGTGGCGCGAGGGCGGCGAGTCCTCGGTGCTGATCGCCCTGGAGGGGCACGGCCGCGAGGAACAGGTCGTTCCCGGCGCCGACCTGAGCTCCGCGCTGGGTTGGTTCACCACCGTCTTCCCGGTGCGGCTCGACCCGGGCGACGTCGACCGAGCCGAGGCCCTGGCGGGCGGGCCGGCCGCGGGCCTAGCGCTCAAGCGGGTCAAGGAGCAGCTCCGCGCGATCCCCGATCATGGCATCGGCTACGGCATGCTGCGCTATCTCCACCCGTCCCTGAAGGACTCCGCGGCGCCGCAGATCAGCTTCAACTACCTCGGCCGTTTCACCGCGACCGACGGCTCCGGCGCCGACTGGGCGCCGGTCGCCGGGCACGGCATCCTCGCCGGCGGCTTCGACCTCGGCATGCCGGTCGCCCCGTACACCCTGGAAATCAACGCGTACGTCCAGGACGCCGCGGCCGGTCCCGAACTCGGCGTCACGTGGGCCTATCCCCGCGACCTGATCGGCGACGCCTCGGTCGCCCGGTTGGCCGCCGGCTGGTTCACCGCGCTGGAAGCGTTGGTGGCGCACGCCCGCGGCCCGGCCGCCGGTGGGCTCACCCCGTCCGACCTCACGCTCGCGCTGAGTCAGGACGAGATCGACGAGTTCGAATCCGAATGGGAGCTTCCGTGACCGCGCCCGCCGGGCTCGCCGACGTCCTGCCGCTCACCCCGCTCCAGGAAGGCCTGCTGTTCCACACCCAGCTGGCCGCGGACGGGCCCGACGTCTACACCGGGCAGCTCACGCTCGACCTGCGGGGCCCGCTCGACGCCGACCGGCTGCGGGCGGCCGGGCAGGCGCTGCTCGACCGGCGGCCCAACCTGCGGGTCGCGTTCCGGCGGCGCAAGAACGGCCAGGCCGCCGCGCTCGTGCCGCGGCAGCTCGCACTGCCCTGGGCCGAGGTGGAGCTGACCGAGGCCGAACTTCAGCCGTTCCTCGACGAGGATCTGCGCCACCGCTTCGACCCGGCCCAGGCGCCGCTGCTGCGGATGACGCTCGTCCGACTCGGCCCCGACCGGCACCGGTTGGTCCTCACCCACCACCACCTGCTTCTCGACGGCTGGTCGGTGCCGCTGGTGCTCGACGAGCTGATAGCCCTCTACCGCGGCGACGAGCTGCCCGAGCCGGCCGACTTCCGCGCGTACCTGGCCTGGACCGCGGCCCAGGACCGCCCGGCCGCCGAGTCGGCCTGGCGCGACGCCCTGGCCGGGCTGGACGGGCCGACCCTGGTCGCCGGGCAGCCGCCGGCCCGGGCCGTGGTGCCCGACCGGATCCTGCGCGACCTGCCCGCCGCCCTGACCGCCCGCCTGGTCGCCCTGGGACGGTCGCGCGGGCTCACCCTGAACACGATCGTGCAGGGCGCCTGGGGGATCGTGGCCGGGGCGCTGACCGGCCGCGACGACGTGGTGGTGGGCGCGACCGTGGCCGGGCGCCCGCCCGATCTGGACGGCTCGGACACGATGATCGGCCTGTTCATCAACACCGTCCCGGTGCGGATGGCGCTCGACCCGGCCCAGCCCGCGGTGGCTGCCCTGCGCCGGCTGCAGGACGGTCAGGCGCGGCTCATGGACCACCAGCACCTCGGGCTGGCCGAGATCCAGCGGCTGGCCGGGCACGGCGAGCTGTTCGACACGTTGACCGTCTTCGAGAACTACCCGCTGGGCGCCGCGCTGCCCGCCGCGGGTGACCTGCGCGTGGCCGGCGCCGCGATCCGGGACTGCGCCCACTATCCGCTCACGCTGACCGCGCGGCCGGGGGAGCGCCTGCACCTCGACCTCGAATACCGGGGCGACCTGTTCGACGCGGCCGGCGCGGGCACGCTGCTCGACCGGCTGACGACCGTGCTGACCGCGCTCAGCGACGCGCCGGACGCGCCGCTGGCCACGATCGGCGTGCTCTCGGCCGGCGAGCGGCAGACGATCCTGCGCGGCTGGAACGACACCGCCGGCCCGGTCGCGGACACGACGATCAGCGGGCTGCTGGGTGATCTGGCCGCGCGTGCCGCCGATCAGGTCGCGCTCGTCACGTCCGGTCGGGAGTGGACGTACGCGGAACTGGAGACCTGGGCGGCCGGGCTGGCCGGGGTGCTGCGTTCGGCAGGGGTGGGCCGGGGTGACCGGGTCGCGCTGGCCCTGCCGCGGGCGCTGACTGTGCCGGCCATCTTCGGAGTGCTGCGGGCCGGGGCCGCCTACCTGCCGCTCGACCCGGAACAGCCGGCCGAGCGGATCGCCGGGATGCTGGCCGATGCCGATCCGGCGCTGTTGCTGACCGCGGGCGACGATCCCGCGCCCGGCTGGACCGGCAGTCGGCTCACCGTCGACGCGGAAGCGCCTGCGGGTACGCCCGTCGAGCGCGAGACGGCCGGGCCGGACGATCCGGCGTACGTCATCTTCACCTCCGGGTCGACCGGGCGCCCCAAGGGGGTCGTCGTGCCGCACCGGGGCATCGTGAACCTGCTCGGCGGCCACCGCGCGCATCTCATGGCCGGCCCGCGCCGGAAGGCCGCGCACACCACGTCGTTCACCTTCGACGCGTCGTGGGAGCCGCTGCTCTGGATGCTGGCCGGGCACACGGTGCACGTGCTCGACGCGGACGTCTACCGCGACGCAACGGCCACGGTCGCCCAGCTGCGCGAGCACGGCCTCGACGTGCTCGACGTGACGCCGACCTATCTGCGCGAACTGGTTCCGGCCGGGGTGCTCGACGTGGGCCTGGCCGTGCTGGTCGTCGGCGGCGAGGCGATCGACCCGCAGCTGTGGGCACAGGTGTGCGCCGTGCCGGGTCTGACCTGTCACGACCTGTACGGGCCGACCGAGGCCTCGATGGACGCGTACGGCTGGCACGGGCCGTCCCGTACGCCGTATCGGCTGACCAACGTCCGGACCTATCTGCTCGACGCGGCCCTGCGGCCGGTGCCGCCGGGAGTGCTCGGCGAGCTGTACGTCGCGGGGGAGGGACTGGCTCACGGCTACCTCAACCGGGCCGGTCTGACGGCCGAACGGTTTGTGGCCGATCCGTTCGGGCCTGCGGGCGCGCGAATGTACCGGACAGGCGACCTCGCCCGGTGGACCGCCGAGGGTGTGCTGGAGTTCGCGGGCCGGGCCGACGGTCAGGTGAAGGTGCGCGGCTTCCGCATCGAGCTGGGGGAGGTCGAGGCCGCGCTGGGCGGTCAGGCTGCCGTGATCGTGCGTGACGGCCGGCTCGTGGCCTATACCGTGGGCGCGCCGAAAGATGTGCGAGGCGTTCTGCCGGACTACATGGTCCCGGTGGCCTTCGTCGAGGTCGACGCGTTGCCGCGCACCGTGGCCGGGAAGCTCGACGTAGCCGCCCTCCCGGATCCCGACTTCTCCCTCCTGTCGACCGGGCGGGCTGCCCGGAACACCCGTGAGCAGCGGCTCTGTGACCTGTTCGCCGAGGTGCTGGGCCTGCCGGCGGTCGGCATCGACGACGACTTCTTCGCCCTCGGCGGGCACTCGCTGCTGGTCATGCGGCTCGCCGGCCGCGTCCGCGCGGTGCTCGGCGTCGACCTGCCGGTGCGCGCGGTCTTCGACACGCCGACGGTGGCGGGGTTGTTGCCGAAGCTGACGGAATCGACCCGTGCGCCGCTGGTCGCCCGGGAGCGGCCGGACCGGTTGCCGCTTTCCTTCGCGCAGCAGCGGCTCTGGTTCCTCTACAAGCTCGAAGGGCCGAACCCGACCTACAACATCCCGATCGCCTGGCGGCTGCGCGGCGCCCTGGATCGCGGCGCCCTGGTGGCCGCCGTGGGCGACGTGGTGGCCCGGCACGAGACGCTACGTACCGTCTTCGCCGCGGACGACGAGGGCGCTCACCAGCGGATTCTGCCCATCACGCCGCCGGCGCTCCCGATCGAGGAGATCGCCGAGGAGGAGCTGGCCGGGCGGCTCGCGGCCATCGGGGAGTACGGCTTCCGCCTCGACGAGGAGCCACCGTTGCAGGCCCGGCTCTTCCGGCTCGGGCCGGACGAGCACGTGCTTCTGCTGCTGATGCACCACATCGCGGGCGACGAGTGGTCGGACGTGCCGCTGCGCCGCGATCTGGTCGCCGCCTACACGTCGCGCTGCGCGGGTCATGCCCCCGCGCTGGCGCCGCTGCCGGTGCAGTACGCCGATTTCGCGCTGTGGCAACGGGATCTCGTGCTGGACGACCAGGTCGAGGGCTGGCGCGCGGCCCTGGCCGGGCTGCCTGAGGAGCTGGAGCTGCCGGCCGACCGGCCGCGCCCGGCCGAGGCCGGCTATCACGGCGACGTCGTGGGCTTCGACCTGCCGGCCGAGGTGACCGCGCGGCTGCGCGACCTGGCCCGGTCGACCGGCACGTCCATGTTCATGGTCGTGCAGGCCGCGGTGGCCGTGCTGCTGACCAAACTGGGCGGAGGCACGGACATCCCGCTCGGCTCGCCGGTCGCGGGGCGGCCTGACGAGGCCGTGGACGATCTGGTCGGGTTCTTCGTGAACACGCTCGTGCTGCGGACGGACACGTCGGGCGACCCGTCGTTCCGCGAGCTGCTCGGGCGGGTGCGGGAGACCGATCTGGCGGCTTTCGACCGGCAGGACGTGCCGTTCGAGCACCTGGTCGAGGCGATCAACCCGCGGCGGTCGCTGGGCCGGCACCCGCTGTTCCAGACGATGGTGTCGTACCTCGGCGAGGCCGACCGTGCCTGGCACCTCGGGCGGCTGCGGGTCGAGACCGAGCACGTCCGCCAGCAGGTCGCCATGTTCGACCTGTCCTTCGACTTCTTCGAGACGCGCGACGGGGTGCGGGGCGAGCTCGAGTACGCCACCGACCGCTGGGACCGCGACTCGGCCGAGACACTGGTCGCGCGGCTCGCGCGGGTGCTCGCCGCGATGGCCGCCGACCCCCACGCGCCGATCGGGCGTACGGACCTGCTGGATCCGGACGAGCGGGCCCGCCTCCTCGCGTTCGAAGGCGTCGCGCGGCCCGCCGAGACCGTCGTCGACCTGTTCGCGGCGCAGGTGGCAGCGACACCGCACGCCACCGCCCTCGTGTCGGGCGGCCGCACGTGGACCTTCGCCGAGCTCGACGACTGGACGTCACGGCTGGCCGGCGCGCTGGCCGCGCACGGCATCGGGCCGGGCCACCTGGTCGCGCTGGCCACCGCGCGGCCGTTCACCGTCCCGGCGCTGCTCGGCGTGCTCAAGGCCGGCGCCGCCTACCTGCCGCTCGACTCGTACCAGCCGCCGGCCCGGATCGGGGCGATGCTCGACGACGCCCGTCCCGCGATGCTCGTGACGACGGCTGGTTCCGACCTGTCGTGGAGCGGGCCGCGGGTGATGGTCGGCGCGACCGCTCCGGCTGCCGAACCGTTGCCGCCCCGCACGATCGACCCGCTCGACGCGTCGTACGTCATCTACACCTCCGGCTCGACCGGCCGGCCCAAGGGCGTGGTGGTGCCGCATCGGGGCATCGCCAACCTGTTCGCCAGTCACCGGCGCACGCTCATGCCGGGGCCGAAGCGGCGGGTCGCGCACGTGGCGTCGTTCACCTTCGACGGGTCCTGGGAGCCGCTGATCTGGCTGCTCGACGGGCACGCGCTGCACGTGCTGGACGACGACGAGTACCGCGACGCCGGTGTGCTCGTGCCGCGGCTGCGCGCGCAGCGGGTCGACGTGCTCGACGTGACGCCGACCTATCTGCGGGAGCTGATCCCGGCCGGAGTGCTCGATGTGGGCCTGGCCGTGCTGCTGGTCGGCGGCGAGGCGATCGACCCGCAGCTGTGGGCGCAGGTCTGTGCGGTGCCCGGGCTGACCTGTCACGACCTGTACGGGCCGACCGAGGCCTCGGTGGACGCCTACGGCTGGCACGGGCCGTCCCGTACGCCCTACCGGCTCGGCAACGTCCGCACCTACCTGCTGGACGACGCGCTGCGGCCGGTGCCGCCGGGGGTGCTCGGTGAGCTGTACGTGGCCGGGGACGGGCTGGCCCAGGGCTATCTGAACCGGGCCGCGGTGACGGCCGAACGCTTCGTGGCCGATCCCCACGGCCCGGCGGGCAGCCGTATGTACCGCACCGGCGACCTCGCGCGGTGGAACCGTGACGGCGCCCTGGAGTTCGCGGGCCGCGCGGACGGTCAGGTCAAGGTTCGCGGCTTCCGGATCGAGCTCGGGGAGATCGAGGCCGCGCTGGGCGGCCGGGCGGCCGTGGTCGTGCGCGATGGCCGTCTGGTGGCCTACACCGTCGGCGAGCCGCGGGACGTGCGTGGCGTGCTGCCCGACTACATGATTCCGGCGGCATTCGTTCGCGTGGAGTCGCTTCCGAGGACGGTGGCGGGCAAGCTCGATGTCGCCGCCCTGCCCGATCCTGACTTCTCCGGGCTGTCGAGCGGGCGTGCCGCGCGGAACACCCGCGAACAGCAGCTGTGCGATCTGTTCGCCGAGGTGCTCGGTTTGCCGGCGGTCGGCATCGACGACGACTTCTTCGCCCTCGGCGGTCATTCGCTCCTGGTCATGCGGCTGGCGGGACGCGTCCGCGCGGTGCTCGGCGTCGACCTGCCGGTGCGGGCCGTGTTCGATACCCCCACCGTGGCGGCGCTGCTGTCCAAGCTGACCGAGTCGACCCGGGCGCCGCTGGTGCGGCAGGACCGACCGCTCCGGGTGCCGCTTTCCTTCGCCCAGCAACGGCTCTGGTTCCTCTACAAGCTCGAAGGGCCCAACCCGACCTACAACATCCCGATCGCGTGGCGGCTGCGCGGCGCCCTCGATCGGGACGCTCTGGTCGCGGCCGTCCGCGACGTGGCCGCCCGGCACGAAACGCTTCGGACTGTCTTCCCCGAGGTGGACGGGACGCCGTACCAGCACCTGCTCGAGCCGTCGGCGGTGCCGGTCGCCTTCCACGACGTGCCGTTCGACGACAGCGCGGCCGAGCACGCCTTCGAGCTCGACCGGGAGGCGCCCTTGCGGGTCGACGTGTACGCCGTCGCGCCCGGCGAGCACGTCCTGCTTCTGCTGCTGCACCACGTCGCAGGCGACGAGTGGTCGGAGGAGCCGTTGCGGGCCGAACTGGGTCAGGCCTACGAGGCCCGCCGGGCCGGCCGCGCGCCCCAGTTCCCGCCGCTGCCCGTGCAGTACGCCGATTTCGCGCTGTGGCAACGGGATCTCGTGCTGGACGACCAGGTCGAGGGCTGGCGCACGGCCCTGGCCGGGCTGCCCGAGGAGCTGGAGCTGCCGTTCGACCGGCCGCGCCCGGCCGAGGCCGGTCACCGGGGCGAGGTCGTCGCATTCGCCGTGCCCGCCGCGGTTTCCGAGCGGCTGCGCGACCTGTCGCGGGGCACCGGAACGAGCCTGTTCATGGTCGTGCAGGCCGCGGTCGCGGTGCTGCTGACCAAACTGGGCGCGGGCACCGACATCCCGCTCGGCTCGCCGGTCGCCGGCCGTCCCGACACGGCCGTCGACAACCTCGTCGGGTTCTTCGTCAACACGCTCGTGCTGCGCACCGACACGTCGGGCGACCCGTCGTTCCGGGAGCTGCTGGGCCGGGTACGGGAGACCGATCTGGCGGCTTTCGACCGGCAGGACGTGCCCTTCGAACACCTGGTCGAGGCGATCAACCCCCAGCGGTCGCTGGGGCGGCACCCGCTGTTCCAGACCATGGTGTCCTACCTGCCCGGCGGTGGTGACACGTGGCGGCTGGGCGATCTGGACGGGCGGCCGGAGCCGGTCGGGCACCGGGCGGCCATGTTCGACCTGTCCTTCGACTTCACCGACGGTCCCGGCGGCGGCATCGAGGGCACCCTCGAGTTCGCCACCGACCTTTTCGACGCCGGCACGGCCCGCCTCCTCGTGGAGCGCCTCCAACGTGTGCTGGCGGCTGATCCGGCGCTGCCACTCAGCCGCATCGACGTGCTCGCTCCGGACGAGCGGGCCCGGCTTCTCGCCGCGCCGGCTGCGGGGCCGTCGCCCGCGACGATCGTGGACGTCTGGCGTGCGCAGGCGGACCGGGACGGACGTGCCCTGGTGTCCGGCGGCCGGGAGTGGACGTTCACGGAGCTGGACGACTGGTCCGACCGGCTCGCCGCCGTCCTGGCCGGGCGCGGCATCGGCCGGGGTGACCTGGTCGCGCTGGCCACGCCCCGTCCGCTCACTGTGCCTTCCATTCTGGCCGTGCTGAAGACCGGCGCGGCCTACCTGCCCGTGGACGACGCCCACCAGCCGCCCGAGCGCATCGCCACGATGTTCGACGACGCCCGGCCCGCTCTCGTGCTGACCACGAGCGATCGCACGGTGCCGGACGGCCCGGATCGGTTGTGGCTGGACGTTCCCACGCTGTTCGACGCTCCGGCGGCCGACCCCGCCGGGCCGCGGCCGGACGATCCGGCGTACGTCATCTACACCTCCGGCTCGACCGGCCGTCCCAAGGGCGTGGTCGTGCCGCACCGGGGCATCGTCAACCTGCTCACCACCCACCGCGAGCGGTTCATGAAGGGCAGCAACCGCAACGTCGCCCACGTCGCGTCGTTCACGTTCGACGGCTCGTGGGAGCCGATGATCTGGATGCTGGCCGGGCACACGCTGCACGTGCTGGACGACGACGAGTACCGCGACGACGCCGCGCTGGTCGGCTACGTCCGGCGGCACGGCGTGGACGTCCTCGACGTGACCCCGACCTACCTGCGCCAGCTCGTGCCGGCCGGGGTGCTCGACGCCGGGCTGAGCACGCTGCTGGTCGGCGGCGAGGCGATCGATCCACAGCTGTGGGCGCAGATCTGTGCCGCGCCCGGTCTGGACTGCTACGACCTGTACGGCCCGACCGAGGCTTCGGTCGACGCCTACGGCTGGCACGGCCCTTCCCGTTCGCCGTATCAGCTGACCAACGTCCGGACCTACCTGCTCGATGCCACGCTCCAGCCGGTGCCGCCGGGTGTTGCCGGCGAGCTCTACGTGGCCGGGGAAGGGCTCGCGCACGGCTACCTCAACCGGGCTGCCCTGAGCGCGGAGCGGTTCGTCGCCGACCCCTACGGTCCGGCCGGCAGCCGCATGTACCGGACGGGTGACCTGGCCCGGTGGAACCGGAATCACGCGCTGGAATTCGCCGGACGGGCCGACGGTCAGGTCAAGGTGCGCGGCTTCCGCATCGAGCTCGGCGAGATCGAGGCCGCGCTGGGTGGGCAGTCCGCGGTGGTCGTGCGCGACGGCCGGCTGGTGGCCTACACCGTGGGGGAACCGCGGGACGTGCGGGGTGTTCTCCCGGACTACATGGTGCCCGCGGCCTTCGTTCGGCTCGACTCCTTGCCGCGGACGGTGGCGGGCAAGCTCGACGTGGCCGCGCTGCCCGACCCGGACTTCTCGGCGCTGAGCACCGGCCGCGAGGCCCGTGACAACCGGGAGCAGCGGCTGTGCGACCTCTTCGCCGAGGTGCTCGGCCTGCCCCGGGTCGGCGCCGACGACGACTTCTTCGCATTGGGCGGCGACAGCATCGTCTCCATCCAGCTCGTCAGCCGGGCCCGCGCGGCCGGTCTCGCGATCAGCCCCCGGGACGTGTTCCGGCACAAGACACCGGAGGCACTGGCCCGCGAGGTCGCCGACGAGCCGGTCGTCGCCGAGGATCCCCGGGATGCCTGGGGGAGCGCGCCGCTCACCCCGGTCATGCGCTCGCTGTTCGAAGTGGACGGGCCGATTCGCGGCTACAGCCAGTCGATGCTGCTGCGCGCCCCCGACGGCCTCAACGCCGCGCGGCTCACCGAGGTGCTCCAGGCCGTCGTCGACCGGCACGACGTGCTGCGCGCCCGCGTCACCGCCGACGGCCTCGACATCCCCGAGCCGGGCGCGCCGATCGATGTGGTCACCGAGCAGGCGTACGACGAGAAGGCCCTGCCCGCGATCGCCGAGGCCGCCCGTGACCGGCTCGATCCGGCCGCCGGGGTGCTGCTCCAGGCGGTGCTGCTGCACCCCGGGCACGTGCTGCTCGTCGTGCACCACCTCGCGATTGACGGCGTCTCGTGGCGCATCCTGCTGCCCGACCTCGAAACGGCCTGGACCGGAAAGCCGCTCGAACGTGGTGGCACGTCGTTCCGGCGCTGGGCCCGCGAGCTCGACCGGCTGGCCGGTGATCCGCGGACCACCGCGCAGGCCCCGTACTGGGCCGAGGTGCTCGACGGGCCCGCGAAGCTCTTCACCGAGCGGCCGCTGGACCCGGCCCGCGACACAGTCGGCACCAGCGAGGAATTCACGCTGGAGCTGCCGCCCGAGGAGACCGCGCCGCTGCTCACCAGCGTGCCCGTCGCGTTCCACGCCACCGTCAACGACGTGCTGCTGACCGGCCTCGCCCTCGCCCTGCGCGACTGGAACGGCGGCGGGCTCATCATGCTGGAGGGCCACGGCCGCGAGGAGCACCTCGTCGCGGGGTCCGACCTCTCCCGCACGGTCGGCTGGTTCACCACCGAGTATCCGGTGCGGCTCGACCTCGGCGACGAGAACGCGGGCGACGCTCTGAAGACCGTGAAGGAGCGGCTGCGGGCCGTGCCCGACAACGGGATCGGCTTCGGGCTGCTGCGGCCGGACGGCGTACGGGACAAGCAGTTGATCGGCTTCAACTACCTCGGCCGGTTCGCCGCCGGCGACGCCGGGGACGCGCCGTGGCAGCCGGCCGGCGAGGGCTGGGGCGGCGGGGCCGACGACGCGATGCCCGCCGACCACCCGCTCGAGATCAATGCCACCGCCGAGGACCACGCCGACGGTCCCCGGCTCAGCGCGACCTTCACCTGGCCGCGCGGCCTGCTCAGCGGCGAGCGGGTGCACGAGCTGGCCGACCGCTGGCGGGCCGCGCTGCGGTTGCTCGCGGCCGGCCGGGACGCGGGCGGGCACACCCCGTCCGACCTCGATCTGGTCTCGCTCAGCCAGGACGACATCGACAGTTTCGAGGCCGAGTTCGCCGACCTCGACGCCGAGTGGGAGACGCAGTGACCGTCAAGAAGTCCGGGCTCGAGGACGTCCTGCCGCTGACGCCGCTCCAGGAGGGCCTGCTGTTCCACGCCCTCTTCGACGCCGACGCGCCCGACGTCTACAACGTCTCGATGACGCTGGAGCTCACCGGCCCGCTCGACCGGGACCGGCTGCGCGAGGCCGGGCAGGCGCTGCTCGACCGGCACGCCAACCTGCGCGCCGGTTTTCGCCGCACGGCCAAGGGCGCCACGGTCGCCGCCGTTCCGACCCGGGCCCGGCTGCCGTGGACCGAGCACGAGGTCAACTCGGCCGCCGAGGCCGAGCGGCTGGTGGCGGAGGACCGGGGGCGGCGCTTCGACATGGCCCGGCCGCCGCTGCTGCGCATGATGCTCGTGCGCCTCGGGCCCGACCAGCACCGGCTCACCATTGCCCACCACCACATCCTGCTCGACGGATGGTCGGCGCCGCTGCTGGTCAAGGGGCTGCTCGACCTGTACGCGCGGCCCGGTTCGCTGCCTCCGGCGACGCCCTACAAGGCCTACCTGGCGTGGCTGTCCAAATGGGACAAAGCCGCGGCCATGGAGGCGTGGCGCCAGGCTCTCGCCGGGCTGGACGGACCGTCTCGTCTCGCCGGGGCCGGCACGTCCGCCGGGGCCGTGGTGCCCGAGCCGGTCGGGACTGTGCTCGATGAGAACCTGAGCGCCCGCCTCACCGGCTTGGCCCGCGCGCACGGCCTCACCCTCAACACCCTGGTACAGGCGGCCTGGGGCCTGCTGCTGGCCCGCACGACCGGCCGCGACGACGTGGTCTTCGGAGCCACCGTCTCGGGCCGCCCGCCGCAGCTGCCCGGCGTCGAGTCGATGATCGGCCTGTTCATCAACACCATTCCCGTACGCGTCCGGCTGCGCCCCGACGAGGCCGTGCGCGACCTGCTGGCCCGCCTGCAGGACGAGCAGGCCGCACTCATCGAGCACCAGTACCTCGGCCTGGCCGACATCCAGCGCCTGGCCGGGCACGGCGAGCTGTTCGACACCCTGACTGTCTTCGAGAGCTACCCGGCCGACGACGGCGACCCGGTGCCGGGGCTGCGCGTCACCCAGATCGACGACCAGGACGCCACGCACTACCCGCTCGTGCTGATCGCCGAGCCCGGCGACCGGATCGGCCTCGAGCTGCGGCACCGCGCCGACGTCGTCGCGTCCGGGACCGCGAAGGCGTTGCTGGCCCGGCTGACCCGCATCCTCGAAGCCTTCGCCGCCGATCCGGCGGCCCCGGTCGGCCGGATCAGCCTGCTCGACGACGCCGAGCGCGCGACCGTTCTGGGCGACTGGGCCGGCACCGTCGACGGCATCCCGCTCACCACGTTCCCGCAGCGCTTCGCCGAGATGGCCGCCACGTTCCCGGGCAACGCGGCCGTGGTGCTCGGCGACGAGCAGGTCAGCTACGCCGAACTGGACGCGCGCTCGGCCCGGCTCGCGTCGGCGCTGGCGGCCCGCGGCGTGGGCCCGGGCGACGTCGTGGCCATCGCCCTGCCTCGCTCGACCGACCTGGTCACCGCGCTGGTCGGCGTGCTGCGCTCGGGCGCGGCCTATCTCGCGCTCGACCTCGACTATCCGGCCGACCGGCTCGCCTACATGATCGACGACGCCCGGCCGGCCTGCGTCGTGACCCGGTCCGCGGTCCCCGGCGGGTTGCCCGTGGTCGATGTGGCTTCGGCCGGAGACGCAGTTCCGCGGGAACCGGACCTGCACGACGCCGCGTACGTCATCTACACCTCCGGTTCGACCGGGCGGCCCAAGGGTGTCGTGGTGACCCACGAGGGCGCGGCCAAGCTCCTGGCCACCCAGCAGCGGCGGCTCGGCCTCGACGAGACCACCCGCAGCACGCTGTTCGCCTCGCCCAGCTTCGACCTCGCGTACTGGGAGCTGTGCTGGGCGCTGCTCTCCGGCGGCACGCTGGTCGTCGTGCCGGCCGAGCTGCGGGCGCCCGGCGCCCCGCTCGTCGACTACCTGACCAAGCAGGAGATCACCCAGGTCGCGCTGCCGCCGTCGGTGCTGGGCGCCCTGCCGGCCGGCGTGCAGCTGCCGCTCGGCATCACGCTGATGGTCGGCACCGAGGAGGTGCCGGCCCGGCTGGTCGAGCGGTTCGCGGCCGGGCGGCGCATGTTCAACGCGTACGGGCCGACCGAGACCAGCGTCAACGCCACCCTCTACGAGGTGCCGGCGGTCGTCACCGGCAGCGTGCCGATCGGCTTCCCCGATCCGGGGCAGACGGCGTACGTGCTCGACAGCGGCCTCAACCCGGTGCCGCCGGGCACCGTGGGCGAGCTGTATCTGGGCGGGCTCGGCCTGGCGCGCGGCTATCTCAACCGGCCGGCGCTGACCGCCGAGCGGTTCCTGGCCGACCCGTTCGCCGCGCCCGGCCGCCGGATGTATCGCACGGGCGACCTGGCGCGCTGGAACGACGAGGGCGCGCTGGAATTCGTCGGACGGGCCGACCACCAGGTGAAGATCCGTGGCTTCCGGGTCGAGCTGGGCGAGATCGAGGCGGTCGTGGCCGCACAACCCGGCGTGCGGCAGGCCGCGGTGGTGCTGCGCACCGACAGCGGGGTCAAGCGGATCGTCGCGTACGTCGTGGGGCCGGACGACCTGCGCGCCGGGGTGGCCGCGGTGTTGCCCGACTACATGGTGCCCTCGGCGTTCGTGCGGCTCGACGCGCTGCCCGTGTCGGTCAACGGGAAGCTCGACCGGAACGCCTTGCCGGCGCCCGAATTCGGGGCCGGGGCGGGCGGCCGGCAACCGCGCACGCCGCGTGAGAAGCTGCTGTGCGACGTGTTCGCCGACGTGCTCGGTGTGCCCTCGCTCGGGATCGACGACGACTTCTTCGCGCTCGGCGGCGACAGCATCATGTCGATGCAGCTGGTCGGCCGGGCCCGCGCGGCCGGCCTGGTGCTGACGCCGCGGCAGGTGTTCCAGCAGCGCACGCCGGCCCGGCTGGTGGCGGTTGCGGGCACAGTGTCCGGCGCCGAGGCGGTGCCCGCGGCCCTGTCGCTGGTGACGCTGACCGACGCCGACCGGCGCGAGCTCGCCGCGCTGGCCGGGGATGTGCGGGAGGTGCTGCCGCTGTCGCCGCTGCAGAGCGGCCTGCTGTTCCACACGCTGCTCGACGACGCCGGCCCTGACGTCTACACGGTTCGCATGGTGCTGAACCTTTCCGGCCCCGTCGACGGCCCGCGGCTGCGTGCGGCCGCGCAGGCGCTCCTCGACCGGCACGGCAACCTGGCTGCTTCCTTCCACCACCTCTCCTCCGGTACGGCGGTGAGCGTCGTCCCCACCTCGGCCGCCCTCACCTGGAGCGAAGTCGACGCCTCGTCCGGCGCGGCATGGGAGGCGCTGCTCGTCGAGCAGGGGCGGCGGTTCGATCCGGCTGCCGGGCCGCTCGTGCGGTTCGCGCTGGCCCGCACCGGGCCCTCGGCGCACCGGCTCGTGATCACCCTGCACCACCTGCTGCTGGACGGCTGGTCGCGCGGACCGCTGATGGCCGAGTTGTCGGCGCTGTACCGCTCGCCGGATGCCGCGTCGGCGATCCGGCCGTACCGCGACTACCTGGCCTGGCTGGCCGGGCAGGACCGCCGGGTTGCCGAACAGGCCTGGGCGGCCGCGCTGCAGGGCCTCACCGAGCCGACACGGGTCGCGCCGGGGGAGGGCCAGCGCGCGGCGCTCGTGCCCTCGGTCGTCGAGGCCACGCTGAGCGAGGACCGGACGGCGGCGCTGACCGCCCTGGCCCGCTCGCGCGGACTCACGCTGAACACGGTGGTGCAGGCCGCGTGGGCGCTGCTGCTGGCCCGGCTGACCGGCCGGGACGACGTGGTGTTCGGGGCGACCGTTTCCGGGCGTCCGGCTCAGCTGCCCGGCGTCGAGGAGATGATCGGCCTCTTCATCAACACCATTCCCGTACGCGTTCGGCTGCGGCCCGACGAGGCGGTGAACACGCTGCTGGACCGCCTCCAGGACGAGCAGTCCGCGCTCATGGAGCACCAGTACCTCAGCCTGACCGACATCCAGCGGGCCGCGGGCGGCGGCGAGCTCTTCGACACGCTGCTGGTGTTCGAGAACTACCCCGACAACGAGGACACCGCCGACAACGAGGACACTGCCGACGACGGTGGCCTGCCCATCACCGGCACCGACGGCCACGACGCCACGCACTATCCGCTCACGCTGATCGCTGAGCCCGGCGCCACCCTGCGACTGGCCCTCGAATACCGCTCCGACCTCTTCGACGCCGGTCACGCCACCCGCCTGGCCGACGCGCTGAGGAACATCGTCGACGCTCTCGCATCCGGCCTGGACGTGCCGGTCGGCCGGATCGGGTTGCTCCCCGCTCTGCCCGAGGGCGGCCAAGGCCCTCCGGTCGACCTGCCCCCCGCCACACTGCCGGCGTTGCTGATCGCGCAGGCGGCCGCGACACCGGACGCCACCGCGGTGATCGGGCCGGACGGGATCGCGCTGACCTATCGCGAGCTGGACGAGCGCTCCTACCGGCTCGCCCGCGTGCTGGCGGCCTCGGGCGCGGGCCCGGAAACGGTCGTGGCCATCGCCCTGCCGCGCTCGGCCGACCTGGTCGTGGCGATCCACGCCGTGGAGAAGGCCGGTGCCGCCTACCTGCCGCTCGACCTCGACCACCCACGTGCCCGCCTCGGCTCCATGCTCGCCGACGCGCAGCCGGTCGCCGTGATCGCCACCGACCCCACCCTCTTCGACGTCCCGGTCATCGACCCGGCCGCCTCCGACGGCTCGGGTCGCGGGCCCACCCCACCGGGGCCGCGGAACCCCGCGTACGTCATCTACACCTCGGGCTCGACCGGCAAGCCCAAGGGCGTGGCCGTCGAGCACGCCGGCATCGTGAACCGGCTGCGCTGGATGCAGCACGAGTACGGCCTCACCGCCGGCGACCGGGTGCTGCAGAAGACCCCGGCCGGGTTCGACGTGTCGGTGTGGGAGTTCTTCTGGCCGCTCGTCACCGGCGCCTCGCTCGTCGTGGCCCGGCCCGACGGGCACCGCGACCCGGCCTACCTGGCCGAGCTGATCCAGCGCGAAGCCGTCACGACCGTCCACTTCGTACCCTCGATGCTCGCCGCCTTCCTGGCCGAACCGGCCGCCGCGGCGTGCATCTCGCTGCGCCGGGTCATCTGCAGCGGCGAAGCCTTGCCGACCGCGCTTGCCGAGCGGTTCCACGAGCTGCTGCCGCAGGCCGGGCTGCACAACCTCTACGGCCCCACCGAGGCGTCGGTCGACGTCACCTCCTGGCCCGCGGCGCGCGGCAGAGGCCGCGGCACTGTGCCGATCGGCGGGCCGGTCTGGAGCACCCGGGTCAGCGTTCTCGACGCGTTCCTGCGCCCGGTTCCCGTCGGCGTGCCCGGCGAGCTCTACCTCTCGGGCGTGCAGCTGGCCCGGGGCTACCGCGGTCGCCCCGGCCTGACCGCGGACCGGTTCGTGGCCGACCCGTTCGGTGCGCCGGGAGAGCGGATGTACCGCACGGGCGACCAGGTGCGCTGGCTCGAGCCGGGCGTGCTGGAGTTTCTCGGGCGCGGCGACGGGCAGGTGAAGATCCGCGGGTTGCGGGTGGAACTGGGCGAGATCGAGGCGGCCCTCACGGCGCAGCCCGGCGTCGACACCGCGGTGGTGCTGCTGCGGGAGGACCGCCCGGGTGTCGCGCACCTGGTCGCGTACGTCATCGGCAGCGACCCCGTGGACGAGGGCGCGCTCCGCCGGGTGTTGCCCGACCACATGGTGCCGGCCGCGTTCGTGCGCCTCGGCGCGCTGCCGGTGTCGGTCAACGGCAAGCTGGACCGGGCCGCGCTGCCCGCCCCCGATTTCGCGGCCGCCTCGACCGGCGCGGCCGCGGGCAGCCTGCGCGAGCAGCTGCTGTGCGACCTCTTCGGCGAGGTGCTCGGGCTGTCGTCGGTCGGGGTCGACGACGACTTCTTCCGGCTCGGCGGGGACAGCATCGTCTCGATCCAGCTCGCCGGCCGGGCCCGCGCGGCCGGGCTGTCGCTCACGCTGCGGCAGATCTTCCAGCTTCGTACGCCCGCCGCGCTGGCCGCCGCGGCCGGCGCCGCCTTCACGACCGCGGCCGGCGAAGGCGTCCTGGTCGAGCTGACCGACGCCGAGACCGCCGAGATCGCGGGTCTGGGCCTCGACGTGGCCGAGGTGCTGCCGCTGTCGCCGCTGCAGTCGGGACTGCTGTTCCACGCCGCCTTCGACGACGGCGGGCTCGACCTCTACACCGTGCAGATGGTCTTCGACCTGCCGGCGACGGTCGACCCGGCCCGGCTGCGGGCCGCCGCGCAGGCGTTGCTGCAGCGGCACGCCAACCTGCGGGCGTCGTTCCACCAACTCGGCTCCGGCCGCCCGGTGGCTGTGGTCGCCCGCACCGCCGTACTGCCGTGGGCCGCAGCGGATCTGTCCGAACTGGATGGACCGAAGCTCGACGAAGCTTGGCAGCAGTGCCTGGCCGAGGAGGGCCGCCGTTTCGACCCGGCGGTCGCGCCGCTGCTGCGGATGATGCTGGTGCGGACCCGCGAGGGCTTCCGCCTCGTGCTCACCCACCAGCACATGCTGCTCGACGGCTGGTCGCGCGGCCCGCTCATGGACGAGCTGGCCGCCCTGTACGCCGGCACTGCCGAGCGGGAGCCGGTTCCCTACCGGGACTTCCTCGCTTGGCTGTCGGCGCAGGACCACGGCGCCGCCGAGGAAGCCTGGCGCGACGCGCTGGCCGGAGTGGCCGACGCGACGAGGCTCGCCCCGGCCGACGCCCAGCGCGAGCCGATCGTCCCCGCGCTGATCGAGCACGAGCTGCCGCTCGACGTGACCGCGGCTCTGACCGGCCTGGCCCGGTCGCGTGGCCTGACCCTGAACACGGTGGTGCAGGCGGCCTGGAGTCTCGTGCTGGGCCGGCTCACCGGCCGCGACGACGTGGTGTTCGGCGCGACCGTCTCGGGTCGCCCGGCGCAGCTGCCCGGCGTCGAGCGGATGATCGGGCTGTTCATCAACACCGTTCCCGTCCGCGTGCGGATCGACCCCGCCGAGCCGGCGCAGGCGCTGCTCGCCCGGGTCCAGGACGAACAGTCGGCCCTGCTCGACCACCAGCACCTGGGCCTGGCCGACATCCAGCGCCTGGCCGGTGCGGGCGAGCTGTTCGACACGCTGCTGATCGTCGAGAACTACCCGGACCGCGACGAGGACGGGCCCGAGACCCTGCTCAGCGCGGCCGAGGCGGGCGGGCGGGACGCCACCCACTATCCGCTGACCTGGGTCGTCGACCCGGGGGAGCGGCTGCGGATCGGTCTCGAACACCGCACCGACCTGTTCCCGGCCCCGGTCGCCGGTCGGCTCGTGGCGGCGGTGACCGCGGTGCTGACGTCGTTCGCCACCGACCCGTCGCGCCCGGTGGGCCGGCTCGACCTGGTGGTGGAGGAGGACCGTACGGGTTGGAACCCGCCGCCGCCCGGGGCCGACGGCGACCCGACCGTCGCGCAGATCTTCGAGCGGCAGGCGGCCGAGTCGCCGGACGAGCTCGCGGTCGTCTGCGGCGACGTGCGCTGGACGTTCGCCGAGCTGAACGCCCGCGCCAACCGGCTGGCCCGGCTGCTCGTGGCCCGCGGCGCCGGCCCGGAGGACGTGGTCGCCCTGGCGATGCCCCGCACGGCCGACGCCATCACGGCGATCCTGGCCGTCCTCAAGACGGGGGCCGCCTATCTGCCGATCGATCCCGCGTACCCGAAGGCCCGTCGCCGAGCCATGCTCGAGGATGCCCGGCCGCTGCTGGTGGTCGGCGTCGACGGCCTGCGGGTGGACGACGCGGCCGTCGTCACCCAGCCGGGCCACAACCTGGGCGACGACGAGCGCGTCCGGCCCGCGCGGGCGCAACACCCGGCGTACGTCATCTACACCTCCGGCTCGACCGGGCGCCCCAAGGGTGTGGTGGTGACCCACCGCAACCTGGTCAACCTGTTCCGCAGTCATCGCGACCAGCTGCACCGGCCCGCCCAGGCCCGCACCGGCCGCCGCCACCTGCGGGTCGGGCACGCGTGGTCGTTCGCCTTCGACGCCTCCTGGCAGCCGCAGCTGTGGCTGCTCGACGGCCACGCCCTGCACATCGTCACCGAGCAGACGCAGCGCGACCCCGAGCTGCTGGCCCGGCAGATCCGCCACGAGGGCATCGACTTCATCGAGCTCACCCCGTCCCACTTCGCGCAGGTGGCCGACGCGGGACTGATCCGCGACGGCCGCTGCCCGCTGGCCGTGGTCGGCGTCGGCGGCGAGGCGATCCCGCCCGTTCTGTGGGCCCTGCTCGGCAGCCTGCCCGGCACGGACGCTTTCAACCTCTACGGCCCGACCGAGGCCACAGTGGACGCGCTCTCGGCCCGGATCGCCGACGCCCCCGTGCCGGTGATCGGCCGAGCCGTGGCCGGCGCCCGCGCCTACGTGCTCGACAACGGCCTGCGGCATGTGCCGACCGGTATCGCGGGTGAGCTCTACGTGGCCGGCGAGGGCCTGGCCCGCGGCTATCTCGGTCGCCCGGGGCAGACCGCCGAACGGTTCGTCCCCGACCCGTACGGCCCGGCCGGCAGCCGCATGTACCGCACCGGCGACCTGGTGCGCTGGACCGAACAGGGCCGGGTCGAATACCTGGGCCGGGTCGACGAGCAGGTGAAGATCCGCGGCTACCGGGTCGAGCTGGGCGAGATCGAATCGGTGCTGGCCGCCCAGCCCGGCGTGGCCGAGGCCGTCGTCCTGGCCCGGGCCGACCGTCCCGGCGTGCACCTGCTGGCCGGCTACGTCGTCGGGCCTGAGAGCCTCGATCTCGACGCGCTGCGCGTCGCCATCGGTGCGGAGCTGCCCGACTACATGGTGCCCTCGGCGCTGATCCGCCTCGACCGGCTGCCCACCCTGGCCAACGGCAAGATGAACCGAGCTGCCCTGCCCGCGCCCGCGCTCGCGGCGGCCGGCGCGGGACGCGCGCCCGAGACCGAGCGGGAGCGGACCCTGAGCGAGGTCTTCGCCACCGCGCTGGGCCTGCCGTCGGTCGACGCCGAGACGGACTTCTTCCTGCTCGGCGGGGACAGCATCGTGGCCATGCGGCTGGTCGGGCTGGCCCGCGCGGCTGGGCTGCGGCTCACTCCGCGGCAGATCTTCGCCGAGCGCACGGTCGAGCGGCTGGCTGTCGTGGCCACGGTCGCCGTGCCGGCCGAGGACCGGGCGGGCGACGGCGTGGGCGCCTTCCCGCTGACGCCGGTGATGCGCTGGCTCAGCGAGGTCGACGGGCCGACCGCCGGTTTCAACCAGTCAGCGGTCGTGCAGGTGCCGGCCGACCTGGGCTGGGAGCCGCTGCTGGCCGCGCTGCAGGCCCTCGCCGACAAGCACGACATGCTGCGCGCCCGCGTGAACCCGGACTGGACCATCGAGGTGCCCCCCGTGGGCTCGTCGCGGGCCGTCGACTGGACGACCCGGATCGACGTGGCCGGGCGCAACCTGTGGGAGGCCGTCGCCGCGCAGGCGACGATCGCCCAGGCCGCGCTGGATCCGGCCACCGGAACCATGATCCGGGCCGTCTGGCTCGACGCGGGCCCGTCCGCGCCGGGCCGGTTGCTGCTGCTGGTGCACCACCTGGCCGTCGACGGGGTCTCGTGGCGGGTGCTGCTGCCCGAACTGGGCGCGTTCTGGCGCGACGCGGCGGCCGGGCGTAGGCCCGACATCACGCCGACAGCGACCTCGTTCCGTCGCTGGGCGACCGGGCTCGCGGCCCAGGCCCTCGATCCGGCCCGGGCGACCGAGCTGCCGATGTGGACCGAGATCGTGGGCAAGGGCCAGCCCCTGCCCGTACGCCGTCCGCTCGACCCCGCGGTCGATGTGGCGGCCACGTTGCTCGACGTGTCGCTGGCGCTGCCCGTCGACGTCACCGAGGCGCTGCTGACGCGGGTCCCCGCGGCTCTGGGCGCGACCGTCAACGACGTGCTGCTAGGCGCGCTCGGGGTGGCCGTCACCCGCTGGCGCGGCGGGGACGCCGTCCTCGTGGCCCTGGAAGGACACGGCCGCGAGGAGCACCTGGTCGCCGGGGCCGACCTGTCGGGCACGGTCGGCTGGTTCACCAACATCTTCCCGGTCTGCCTGGACACGGCCGGCATCGACGTCGAGGCTGGGGGAGCGGCCGTGGCGGAGGCTGTGGGCCGCGTACGCGAGCATCTGGCGTCGCTGCCGGACAGCGGCATGGGGTACGGATTGCTGCGCTACCTCAACCCTTCGACGGCGCCGGCGCTGGCGGCCCTGCCCCACCCGCCGATCCAGTTCAACTACATGGGCCGCTTCGACTTCCCCGAGGCCGGCGACTGGGAGTACGCGCCCGAGGCGGAGGCGGCCGAGAACGGCGCCGACGACGCCATGCCCGAGACCTACGAGCTGGTCGTCAACGCCCAGACCGAGGACCGCGCCGGCGGTCCGCAACTGACTGCCACCTGGGCCTGGCCGTCGGCCGTCCTGACCGCGGAATCGGTCGGCGCCCTGGCCCGCGGCTGGTTCGACGCCCTGCAAGCGCTGGCGGCCCACGTCAGCGACAACCACGAGGAGAACCGATGAGCACCAACCCGTTCGACAACGCCGAGGGCACGTTCCTCGTGCTGGTCAACGACGAGAACCAGCACAGCCTGTGGCCGGCCTTCGCCGAGGTCCCGGCCGGCTGGCGCACCGCCCACGGCCCGGCCCCGCGGCCGGAGTGCGTCGACTACGTCAACGCCAACTGGACCGACATGCGGCCGCAGAGCCTGATCGACGCCGACCGCTGACGGCGGCCGTCAGGCCGGGGTCAGCAGGCGGGCGAACTGGTTCGCCAGCAGGGCGCCGCTGTGGCCGACGGCCGAGAACGTGCGGTCGTGACCGTCCGCCTGATGCAGGGTGACGGTCACCTCGCCGTTGTCGGCCCGGCTGGCGGCGCTCAGCACGGAGGCCGGCGCGATCGTCCGCACCGGGCCCAGGCCGCGGTCGCGGGCGATCGTGACCAGCCACCAGGCCAGGCCGCCGACCGCGCCCACCGCGAAGACCGCGCCGCACACGACCCACAGCGCGACGTCGAGCCAGGAGGGGCCGCGGTCGGCCGCGGTGGTGGCGACCAGGGCCAGGCCGACCGCCAGCAGCAGCCCGCCGGCGCTCGCCTTCGCGGCCTGCTGGCGGGCCGGCCGCACCTCGTGCACCTCGACCTCGTCCGGGGTGAAGCGCAGAATCACGAGCTGGCCGGTCTCGGTGCGCACGCGCGGAACTCTCACCCGCGAAGCCTAGACGGCGGGCAACGTATAGTGGAGTACGCATATCAACATGGATTGGGGTGGCGGTTTCGATGGGGCATGACCACGGTGTGACAGCAACCGGCCGGCACCGGGGGATCCTCGCGGCCGTGCTGGGCATCTCGGTGGTCATCTTCGCCGTCGAGGTCGTCGGCGCCATCCGCACCGGCAGCCTCGCGCTGCTGGCTGACGCCGGCCACGTGCTGGCCGACGCGGGCGGGGTCGCGCTGGCGCTGGGCGCCACCCTGCTTGCCGCCCGGCCCGCCTCGGGCCGGCGCACCTTCGGCTGGGCCCGGGCCGAGATCCTGGCCGCCGCGCTCAACGGCCTGATCCTGAGCGGCATCGGCGTCTACGTGTTCATCGAGGGCATCCGCCGGCTGGTCGACCCGGCCGACGTCGAGCCGGGCGGCATGGCCCTGTTCGGCGTGATCGGCCTGGTCGGCAACCTGGCCGGGGTGGCGCTGCTCTACCGGGCCCGCACGGCCAGCCTGAACATGAAGGGCGCCTTCCTCGAGGTCGCCACCGACACCGCGACCTCGGTCGGCGTGCTCCTCGCGGCCGGCGTGATCGCCCTGACCGGGTTCACCCGGGCTGATCCGATCGTCTCGGTGCTGATCGGCGTCGTCATCGTGCCGCGGGCCGGGAAACTGTTGCGCGAGTCGCTCAGCATCCTGCTCGAGACCGCCCCGGCCCACGTCGACCTCGACCGGATCCGCGATCACCTCACCGGGCTCGACCACGTGCTCGACGTGCACGACCTGCACGTGCTCACCGTCACCTCGGGCCTGCCGGTGCTCAGCGCGCACGTGGTCGTCGACGACTCCTGCTTCCACGACGGCCACGCCCCGCAACTGCTCGACGCCATGCAGACCTGCCTGACCGGCCACTTCGACGTCGAGCACTCCACGTTCCAGCTCGAACCGGCCGGCCACGCCGACCACGAACACCCCACCCACCGCTGACCCGGGCGCGTCGGGGGCCCTGTCCAACGGGACGACCGGCATCTCCGGTTTCACCGGCTTCAGCCAGCCCTTGTAAGTGATCCAGGACCAGGCCCCCAGCTTCCTCTACGTGACCGGACTGGGCGCCTCGCGCATCACGCTGCTGAAGCCCCGGCCCTGACCGGGCGTCGCAGCGACACAGATCCTCCTGCGGCTGGACGCCTTTCGGGTCGGTCTACCTTCACGGTTCTGGTGGCGTCGCGAGGGCGTCGCGCACGCTGGGCCAGTTCTGCAGAACGTGGCATACGTCGGCTCGGTCCTCGGCGCGGATCGCGTCCGCGTGCGCCCGGGTGAGGACGGCGTCGATCCGGGCGGGCCGGCCGATTCTGGCCGACTGCACGGCCGCTTCGACCATCGCCAGGCTCATCACGTTCTCGTGCACCTCGCCGGAGGGCCGCTGCCCGGTACGCAGGGCCTGGACGAACACGTGCAGGGCACCGTCGATCCCGGAGTAGTGCGACGTGTCCGGGATCGTGGATTCCGTCGCGGTGTGCAGGGTCGGGGCGTCGTCGCCGTTCCACAGAGCGGTGCCGTTCTGCCCGCTGACCCGCCACCGGCCGTTCCAGGAGGTTTCCGCGCCGGCGCTGCACCAGCTGCCGTTGTACACGTAACGGGTTCCGGATTCCATCTCGAATACGGCGGTCGCGTTGGCGTGCCCCGCATACCAGCTCCATTCCGGGTTGTAGGACTGGCAGTAGACGGACACCGGCTCGCAGCCCAGCAGGAACCGCACCGCATCGAAAGCGTGGATGGCCATGTCGATGAGCAGCGGCTGGGCCATGTGCTCGCGGAAGCCGCCGAAGTGCGGAGCCCGGAAGAAGTCCGTGGTGATCGTGCCGATGGGTCCGAGTTGCCCGGCCATGGCGCGCAACCGGGCCAGCTGCGGGTTCCACCGTCGGGACTGGCTGACCATGAACAATTCGCCGGTGATCTCGGTGGCCGCCACCAACGAGAGCGCGCGGCTCACCGACTCCGCGACCGGCTTCTCACCGAGCACCGGCAGGCCGGCGAACAACGCCGCGGTGGTCACCGCATGATGGGCCTCCGGGATGGTCACGTTGATCAGCGCCTGTGCGCCGGTCTGCCGGGCCAGCTCGACGGCGTCGCTGCCGATCGGCAGGCCGGACCGGCCGGCCGCGGCGATGGCGTCCTGGGCCGCGGTCAGATTCAGGTCGGCGACGCCGGCCAGCTCCACGTCGGGCGCCGCGATGACGGCGGCCAGCCAGGCCCGGCCCATGTTGCCGGCGCCGGCAACGACGACCCGCAGCGGTTGCGCCGGACTGCTCTCGATGGTCCGGAAGCTCACTGGTGCGGTCCCCGGTAGCCCTGGCCGTTGAAGAAGTCGCCGGTGTCGTAGCGCAGCAGCGTCGGATGGTCGCGTGCCTGCCGATCGCTGCGGGCCCAGCTGACCCCGTTCGCGATCACCTTTCGCACGTCCCGGTGATGGTAGGTGGGATAGTCCTGGTCCCCGGGGCGGAAGTAGAAGATCTTGCCGTGGCCGCGGCGGAAGGTGCAGCCGCTACGGAAGACCTCCCCGCCGGTGAACGAGCTGATGAAGACGAGCTCGTCGGGCGTCGGGATATCGAAGAACTCCCCGTACATCTCGTCCTCTTCGATGACGAGGGGGTGCGGAATGCCCCGCGCGATCGGGTGCGTGGGGTCCACCGTCCAGACCAGCTCGCGATCGTGCGCCGACCGCCAGCGCAGCGTGCAGGTGGTGCCCATCAGCGTGGTGAAGATCTTCGACCAATGTCCGGAGTGGAGTACGACCAGTCCCATCCCCGAGAGCACATGCCGGTGCACGCGCTCGACGACCTCGTCGGCCACGTCTGCGTGGGCCGCGTGTCCCCACCAGGTGAGTACGTCGGTCTGTGCGAGCACGTCCTCGGTCAGCCCGTGCTCGGGATCGTCCAATGTCGCGGTCCGTACGATGCACCCGTCGCCGAGATTCTCCCGGATTCCGTCCGCGATCGCCGCGTGCATGCCGTCCGGGTAGATCTTCGCCACGTGCGCTTCGCTCTGTTCGTGGCGGTTCTCCCCCCAGACCGTCACGCGCACAGGACCGGTCTCTGCCGATGTCACGGTTTGCTCCTTCTGATGTGGGCCTATTTGACTGCGCCGGCCGTGGTTCCCGCCGCGACGTAGCGCTGAGCCACGACGAGCAGCACAATGGCCGGAATGGACGCGAGCACGGCGGTCGCCATGACCGAGCTCCAGTCGTTGACGTACGTCCCGATGTAGGTGTAGAGGCCCAGCGTCACCGGCCGGACGTCCGCAGTGGTGGTGAGCGTGAGCGCGAAGAGGAAGTCCGCCCACGCGAACAGGAAACTGAACAGCGCCGCGGTGATCAGCGCATTGCGGCTCATCGGCAGGACGATCGAGACGAACGCCCGGAAGTGCCCGGCGCCGTCGACCCGGCCGGCCTCGATGACCGACTGCGGGATGTTGGTCATGAACGCTCGCACGATGAGAATCGCGAACGGAATACCCGCGGTCGAGTCGGCGAGGATGAGGCCGGGCACCGAGTTGAGCAGGCCCAGGTCGGTGTAGGCGGTGTAGAGCGCGTTCGCGATCACGATACCCGGAATCATCTGCGAGATGAGGACACCGAACAGGATGGCGCCCGCGAAGCGGAGCCGGAACTGCGCCAGGACGTACGCCGCCGGGGTGGCGATCAGCAGGCAGAAGACCACCGAACCGAGCGCCACGACGAGGCTGGTCACCAAGTTGCGGCCCTGTTGACCGATCGCCGTGGAGTAGCCCCGCAAACTCGGATGGATCGGTAGCCACGGCGTGCCGACCGCGGATCCGCTCGGCTGCAGCGACACATTGATCATCCAGTAGATCGGGAACAGCAGAACAGCCAGAATCGCGATA
This sequence comes from Paractinoplanes hotanensis, assembly GCF_023717965.1. Lineage (NCBI taxonomy): Bacteria > Bacillati > Actinomycetota > Actinomycetes > Micromonosporales > Micromonosporaceae > Paractinoplanes > Paractinoplanes hotanensis. Next base: position 341,291 of record NZ_JAMQOL010000003.1, on the reverse strand, counting down.
CCGGCCACGGTGTTGGCCCAGCGTGGCCAGGTCCGCCGGGGGTGCCGGTTGCGGTGCGCGGTGATGGACATGACGACCTCACTCGTCCACGGCACGCCGGTTCGCGCGCAGATAGACGACGGCGAACAGCAGGGAGATGGCGATCAGGATGTTGCCCAGGGCGGCGCCCTGCCCGAAGTCGAACTGCACGAAGGACAGGTGGTACGACTGGGTGGCGATGGTTTGGCTCGCGTTGGCCGGCCCGCCGTTGGTCAGGCCCAGAATGACATCGAGCACCTTGATGGTGTAGACGACCCCGAGCACGAGCACCACGCTGACGACGGGGCGCAGCAGGGGCCACGTCACGTAGCGGAACCGTTGCCAGCCCGAGGCCCCGTCGAGCATGGCCGCCTCGTACAGCTCCTCCGGGATGTCCTGCAGTCCGCCGTAGAGGATGGTCAGGTTGAAGGGGATGCCGATCCAGATGTTCACCATGATCACCGCGATCAGGGCAAGCGAGGTGCTGGTCAACCAGCCGGGGTGCTCGGGCGCCAGGTGGATGGCGGCCAGGAACCGGTTCAGGGCGCCGTTGTCCTTGTCGAGGATCCAGCGCCAGACCGCGCCGGAGACGATCAGTGGGATCAGCCACGGGATCAGCAATAAGGAGCGGAGCACCCCGCCGAGGGGGAAGCGGCGCCGGAAGAAGACAGCCAGCCCCAGCCCGATGAGAAATTGCCCGAGAATCGAACCGGCGGTGAACAGTACGGTGTTGAGCAGCGCCTTGCTGAACACCGACGATGCGATCACGGCGCGGTAGTTGTCGAGCCCGGCCCACGGTGCTTCGCCGGTGTAGAAGGTGCTCGTGGAGTACTTCTGGAACGCCATCAGGAAGTTCTTGACCACGGGGTAGCCGAAGAACGCCACCATGTAGATCACGGCAGGAGCCAGGAAAAGCACTTGTGCCCACCGGTCCTGCCCGCGCCGCGACTCCCAGCGACGGACCCGGTCCGGGGGCGCCGGATCGGGCGGGGGCGGCGGATCCGCCGGGCGGTGCGCGGTGGTGGTGCCCCGGGATCCGGACTCGGATCCCGGGGGCAGTGAGCCGACCGAGGGCTCGTACTCAGCCATTCTGGGCTTGCTCCAAGGCCTTGGCCGGATCCGCCTGCCCGGTCAGCGCGGACTGGAACGCCGTGTAGATCTTCGTGGCCGCCTTCGGCCAGTCCGCACCGAGCTCACCGGTACGCGACCGTGCTGTCGGGATCTGGTCGGCAAAGCCCTTCGCGTTCGGGTTCGACGAGCTGAAGCCGGCCAGCAGGGCGGTCTTGGTGGGGATGGTCTGGTTCTGCTCGGCCAGGTTGATCTGGCTCTCGTCGGAGTTGAGGCAAGCCACGACCTTGGCCGCCTTGGCCTGCTTGTCCTTGTCGCCGGTCTGCGGGACGGTCCACGTCTCGCCGCCGAGGGGAGCGACGACCGGCCGGCCGGCGGCTGGGGCCGGTATCTGCACCACCGCATAGTGCAGAGCCGTGTCCGCGTCCAGCACGGGGAACTGCCACGGCCCGTTCACCATCATCGCGGCCTTGCCGGCCCGGAACTGGTCGTTGACGTCGGCCTGGGTCCAGTTCAGCGCCGACTTCGAGACCGAGCCGGCCGTCATCAGATCCACCCACAGTTGCAGGGCCTGCGCGGTCTCCGGCGTGGCGATGTTCTTCTCGTCGCCGCCGTTCGACCACATGAAGGGCAGGAACTGCCAGGTGCCCTCATAGTTGGCCGGCGCCGAGAACGCCAGTCCGTACTGGCTGCCGGAGGTCAGCTTCTTGGCGGCCGTCTTCAGTTCCGCCCAGGTCGTCGGCGGGGTGACGCCGGCCTCGGCCAGGGTGTCCTTGTTGTAGAACAGCCCGATGGTGTTGGTGACGGGTTGCAGACCGTAGAGCTTGCCCTGATAGGTCGAAGCGTCGACGACGCCTTCGGCGAAGCCGTCGGCATCGAGGCCGAAGGTGTCCAGCGGCATCAGCGCCCCGGTCTGGGCGATCTGCTGCAGGTCGGGGTTGTCGAGCATGAGCAGATCCGGAAGGGTCTTGGACGAGGCCTGCTGCAGAACCTTCTGGATGAGCGTCGCGCCCGGCACCGCCTCGCGGGAGATGGTGGCGCCGGCCTGCGAGGCGCAGGCCTCGAGGGCTTTCTGCCAGACCGCCTTGCCCGGTTCGTTGTTGTAGTAGTCGAGTACGCGCAGGGTCGCGGCGCCGCCGCTGTCCGAACCGTTGTCCGAGCCACCGCAGGCGGTGAGCGCCAGCGGGATGGCGAGTATCGACGCGAGTGCGGCCGGGGCTTTGCGTGAACGAGTGGACCGGAACATGTCGTGTGTCCTTTCGGAGCGCACCGTGGGCAAGCTTGAGGTCGTCGTCGATACGTATCGACAACCACGTTCGACAACGTCGTGCGGCGATCGCCCGTCGATACGTATCGATTACGGCACGGATGCGGCGGACCGATGTGGCGTGTTCGGATCTGGCTCTAGCTCGGGCGCGCCGCGGAGGCGGGCGCGGGCATCACGGTGCCCCGGCGGGTCAGGCGCGGTGCGACCAGGTCTACCGGCGGATGGCCCACCCCGGGACCGGGATCGAGCAGCCAGAGCAGGGTCTTCATCGCGCGCCGCGAGACGTCTCGCGGCTCCTCGGAAATGTTGGTGTACGGCGGCTCCGAGTCTTCCGCCTGGTGATCGGTGCTGATTCCGATGAGGGACAGGTCGCGCCCGGGCACGACAGCCCGGGCACGCAGCGCGTGCAGAAGCGGTCTGATGCTCGCGTTGTACGGCACCACGACGCCCGTCCGGCCCGGGCGTCGGTGCGCCAGAACGTGTTCGACCGCCGCCGCGGCCCCCGCCCGGCCCAAGGCGACCGGCTCGAGCACGGTGAGCGGGAGGCCCCGCATCTCCGCGTGGCGGCGCACCGACCGCAGGAACCGGCCGGCGAAGTTGAGCCGGCGGTCCGTCACCGCTGCCGGATAGCCGATGATGAACGCCTCGTCATGCCCGCTGTCCACGAGCTCGTCGACGGCGATCCGGGCGGCCGCGTCGAAGTCGAGATCCACGCAGTAGAGGCCGGCCGGATCGTCGGGCATGCCGACGAGCACGACCGGGATGGGTAAGGCGGCGGCCACCTGGACCCGCTCGTCCTGCTCCTGGATGTCCATCATGATGATCGCGTCGCACAGCGCCCGCCCGGCGAGGCGCCGTAGCCCCGCCGAACCCTCATCCGCGGTGACCAGCAGAACCTCGTAGTCGTTGGCCCGCGCGGAACTGGCGATGGTCTCGATGAACGGCAACAGCCCGGTCATCTCCGACATCGAGTCGAACGGCACGACCAGACCGACCACTTGCGTACGCCGCCCGGCCAATGCCCGCGCACCGGCATGGGGTTCATAGGTCAGCTGCTTCATGGCGGCCAGGACACGCTGCCGGGTGGGCTCGGAGATCTGACGTTTGCCGGTCATCACGTACGACACCGTGCTCTGCGAGACACCCGCGAGCCGGGCGACATCCTTGCTCGTGAACGCAGCCATGGGCGAATCCCGGGAGTAGTCGATGCGTATCGTCGAAGCGCTTCAACAACGAGGTGCTGCCAGGCTATGGCGGGCGTCACACCGGGCGCAAGACATCGCCACGCAACACTTTCGTAATCTTGTCGACCGGCGCAGCCGGCGACACAGAGTGATCTTGGCGAGTCACGGATCCACGGACGCCTGCCGGAAACACTGCAGGCTGTCATCTACCACGGCGAGCACGACGCCTACCGGCCACTGCAATGACGGGGCAGTCCGGGGAAGTCCAAGCCCAAGGCAGCAGGGTCGCCGATACCCGTCCGTGCTGACCGTCGACCTGCGTCACAGGATGGCTGGCCCATGTGGACAGGCCGGGATCCATCTGGCCGTGGCTCTCGTGGTGGCGAATTCGAATCGGGCGTCGGTGCGCTCACGGGCCTGGTAGCGAACATGTCCGTGATTGCCAAGCTCGCCCGGCCCGGGCAGGTCGGTAGCCAGACACCACTTCCGCCCCGTCGCCTGAGGGCGACGGGGCGGATTCACGAACAGAGTCCCGGACGGGGTCGGGCTTCGTCGGATCGATCAGCGGCGGGCCTTGAGCCAGCCTTGGATCTCGGTGATGACCTGCTTGTCGGGCTCGCCGAACTCCGGGGTGAACTTCGGGGTGATGTTCATGGTGTGCGCCATGCCCGGGTAGATGACGATCTTGTGGTCCTTGTTGCCGGCTGCGGCGACGGCGGCGTCGGCCACCAGCGCGGCGCGGGCCGGGGTCTGCAGGTCGTTCTCGCCGTTGAGCATCAGGGTCGGGCCGCCGAACTTGGGCAGCGCCTGCGACACGGTGGGGAAGCGGGCGATGTCGTTGACGTAGTCGATGACGGGCTGGTCGAGGTCGGGCAGGTTCGGGTAGTCGTCGATGTGGGTGATCTTCCGCAGCACCGGGCCGGCCTCGCCGTCGATCGCGATCTGACCGTCGCGGTTCCGGTCGGTGCTGGGCAGCACCTTCCGGCCGTCGAGCAGGATGGAGCGGTACTGGTCGGCGACCTCCTTCGGCTGCCCGACCAGGCCGTCGGCCGCCTCGGCGGCGGTCAGCCGGCCGTCGGCGTTCACGTCGAACTCGTCGTGCATCTGCAGCAGCAGCCGTCCGAAGATCTGCAGGGTCAGCAGCTGCTTGATCGGCAGGCCGACCACGCCCATCTCGACCACCCCGGCCGGCTTCGGGATGCCGAACTTCGCCGGCTCGGCCGCGAGGTTGGCGGCCACGTTGGTGCCCTCGCTGTGACCGAGCAGGAAGATCTTCGACGGGTTCACCCGGGGCGACTTCGCGGCGAACCGCACCACCGAGGCGGCGTCGAGCTGGATCTGGCGGTACGGGTTCTTCGGGTTCAGCTGGGCCGGGTCGGTGGTCTCGACCGGGCCGATGCCGGTCACGCCGCGCTTGTTGAAGCGCAGGGTGGCGAAGTTCTCGCGGCTCGCGGCCTGGGCCAGCGGCACGAACGTCGAGCCCTTGCCCTCCGGCAGCGTCTGGTTCATGTCGTTGTGCCCGCTGCCGTGCAGGAAGACGACCAGCGGCAGGCGGCCGTTCGAACCGGTCGGATAGGTCAGCTCGGCGTCGGTGACCCAGCCCTTGCCGAAGTCGATCCGCACCTGCTCGCGGGTGACGCCGTCCCACCCCGACTGCTGAGCCGCCGCCGTTCGGGTCTCGGCCTCGGGGAGGCCGGCGTTGGCGACCCCCACGCCCGCCGCGAGGACGGCGGTGGCGGTGAGGCCGATCGTCAGTGTGCGGAGATTCTTCGTCGTCGTCATGCCAAGAACGCTATGCACGCCAACGATCAAGATCGATCCGGCTAACTACCCTCTTGCCGGTACAGCCTGCTGTACCGGGCACCGGCCTGGCGGGGCCCCGGCCCCCGCTCAGGCACGCAGCTCCGCCAGGGTCGCGCCGGCGACGATGCGTGCGATGTTGCCGTCGTGGTCGCTGTCAACCAGTTGCCGGGCAAGGTCGTCCAGATCGGCGAGCTCGCCGTACCTCGCCCGCAGGAGCGCGCGCATCCCGTCGATGTGGCCCTGTTCCAGGCCCTGCTCCCGGTTCCGGCGAGCGATCTCGCGGCCCGACTCCGATTGCTCGAGAACGTCGTTCATGCCTCTCCTTCGCAGTGCTTCAAGAACTTGGAGTGCCAGTGAGCCTCCCACGAGCATACCGAGCTCGATCTGGACCAGCTGTTCCTCGATCGCGCTGGTCGCGGCGATCCGTTCGGCAACCCGTTCCGCCAGATCGCGCGGCGGTTTCAGCGACCACAACGCGAGCGGCGCCAGAGGGCTGGCCAGGAGCATGCCGGGGTCCAGATCGTCAGGCACGCTGACCGACCGGTAATCGAGCCGGACTTGATCACGTTCGAAACGGCCCGGGAACCCTGCGCCCAGCGGCCAGAGCACCACCTGGTGAATGCGGTGATCCGAGCGGCGGTACTTGAGCGCCAGAGCCGCCCAGTAGGCCACCATCCGCTCCTGGAAGTCGTCGGTGCGCTGGACCTGGACCTCGACGTGGTAGATGTCGGCGGGCACGCCGTCGCTGTTCCGGACCAGGAACACCTTGTCGCGTTGCCGGCTGCGTTGCCGCGGCTGCTCGGTCGGCCCGTCGAGGACCACCGCCCGGCCGTCGAGTCGTGCGCCGCACAGCAGGTGCAGCGCGTCGCGGGGGTGGGCCTCCAGCAGCGCCTTGTACAAGCCGTCGAAGTCGCGGGCCGGCTTCGAAGGCGGAGAGACGACATCGGCGGGCACGCTGTCGGTCATGGTTCCTCCTCCGCGCCGACCATCGGCGCGACGCACAGCATGCCGTGCGCGCGACTACTAGTCAAGAGACAGCTTGTCGACGGCTTGGAGCGGCGGCCACCGTAAACCGTTGGCCCGGGCACGGCCTGGCGTCGGAGGATGCCGGGATGAGTGAGCCGACGACCGAGATCGTCACCTTCTACGAGGAGCGATATTCCGAAGCCGCGCGACTGGACGGGCGGCCGCAGGCCCGCCTGGAGCGCCTCCGGACCCTGGAGCTGCTGCGCGAGCTTCTTCCCGCGGCGCCGGCCCGGGTGCTCGACGTCGGTGGGGGACCCGGCGCGTACGCCCGCGAGCTGATGGCCGACGGCCACCAGGTCCGGCTGATCGATCTCGTACCCGCTCACGTCGCTCAGGCGCGGGCCGGGACACCAGCGATCGACGCGGCTGTGGGCGACGCCCGGAAACTGCCTGAGCCGGACGGTGCCTGGGACGCGACCCTGCTGCTCGGGCCCGTCTACCACCTGCAGGATCGGGCCGACCGGGTGCGGGCGGTCCGGGAGGCGATCCGGGTGACCCGCCGGGGTGGCCCGGTTGCCGTGGCGGCGATCTCGCGGTTCGCCGGGCCGGTGGACTTCGCTTCCACCGGCCGGTTCGACGACCGCATGCTCGCCGAGTCGCGGCGGTTGATCATTGATGGCAACAACATCGTCGGCGGTGGCTTCACGCATGCGTACTTCCACCGGGTGCCCGAGCTTCTCGCCGAGTGCGCGGAGGCCGGCCTGTCCGATGTGACGCTGCACGGTGTCGAGGGCCCCGCTTGGTCGGCAGCCGAGGCGGCCGTCCACGGTCCGGCCGCGGAAGTGGTCTTCGGCGCCGCCTTGCAGTTGGCCCGCCTCTACAGCTCCGAACGAGACCTGGCCGCCGCGAGCTGCCACCTGCTCGTCACCGGAACCGCCCGCTGAAGAGGGGGACCGGGCCAGGCCCGGTCCCCCTCGCTGCGGAGCGGACTAGCAGGTGGGCTCGCCGGACTGGGCCGGCAGGCTGACCGCGTTCCACGCGGCCTTGACCGTGTTGAACTGGGTGCAGCTGCCCGGGTTCAGGTTCTTGGCCGCCTGCAGCGTCCACACGCGGTACTTCGCGTACGAGGAGCTGGAGGTCTTCAGCGGCATCGCGTTGTACATGATCTTCATCGCGTTCTGGATGCGGCCGGATGAGACACGAGTGGCGCTATATATGGCGGTCTGTCGACGTAATGGGGGAAACCCTCGTCTAGCGCAGAATCTCGACGAATCCACCGGTGCCGTGCACCCGGATCCGCTGCCCGTCCGCGATCAGGCGGGTGGCCTGCTCGACGCCGACGACGGCGGGCAGGCCGTACTCCCGGGCGATCACCGCGCCGTGGGTCATCAGGCCGCCGACCTCGGTCACCAGTCCCGCGATCGTGACGAACACGGGCGTCCAGCTGGGGTCGGTGTACGCGGTGACCAGGATGTCGCCGGGCTCCAGGTCGGCCTCGGCCAGGTCCCGGACGACGCGTGCCCGCCCCTCGACGGTGCCGGCCGAGACTCCCAGCCCGGCCAGCGCGCCCGGCGGCAGGTCGTCACGACCGTACGCGCCGGTGACGACCTCGCCGTCCGACGTGAAGACCCGCGGAGGCGTGCGGGCCGCATACGACTCGTACGCCTGTTTGCGCTCTGCGATCAGAGGCTTCGCGCTGTCCACGTCGGACAGTTCGTCGAAGCTCAGGTAGAAGACGTCCTCCCGGTCGTCGAGCACGCCCGCCGCCACCAGCCGGTCGGCCTCGGCCAGCAGTGCCTGCTTGTAGACGAAGTAGCGGGCGATCATGTGGTACTTCGGGTACTCGCGGTAGCCGCTGAAGGTCCGTACGCGGTCGATCATCCGCTTGGTCTCGTCGGCCTGCTTCTCGTCCAGGCGCGCCAGGAGTTCCCGCTCCTTGTCGAGCGCCTGACGGCGGCCCTGCGCGAAGAGCCGCTCGTGAGCGCCGGGCTCGAAGTTCCGGACGTTGCCCAGGATCAACGGCACCAGGGTGGACGGGCGCTCGCTCCACCGGGGCCGGGTGATGTCGATCTCGCCGGCGCAGCGCATGCCGTACACGTCGAGGAAGCCCCGGATCGCATCCCGGGCCGGGGCGGGCAGTTCGTCGAGGAAATCGTCGCCCTCCGCCCGTTCCAGAAGGGCAACGGCCTCGGGGTACGGGCGGACGGCGTCCGCGACGTCCAGCAGCGCCAGCCCCATCTCCGAGGTGATGTTGTGCGGCACGGACTGGCTGAGCGTGTCGGCCGCGTTGGTCTCGCCGAGCCAATCCCGCATGTGCTCGTTGAGCCACGCAGCTGCGGTCATGCCGGCCATGATGACCTGCATGCTGCGTGGCTCCTGCAGCGTCTTGCGCAAAATCGGCAGGTCGGCCCGGATGAAGTCGAGCAGCGCCGCGCCTTCCAGCGGGCTGATGTCGCGCTTGAGGACCGCCAGCGACTGCTCGGCCAGCTCGATCAGTTCGGCGACGACGGCCGGATCGGTCGCGATCGTCTCGGCTCCGCTGCCGGGCGGCACCCAGGCCGCCTTGCCCTCGTCCGGGCGTTCCGGCAGGAAGCCCTCGCGCGCGACGATGCTGCGCAGGGCGCCGCCGATCAGCGGATCCGACGTGCCCAGTGCGTTGATCAGGTTGTCCCGGCTCGAGGGCCGGGCCAGGATTTCGGTGACATCCACGAACAGCCGGCCTCCGGCCACGGCCATCGGCCGCGGGGTGGTCATCTGCCAGAACGACAGCCCGAGCGGCTTCATCGGGTCGGTCATCATCTGCTGGTGGCCGACCGAGACGTACACGTGCTTCTCGTCGTCGCCGGTCTCGGGAACGGGGAACAGGGTGGTGATCGGCCTGCTCTGCACGATCGCGAACCCGTCGTCGTCCCGGCACCACTCGATGTCCTGGGGGCGGCCGAAGTGAGCTTCGATGCGCCTTCCCAGCCGTACGAGGTCAAGAACCTCACCGTCGGTCAGAGCGGCCTGCTCCTGACGCTCCGGCTCGACCGCCCGTTCCTCGATGCCGCCACCCGCCACGGCATGCATCGCGACGCGCTTGGCGGCGACCGTGCGCGCGACGATCGTGTCGTCGCGGACCCGGTAGACGTCCGGGTTCACCAGGCCCGACACCAGGGCCTCACCGACACCGAAGCCGGCGTCGACCGAGCTGACCGTACGGTCGGAGGTGACCGGGTCGGCCGTGAACAGGATGCCGGACGCCCGCGGGTACACCAGGCGCTGCACGACGACGGCCATCCGGACCCGGCGGTGGTCGACGCCGTTGTGCCGGCGGTAGCTGATGGCCCGGTCGGTGAACAGCGAGGCCCAGCACCGCCGGAGGTGATCGAGCACGTCCGGGCCGGGCACATTGAGGTACGTGTCGTGCTGGCCGGCGAACGAGGCCGTGGGCAGGTCCTCCGCGTTCGCGCTGGACCGGACGGCGTACGTGTGCCGCATGTCCAGCCGTTGTCCGACGGCTGCGGCCAGCCCGTCGGGCAGGGTGGCGGCCCGCACGGCGTCGCGGATCTCAGCGCCGACGGCCTGGATCGCCTGCTGGTCCTCGATCTGCCGGCTCAAATGGTCGAGCAGGGCGCCGACCGGCGGTGTGTCCGCGATGGCCAGCGCGAAGGACTCGGTCGTCACGCAGAACCCGGGCGGTACCCGGACGCCGTCGATCCGCGTCAGTTCCCCCAGGTTGGCGCCCTTGCCGCCGGCGAGCGCGACGTCGGTCGGCCGGATCTCGGTCAGATCCAGGATGTAGCTGGTCATGGTTGGTCTTCCCCCTCGGCTTCGGGGAGATTGTGCGCGAAACCGGGGGTCTTGCTGCAAGACGGGCACTCCGCTATAACTTTAAGTGGGAGCTGGTGCGCATGTGCGCCGGGCTCCCTTTTTCCTGCGTACTCGGGGAGCCCGGCGCCTACGGTCAGGCGGCGGCGCAGCTGACTGCCGGGGCGGTGTTGGTCCCGGTCGTGGAGGCGGTGAATCCCCACGACGCGGCGGCGCCGGCCGCGAGGCTGCCGTTGTACGACATGTTCCGCGCGGTGACGGCGCTGCCCGCGGTGGTGACCGTCGCGTTCCAGGTGTTGCTGAACTGCTGGCCGCTCGGCCAGGTCCAGGTGACGGTCCAGCCGCGGATCGCGGCCGCGCCCGCGGTGACTGTCACCGCACCCTGGAAGCCGCTGCCCCACGAGCCGGTCACCGCGTACGTCGCCGTGCAGCCGCCCGTCGGGGGAGGCGTGGTGGGCGGTGTCGTCGGCGGCGTGGTGGGTGGCGTGGTCGGCGGTGTCGTCGGCGGGGTGGTCGGGGTCGTCCCGCCGTAGATGGTGGCCTCGCGGGCGGTGGCCTTGATGCCGTTCGCGCCGTTGAAGAGCCGGGTGCCCCACGAGGTCAGCGCGGCCGGGTTGAACCCGGTCACCATGTCCAGATATTCGACGCCGCCGCCGTTGCCGCTCCACGACCAGCCGAGATAGCCGATGCCGCGAGCCTGGGCGGTCGCCAGGATGGCGTCCTCGTCGGGGTTGCCGTCGGAATGGTTGTGGCCGAACTCGCCGACCACGAGGGGCAGCCCCGCGGTCTGAAACCGTCCGATGTAGTCGGTGATCTCGGTCGCGGTGTCGAAGACCCCGTACATGTGGATGCTGAAGATCGTGTTCCGCTGGGGGTCGGACGCGAACACGGAGGCGGCGTTGTCACGCATGATGAACTGCCAGTCCTGCCCCCAGTTGGGCGCGTCCACCATCAGCGCGTGCGCGAATCCGGCCGCCCGCAGCCGGCTGATGGCGTTCTTGGTGTCGGCGATCCAGCCGCTGGCGTTGGTGTTGCCGTAGGGCTCGTTGCCGATGTTCAGGACGACGTAGTTCTCCTGCCCGTCCAGCGCGCTCTTGATGCTGATCCAGTAGTCGGCCGCCTTCGCGAGAGTGGTGGCCGCCGCATCCTCGCCGTACCCGGTGGTGTCATGGGCTTCCAGTACGCAGATCAGCCGCAGCCGCTTGCACTCGGCGATCACCCGGCTGACGTCGGCGGCGTCGTTCTTGGTCCAACGGTCCCCGGTGCTCAGCACGACGCGTACGGTGTTGGCGCCCAGCGCCTTGATGTCGCCCAGCGACGAGAACCGATCGGCGTACCAGGTGTGCGCGTGGTTGACCCCGCGCATGACGAACGGATTGCCGTTACCTTCGAGGATCTGTGTGCCGCTGACCTTGATACCGGTCGCCGCGGCCGCGGGCTGGCCGGTGGCCGCCAGGGCCAGCCCGGCCACGACAACCGCAGCGGCCAGCCCACCCAGCCAACTTCTTCGCTTGCTCATGAGGTCACCTCTGGTCCGATGGTTTGGGAGCGCTCCCAGATTGCGTGACCGCTGACAGCGTTGTCAACCATTCGGAAACATCGATGTAATGCGGATGCCTGATGCCCGGATGCCGGGATGCCCGGATGCCGGACGCCGGTGTCAGTGCCGGCCGTTGATGCGGTAGCCGACGCTGGGCAGGGTGACGATGGCTGCGGGGTCGCCGAGTTTGCGGCGCAGGCGTCCGACGGTCACCGTGACCGTGTTGGTGAACGGGTCGGCGTTCTCGTCCCAGACCTGCTCCAGCAGGGCCTCGCTGCTCAGATAGCCGGGCGCGGCCCGCATCAGGGCCTCGAGCACAGCGAACTCCTTCACCGACAGGTTCACACCCGCGCCGCGACGGGTGGCGGTGCGGCGAACGGGGTCGAGCTCGAGGTCGCCGACGACGAGCGTGCGGGGTGTCGCGGCGGGGCGGCGGCGGGCCAGGGAGCGCACGCGCAACACCAGCTCGGGAAAGTGGAAGGGCTTGGCGAGATAGTCGTCGGCGCCGAGCGTCAGGCCGCGCACGCGGTCGTCGGCCGAGCCGGCGGCGGTCAGCATGAGGACCATCGCCCGCTCGGACCGCCTGGTGATCATCTCGCAGAGCGTGTCACCGCTCAGGCCGGGCAGGTCACGGTCCAGAACGACCACGTCGTACGCGTTGACGTCGAGCTTCGCGGCAGCGGTGAGGCCGTCGAGCGCCACGTCGACCGCCATCCCCTGATCCCGCAGCCCTTCGGCGACCACTTCGGCGAGGGCGACCGCGTCCTCCACCACCAGCACCCTCACCGGTCAGCCTCCCGCTCACCATTCGCTTTCGCGTTCAGATGCCCGCTGCCCTGCTGCTCCGTCGCGTCGGCCGGGGGTCTGTTGTCTTGTTGGGCGTGTGGCCCGCTGTCCTGCTGTTCGGTCGCGTCGGCCGGGGGTCTGTTGTCCTGTTGGGCGTGTGGCCCGCTGTCCTGCTGTTCGGTCGCGCTGGCCGGGGGTCTGTTGTCCTGTTGGGCGTGTGGCCCGCTGTTCCGTTGGGGTGATGGGCCGCCGCTCTGAGGTGGCTGGGTGCTGGGCGGCAGGCGGATCTCCACCCGCAGTCCGCCGGTCGGGCGGGCTTGCAGGCTCAGTGAGCCGCCGTGCGCCGACGCCACCGCGGACGCTATCGCCAGGCCGAGCCCTGTCCCGGCGCCGCCGGTGCGGGACACACCCAGGCGTCGGAACGGGCGGCCCAGCGTTGCCACCTCGCCCGGGTCGAGGAGCGGGCCGTCGTTCTCGATGAGCAGCGCGCCGGGGGAGAGGACCACCCGCATCCAGCCGCCGGGACGGCTGTGGCGGGCGGCGTTGTCGACCACGTTGGAGACCATCCGGGCCAGCAGCACCGGGTTGCCGACGGTGAGGAAGTCGTCGCCCTCGACCGGGGTGCCGGGTGGGATCAGCGAGCGCACCGCCATCGGCGTGCGGCCGTCGAGGGCGCCGTGCTGAGCGCGGGCCAGCACCATCAGGCCCTCGAGCAGCCGCTCCAACTGGTCGAGTTCGGTGCGTACGCGGCCGCTCAGCCTTACCACCTCGGGTGGCGGAGCCGGTTTGGCCGAGGCCACGTCGACCGCGGCGCGCATGGTGGCCAGGGGCGTGCGCAGCTCGTGGGAGGCGTCGGCCACGAAGCGGCGCTGGGCGGCGAACGACTCCTCCAAGCGCCCCAGCAGGTCGTCGATGGTGTCGGCCAGGTCCTTGACCTCGTCGGCGGGGCCGGTCACGGCCAGCCGCGAGTGCAGGTTGTCGGCGCTGATCCGGCGGGTGGCAGCCGTGATGGTGCGCAGCGGCCGCAGCACCCGGCCCGCGGCGGCCCGGCCGAGGAGCAGCGACGTCAGGAACATGAAGAGCAGGGCCACTCCCACGCCGACCGCCAGTTGCCGGTTGTGCGCCTGGGCGGCAGCGTCGATCTGTTGCAACGCCGCCGGATCCAGCGGCTCGCCGGCGGGGCGCGACGCCCGTACGGAGAAGGCCGCGACGATCGCCAGCAGCCCGGCCCCCGAGACCAGGAACAGCACGCCGTACAGAAGGGTGAAACGCAGCCGGACGCCCATCCGCACAGCATGCCCGGCCGGACGTGACAGCGGTATGACAGCTTCCGTCGCGCCCGGGTTAGGCGTTGCTGCGTAGAACTTCGCGGCATGACCACCATCGAAGTGAACGGATTGCGCAAGCGGTTCGGACCGTCGGTCGCCCTGGACGGGATGACGTTCGTCGTCCGGCCCGGCCACGTCACCGGCTTCGTCGGGCCCAACGGCGCGGGCAAGTCGACCACCCTGCGCATGATCGTCGGACTGGACCGGCCGGACGCCGGGACCGCGACCCTCGGCAGCCGCCGCTACGCCGACCTGCCGCGCCCGATGCGGCACGCCGGGGCGCTGCTCGACCCGCACGCGCTGCACCCGTCCCGCAGCGGCCGCAACCATCTGCGCTGGCTGGCACGCTCGCAGGACCTGCCGGACAGCCGGGTCGACGAGGTGCTGACCCGAGCCGGACTGGCTGCGGCCGGACGACGGGCAGCCGGCGGCTACTCGCTGGGCATGCGGCAGCGGCTCGGCGTGGCCGCCGCGTTGCTCGGCGACCCGCCCGTCCTGCTGCTCGACGAGCCGTTCAACGGGCTCGACCCGGCCGGCATCGTCTGGATGCGCGATTTGTTGCGCGGGTTGGCCGAAGATGGCCGTTCGGTGCTCGTTTCCAGTCACCTGATGAGCGAATTGCAGGACATGGCGGTGCATGTGATCGTGGTCGCTCAAGGACAGGTGATCGCCGACGCCGGCGTGGACGACCTGATCGGCGAGTACGTCTCGCTCGAGGCGGCCTATCTGAAGCTCACCGCGGGCGTCGGGGGCATCCGATGATCCTGCGGGCCGAATGGCTGAAGTTCCGCACCGTACGCGGGTGGGCCGCGGGCCTCGCGGCGGCCGCGCTCATCGTCATCGGGCTGGGCTGCCTGGCCGCGACGAGCGTCACGATGTCGTGCATGGCCGGCACCCGCGAGGTCGACTGCCCGGCGCCGCCGACCGACTCGTCCGGCCGTTCGGTGGCCGACCGGTTCACGTTCGTGCATCGGGCCCTGGACGGTGACGGGTCGATCACCGCCAAGGTCGGCCACCTCGACGGCACCATCACGTATCCGCCGCCCAACCACGACGAGATCGTGCGCGGCGTGGTGCCGTGGGCCAAGGCGGGCCTGATGGTCAAGGACGGGACGGAACCCGGCGCCGATTACGCCGCCGTGCTGGTGACGGGTTCTCACGGCGTACGCATGCAATCGGGTTTCACCCACGACAGGGCCTCGCTGCCGGTGCGCGAGGCCTGGCTGCGCCTCACCCGCGAGGGCGACGACATCACGGGGTACGTGTCGGCGGACGGCACAACCTGGCAGAAGATCGAGACCGTACGCCTGGACGACCTGCCCCCGACCGTGCAGATCGGCCTGTTCGTCACGTCGCCGAACGGCCTGACCGTCGAGGAGAACCCCCAGGGCGGCCATGCCGTGCAAGCCCGTTGGACTCAGGCGACGGCCCAGTTCTCCCAGATCAGCCCGGGTGGCGGGTGGACCAGCAGCCTGGTCGGCTACTCGGACTACCGCACCACCTGGGAACAGACCCATCCGCCGGGCCACACCGAGGCCGGCGGCGTGATCACGGTGGCCGGCGCGGGCGAGATCGGCCTCGACACCGAGGGTGGCATGGCGGTCGAGCGGGTGCTGACCGGGTTGTTCGCCGGGCTGCTGCCCCTGATCGTGGTGGCGGTGCTGTGCGGGACGACCGAGTTCCGGCACCGGATGATCCGCACGACGCTGGCCGCGATGCCGCACCCCGCCAGGGTATCGGCGGCCAAGGCCGCGGTGGTGGGCGCGGTGTCGCTCGCGGCCGGTCTGGTGGCGGTCGGGGTGACGCTGCCGGTGGCGACCCGGATGCTGCGGGCCAACGCCGTGGTCATCCTGTCCGTGTCGTGGCCGACGATGCTGCGGGTCGCCCTCGGCACGGCGCTGTTGCTGGCCCTGGCCGGCGTTTTCGCGTACGGCGTGGGTTCCCTGCTGCGCCGTGCCGTGCCCGCCGTCCTGGCGGTGACCGCCCTGTTGGTCGCGCCCCCGATCCTGGCCGTGACCTCGGTGCTGCCCGTCGACGTGGGCGCCTGGCTGCTGCGCCTGACGCCGGCCGCAGCGTTCGCGATACAGCAGAGCGTCGCCGCCTATCCGCAGCTGTCCCGCCCGCAGACGGTGGCGGACGGCTACTTCCCGCTGCCGCCGTGGGCGGGTCTGGCTGTGCTGGCTTTGTGGGCTCTGGCTGCCGTGGCCGCAGCGACCTGGCGGCTACGGCGGAGCGCGGCATGAGGGCCGCTCGGCGTTTGGCGGGGAGCGATGTGGTGGTGGCCTCGTGGCTGGCGGGGCGCGCTGTGGTGACAGGTCGGCGGCTGCGGCGGAGCGCGGCGTGAGGGCGGCCGGGCGTTTGGCGGGGCGCGCTGTGGCGGTGGCCTCGTGGCTTGCGGGGCCCGATGTGGTGGCAGCTCGGCGGCTGCGATGGAGCGCGGCGTGGCGGGCCGAGTGGGACAAGCTGCTCACCGGGGGAGCCGGCTTGGCAGTGCCGCTGGCGCTGGCGGTACTGCTCGTTGCCGGCGGCTTGGCGCTCGGCAGCAGCTCGGTCGACCCGGTGCAGTTGCGGCTGTTGGGTGTCCGCCTCGGCCAGGGCGCGGTGGCCGCGGCGGGCGTGCAGATCCTGGCCACCGAGTACGGCAGTGGACTGATCCGGATGACCCTGCTCGCCGTCCCGCGCCGGCTCGACGTGCTCGCGGCCAAGGCGGCTGTGCTCACCGCGCTGGTGGCCCCGGCCGCCGTGCTCGGCGTGGGCGTCGCGGTGCTCGGCCTGAGCCCGGACGGCGGGCTGCTGCGGGCCGCCTTCGGGTCCGTACTGCACCTGATCCTCATCGGCTTGCTCGGCCTCGGCGTGGCCGCCGTCGTGCGCAGCTCGGCTGCGGCCATGGGCATAGTTCTGTCCCTGCTCTACCTCATGCCCATGCTCCTGCGCATGCTCCCGGACCCCGACTGGCAACGGATCCTGTACCGCACGACCCCGGCAACGGCCGTCCAGGCCCTCACTACAACAGTCGACAACGCGATACTGCCCCTGGGCCCGTGGTCAGCACTCGGCGTCGTGGCGGCGTGGTCGGCCGGCGCGCTGGCCCTCGGCGCCTTGCTCCTGCACCGCCGTGACGCATAGGCCCGCTCCGCCGGCCGTGTCCGGCGTCGGACCTCAGCAGAACGTGGGAGGGAGTTCCGGCTCGCGAGCCGAGTAGCTGTCGAGGCTGCGGGACGGGGAGAAAACGCTTGACGACGCGGGTTGAGGGCTCGCTGCTGATCGAAGTCACGGCGCGCCAGAGCAGTCGATCGCGAAGACGGTAGGCCCGCGGAGCCACGGCCACCGCCACCGCCACGGCCACCGCCACGGCCACGGCCACGGCCACCGCCACCGCCACGGCCACGGCCACGGCCACGGCCACCGCCACCGCCACCGCCACCGCCACCGCCACCGCCACCGCCACCGCCAAGCGGAGCACCCAGGTCGCCGATCGCGCGCTGCGTGGGCCCCAGCACTGGCGTCGCGCACCGAGCCGCCCAGCACCCGGCACCCGGCACCCGTTTCCAGAACCCGGCTGCGGGCACCCGCCATGCGCTGGCAGCCGCCTACCGCCCGCCACCACCACACGGCACGCGGCAAAGCCCAACAACAATGAACTAGGTTCCTAGGATGGCCTACGGGCGGTGTCGAAGTCGATGGCCAGGCCGCGAAACAAGAGCGTCGGCGCGCCAAGCCGAAACACTGGAGGCCAGAAGGGAGCCAGGTTGGGGGAGCCACGCTGTCGCGGAGGTTGAGCGGGTTCGCCGCCGGCGGGAAGCACCGTCGGAACACGGGTTCTGCGTGCGAGTCCTTGATGTCAGTGGTCCGGCGGTGTGCGGCGGCGTGTTCAGGCGGCGTTCAGGGTGGGTGCGGGAGGATGGTGGACCGGCCGTTTTCTGGAGGTGTGTCGATGCGCGTCCTCGTCGTTGATGACGAGCAGCGGCTGGCCCGGTCGTTGCGGATCGGGCTCGAGGCGGAGGGGTTCGCGGTCGACGTCGCCCACAACGGGGTGGACGGGTTGTGGTTCGCGCGCGAGAACTCGTACGACGCCATTGTTCTTGACCTGATGTTGCCTGGTCTCAACGGGTATCAGGTGTGTGCGACGCTGCGGGCGGAACGGGACTGGACGCCGATTCTCATGCTCACGGCCAAGGACGGCGAGTGGGATCAGGTGGAAGGGCTCGACACCGGCGCCGACGATTATCTGACCAAGCCTTGCTCGTTCCCGGTGCTGGTGGCGCGGCTGCGGGCGGTGAGCCGGCGGGGCGCGCGGGAACGCCCGACCGAACTGGTGGTGGGGGATCTGCGGATTGACCCGGCCGCGCGGCGAGTGTGGCGGGACGGCGCCGAGATCGAGCTGACCACCCGCGAGTTCTCGTTGCTCGCCTTCCTGGCCCGGCATCCGGGGGACGTGGTGTCGAAGCGGCAGATCCTGGACGGGGTCTGGGATGCCGACTTCGAGGGCGACCCCAACATCGTCGAGGTCTACATCCGGCACCTGCGGAACAAGATCGGCCGGGATTCGATCGAGACGTTGCGCGGCGCCGGTTACCGGCTGGGCGGCGGCAACGGTGGCTGACGTCCGATGGCGTACGACGGTTGCGGCCGTCCTGGTCGTGTCGGCCGCCCTGCTCGTGGGGGCCTTCGCCCTGGTCCTGATGGTGCGTGGATCGCTGCGGGACGGGTTGGAGGCGACGGCTGAGCAGCGGGCCTCGGCGATCCTGCAGCAGGCCGAGCGGCCGCCACCGGACGACGACCTCCTCTGGCAGATCACCTCGCCCGACGGTGCCGTCCAACGGTCCGGCGTCCCGCTTCCGGACAGCGCCGCCGACCGGGTGCGCCTGCCCGGGGCCGACGACCCGTACCTTGTGGTCACGGAAAACGAGGACGGTTACCGGGTCTCGGTCGCTGTCTCGCTCGAGGACGTCGACGAATCGACCGACGCCCTGATCACCCCGCTGGCCGTCGGGCTGCCGCTGCTCGTCCTGCTGGTGGGCGGGGTGACCTGGGTGGTGGCTTCGCGGGCGCTGGCCCCGGTGGAGCGCATCCGGCGCGAGGTGGAGGAGATCACGGGGGACCGGCTCGACCGCCGGGTGCCCGAGCCGCAGTCCCGCGACGAGATCGGGCGGCTGGCTCGCACCATGAACCAGATGCTGGTACGGCTGGAGGATTCCCGCGACCGGCAGCGCGCCTTCGTGGCCGACGCCTCCCACGAGCTGCGGTCCCCGGTGGCGAGCATCCGGCAGGTGGCCGAGGTGGCGCAGGCCCATCCGGCCGCCCTGCCCGACGGTGAGCTGGCCGGGACGGTGCTGGAGGAGTCGGCCCGCCTGCAGCGGCTGGTCGACCAGTTGCTGCTGCTCACCCGGGCCGACGACGGCGGAGGCAGCCGCGTGCGCCACGACGTCGACCTCGACGACCTGGCCCTGGCCGAGGCGCGGCGGGTCAGCCGTACGGGATTCGCCGTCGACACCAAGGACGTGGGACCCGGCCGCATTCGTGGGGACGCCTCGGCCCTGGCTCAGGTGGTCCGGAACCTCACCGACAACGCCGCCCGGCACGCGGTCGCCGCCATGGCCGTCGGCGTCCGGCAGAGCGGCGGCACGGTGGAGCTCACCGTCGACGACGACGGCCCGGGCATTCCCGACGACCAGCGGGAGCGGGTCTTCGACCGGTTCGTGCGGCTGGACGAGGCACGGGCCGCCGACGCCGGTGGCAGCGGGCTCGGCCTGGCCATCGTCCGGGAAATCGTGACCGCGCACGGCGGGACCGTGGCCGTCACCCGTTCGGCGCTGGGCGGCGCCCGATTCACCGTGCGCTTTCAGGCTGGCTTCAGCGAGCCTCCCGCAAGCTCTGGGGCATGAACACAACGAAACTCCGTAGCAAGCGCGTCATTGTCACCACCGCGGCCGTCGCCGCTCTTGCCGTGGGCGGCGGCGTGTGGGCTACCGCGGCCAACGCGGACCCGGATGTCAGCGGCAGCGATCGCGACCGGGTGGGCAACGCGGCCGTCCAGGCGGTCGGGGGCGGAACCGTCCTCGACGTCGAGGCCAGTGACGACCAGGGCGAGGCGTACGAGGTCGAGGTGCGCAAGCAGGACGGCAGCGAGGTCGACGTCACGCTCGACAAGGACCTCAAGGTGCTCACCCAGCAGGCCGAGGCAGCCGATACCGGTGACGCCGCACTGCCTGACGCCGAGCGGACGTCGGCCGAGAAGGCTGCGCTGGACGCTGTCGGCGGTGGCACCGTCCTGGATGCCGAGAAGAGCGACGATCAGGGTGTCGCTTACGAGGTCGAGGTGCGGGCGGCCGACAACACCGAATGGAACGTCGAGCTCGACGCGGCCTTCAAGGTGCTCGCCAAGAACGCCGACGACTGACAGGTTGAGCGGCCTGCGCGCCACCTGGTGGCGCGCAGGCCGTCAGGCAGTGACCGGCAGCTGGGCCAGCGGCACGTGGTGCTGGCCGGCGTGGATGTCGCGGTCGCGCAGGCTGCCCTGGGAGACCGGGCGCGGGAACGAGATCTTCACGACGTTGAGGGCCGGGATGCGGAAGATCTGGATGGTGGCCGGGTCGACGCCGTAGAGGCGGGCGACGACCGGGGCGTCCAGGAAGGCGATCTGGTCGTAGCCGGCCTTGTCGCGCAGGAACACTTCCATCGTCACCCAGAACGGTCCGGCGTTCTTCGAGCGGACCTCCAGCGCCAGATCGGCGATCGTGCGGGTCTCAGGCATCGGTGGCCTCCAGCCGGTGGATGCGGAACAGGGCGGTGGGGGAGTCCACGTCGACGGCGTGGTTGAGCACGAACTCGTAGGCCGGGCCGCGCTCGGTCTCGGCCGGCGAGGTCGGGAAGGCCAGGCTGGGCAGGTAGTTCATGTCCGGCGTGGGCAGGTGCAGCATGAGCGGGTTGACCACTTTGGCCACCGCGGTCGCGGTCTGCTGGTCGGCCGCGTGCACGAGCAGCATCACGCCGACCTCCTTGGGTGGGCCGCGGTCGGGCTCGATGCCGTCGAGGATCGCGTCGTAGCCGTACAGCCGCAGGTCGAACTCGTAGTCGCCGTCGCCCAGCCCGAGCGTGCGGGCCACCCACTCGCCGATCATCTTGCGCAGCAACGCCGCCCACGTGTCGATCTGGCCGAGGATGTGCGGGTCGCGGATCGCGGTGAACGACATCGTCTCGTACCCGGTGATGCGCGCGCCCTCCAGCTTGATGGTGTGCTGGTCGGCCGGCTCGAAGCGGGATCCTTCCACCCGTACGCGCCGGTGGTCGAGCGCGGTGTAGGTCGCGTCCGACACGACGATGGTGCCGGCCGGCTCGCGCATCGAGTGCGGGTTCACCGTCTCGTAGAGCATGTGCGCGGCCACCGTGTACGGCGTGCAGGAGTTGCCCGGGTCGAGCGGCTCGATCGTGAAGCCGTCCTCGTCGATGGTGGCCAGCACCCCGCCCGCGCGCGGGTTGGTCGTGCACTGGCCGCCGCACTCGACGATTTTCGCCGCGTGCCAGGCCGGGCCGGCCGGCAGGCCCCTCATCAGTGGGAGGGCGGCCGCGATGGCGGTGTCGGTGGCCCGCCCGGCCAGCACCACGTCGGCGCCGCCCTCGAGCGCGGCGACGATCGGCTCGTGGCCCATCATGCCGACGATGTGGGTGCAGCTTTCCAGGGTTGCCGGGTCGAGCGGGCCGGACGGCGGCAGCGGACGGATCCGCTCGATATCGAGGCCGGCCGCCTGCTGTTCGCTGTAGATGACGGCGATGCGCAGGTCGAGGCCCTCGGCGGCGAGGATCTCGCGGGCGATGCCGGCCACCCAGTCCACGCCGGAGTCGGTGCCGCTGGTGCCGCACGAGCCGACGATCAACGGGATCCGGGCGCTCGCGGCCGCGCGCAGCAGCAGCCGCAGATCCTGGGCGACGGCCGCGGCGGCCGTCTTGGCGGTGCCCGAGCCCAGGTAGTACGGCCCGGAATCGGTGGAGCCGCCGTCGACCGCGATGACGTCGGCGCCCAGTTCCAGGCCCCGCGTGACGGTCTCGGGCGGGAAGCCCGCCCCGAGCATGCCGGTCGGCGTGAGTACGCGTACTTCCATCGATGTCCTCATTTCGTGAGCGAATTGAGCGCGCGTGCGACCTGACGGCCGGAAAACAGACAGCCGCCGAGGAAAGTGCCCTCAAGTGCGCGATAACCGTGCATGCCGCCGCCCCCGAAGCCGGCCGCTTCGCCCGCCGCGTACAACCCGGGCACCGGCTGGCCGTTGGTGTTCAGAACACGACCGTCCAGGTCGGTGTGCAGGCCACCCAAGGATTTCCGGGTCAGAACGTGCAGCCGTACGGCGATGAGCGGCCCGGCCGACCGGTCGAGCAGCCGATGCGGCGCGACAGTGCGCATCAAACGGTCACCGCGGTAGTTGCGGACGTTGCGGATGGCCGCGACCTGCAGATCCTTGCCGAAGCCGTTGTCCAGTTCGCGGTCGCGGGCCTCGACCGTCCGCCGCACGTCCGACGGGTCGAGCAGGGGCTCGGCGGTCACCGCGTTCATGCCCTTGACCAGCTCGTCCAGGTCGTCGGCGACCACGAAGTCGGCGCCGTTGCGCTTGAACGCCTCCACCGGCGCGGGCGCCCCGGCCCGGATGCGGCCGAGCACCTGGCGCACGCTGCGCCCGGTCAGGTCCGGGTTCTGCTCGGAGCCGGAGAGCGCGAACTCCTTCTCGATGATCCGCTGCGTGAGGAGGAACCAGCTGTGGTCGTGGCCGGTCGTGCGCAGGTGGGCCAGCGTGCCGAGGGTGTCGAAGCCCGGATAGAGCGGCGCCGGCAGGCGGCGGCCGAGCGCGTCCAGCCACAGCGACGACGGGCCGGGCAGGATGCGGATGCCGTGCCGCTCCCAGATCGGGTCCCAGTTCTCGATGCCCTCGACGTAGTGCCACATCCGGTCCGGGTTGATGACGGTCCCGCCGGCGTCGGTGGCGATGCCCAGCATCCGCCCGTCCACGTGGGCCGGCACGCCGCTGATCATGTGCTCGGGCGGCGTCCCGAGACGAGCGGGCCAATGGCGGCGTACGAGGTCATGGTTGCCCCCGATCCCGCCGGAGGTCACGACGACGGCCTGAGCCGTGAACGCGAACTCCCCCGCCTCGCGACGCGAACTCGCCTGTCCCCGGGCGGCGTCGCTCGGCTCGAGCACCCGCCCGGCGACACCGGTGACCATGCCGCCGCTGGTGATGAGCGAATCGACCCGATGGCGGTGCGCGATGGTGACGCGATCGCTCGCCAGGGCAGCCGCGATGAACGGTTCGAGGACGCCGGGCCCCGTGCCCCAGGTGATGTGGAAGCGCGGCACCGAGTTGTTGCCGCGCTCGGCCCAGCCCACGATGGGGAACAGCTTGATGCCCTTCTCCCGCAGCCACGCCCGTTTTCCGCCGGCCGCCCAGTCGACGTAGGCCTCGGCCCAGCGTCGCGGCCACTCGTCCTCGGGCCGGTCGAAGCCCGCGTTGCCCAGCCAGTCCTGCCAGGCCAGCTCCTGCGAGTCGCGGATGCCCATGCGCCGCTGCTCCGGCGAATCCACCAGGAACAGCCCCCCGAACGACCAGAACGCCTGCCCGCCCAGACTCTGCTCCGGCTCCTGGTCGACCAGCAGAACCGATCGCCCCGCAGCCGCCAGTTCGGCCGTGGCAACCAGCCCGGCCAGCCCGGCCCCCACCACGATGACATCGGCGTTCATGCATCCTCCACGCTGTTGGTCGGCCCTGTGTGCGAGACGAGACGTCTCGTCTCGCTCGGGCTGGGGACGGGGTGGTTCGGCTTGCCGGCGAGAGCGGCCACCAGTTCGCGGGCGCCGAGCAGGCCGGCGTCGCGGCGGGCCTCGGCGGTCTGACCGGCCATGTGGGAAAGGACAGTGATGGTGTCGATCCCGCGCAGCATGCTGTCGGCGGGCAGCGGCTCGTTGTCCACAACGTCGAGGGCCGCGCCGGCGATCAGTCCCGTTCGGACGGCCTCGGCCAGCGCGACCTCGTCGACGATCGGGCCGCGGGCGGTGTTGATCAGGTGGGCGGTCGGCTTCATCCGGGCCAGGGCCGCGGCGTCGATCAGATGGCGGGTCTTCTCGGTGAGGGCGGTGTGGATGGTGACGAAGTCGGATTCGCGCAGCAGCTCATCCCATGGTTCTTGGATGACTGTCATACCGAAGGCCTCGGCCAGCGGACGCACCCGCTGGGCAACCGCGCCCCGGCCGATGACACCCAATGTCTTGCCCCGCAATTCGAAGCCGTCGCCCCGGGGCCACCCACCCCCGGCGACCCCGGTGGCCAGCCCCACCAGATTTCGTGCCTGCACGAGCAGCAGCCCGATCGTGTACTCGGCGACCGCGTTGGCGTTGATGCCCGGCAGGTTGCTGACGCTGATGCCCAGCGCGGCCGCCGCCCCGACGTCGATCGAGTCGTAACCCACGCCCGTACGCACAACCGCGCGCAGCGACGGCGCGCCGCGAAGCACCTCCGCCGTCATCGGCTCGTTGGCGATCAGCGCGCCCTGCACGCCGTCGAGCGCCGCGATCAGCCCGGGGGCCGATCGCTTGCCCCGCAACGGATCGTGCCGGGTCGTGAAGCCCAGTCCGGTGAGGTAGGTGTCCACCTCGTCGCCCGGCGTCAGATAATCGGTGGTGATGAGAATGGTCGGCATGCGGTCCTTCATCTCGGAGTCGGGATGTGCGTGCGGTTCCCGGGTTTGAGCAGGCTGCTCCTCACTTCAGAATCGGGGCTTCGGTGCGGGTCTGGAGGCGGCCCAGGCGGACGAGCACGAGGATGGCCAGGACGGCCAGCACGGCGATGTCCAGCAGCATGCTGTCCCAGCCGGCCAGGTCGACCACGCCGCCGATCAGCGCGGGCCCGGCGAAGCCGCCGAGATACCAGGTGACCGCGTACAGGCCGGTGTAGGTGCCGAGCACCCGGCTCGACGGCGCGAGGTTCCACAGCACGACGGCCGCGTTGATGAGGAAGGCGGCCGCGCCGACGGCGGCGACGCAGAACACGATGACCGTCGCGGTGGCGGTCTGCACGACCGATCCGGCGGCCAGCGCGGCGGCGAAGACGGCCATGCCCACGCCCATGGTCCTCAGCCGGCCGTAGCGTTCGGCCAGCAGCGCGACCGGATAAGCGGCGATGACATAGGCGATCCCACTGGGCAGCGTCAGCCCGCCCGCTTCGCCTCGGGTGAGGCCGAGCGCTTCCATCCCGTACGGCGTGATGAGCGACCGCGACGCGAACCAGGCGCCGCCGAACAGCATGACCGTGAGCAGCAGCAGAACGCGGCGGCGGTCCCGGTCGGTGGCGATGTCCGTGACGACCTGCCGGAACGGCACCCGCGCCTCGCCCGGCCCGGCGTTCGCGTCCTCGGCCAGGGCCTCCTGATAGCCCGTGGACCGGCTGTCGCGCACCTTCACGACCATGACCACGGTGACGACCAGCAGGATCACCGACGGGATGGCGAAGGCCGCGTGCGGATGGTCGTCGACGACGAGCAGGCTGATCAGCGAGGCGACGATGATGGTCAGCGCGGCCGCGATCTTCACGACGGCGTTGGCCCGGCCGCGCCGTTCGGGCGGGATGAAGTCGGGCACCAGCGACTCCGCGAGCGGCCGCATGGTGTTGGCGACCAGCGCGTAGCCGACCATCACGGCGATCAGCATGGTGGCCGAGGTGGTCCAGGGCAGGAAGACGAAGAGCACCGCGGCCAGCGGCATGCCCACCGCGAGATACGGCACCCGCCGGCCCCACCGGGTGCGGGTGTTGTCGGAGCGGTTGCCGATCCAGGGCTGGATGAAGATCCCCAGCAGGTTGTCCATGCCCATCAGCGCGCCGACCAGCGCCGCGCTCGTGACGTGCTCGCGCAGCAGCACGGGCACCTGGTTGTCGTAGAAGTTCCAGGTCGACTCCTGCGCGAACAGCGCGAGAGCGATGAAGAACGTGATCCTCCGGTGGCTTCTCACCTCGGCCATGTCGCCTCCTGTGTCCGGCGTCACGTTAAATTGCTATAGCAAAAACGTCAACAGTTGCATCGCTTCTTAAAGATGGCATGCGTTAGAGTGCCGTCATGCCCGCAGCCGAGACGCTCGCCGACCAGGCCTACGGTCACCTCCGCACCGCCATCGCCACCGGCGAACTCGCTCCGGGCGCAAAGGTGACCGAGCGGGGCGTCGCCGAGCGGCTGGCCATCAGCCCGACCCCGGTGCGCGAGGCGCTGCGCCGGCTCGAGCTCGACGGCCTCATCGAACGCATCGGCCCGCGTACGGTCCTGGTCGCCGCCATCCGCGACGCCGCCATCGACGACCTGGCCGAGGTCGAGGTCGGCCTGCGCGGCCTGGTCGCCCGCTTCGCGGCCCGGCACGCCACCCCGGCCCAGCTCGACGCGCTCGACACGATCCTCGACCGCGCGGACGACCTGCTCATCCTGCTCAAGGAACGCCGCCGAAACGAACAAACCGTTGAGCGACATCTGCACGAACTGCTCGACACGATGCTCGAGTTCAACGACACCGTGAGCGCTTGCGCGCACAACCCGGTGCTCATCCGCATGCTCGAGCAGAGCCGGGTGTTCAGCCGGCCCCGACGCCGGGAACTGCTGCTGCGCAAGGTGGCCGAGGACGATACGTTCGGCATGGAGAGGTACACCAGCCACCGCGCCCTGGTCCGTGCCCTGCGCGCCGGCGACTCGGCGGCCGCCGAGCAACTCGCGCTGGCCGACGCTCAAGGTGGACTGGCCGCACTGAGGGAGGCCCCGTGACCACGCATCGCATCGCCGTGATCCCCGGTGACGGCATCGGGAAAGAGGTCGTACCGGCCGGGATCGAGGCCTTGGAGGCGACCGCCGGCCGCTTCGGCATCGGGCTCGAGTTCGACACGTTCGACTTCGCCAGCGCCGACTACTGGCAGCGTCACGGCACGATGCTGCCGCCCGACTGGGAAGAGACACTGCGGGCGTACGATGCGATCTACTTCGGAGCGGTCGGGTGGCCCGAGGTGGTGCCCGACCACATCTCGCTGTGGGGCAGCCTGCTGCAGTTCCGGCGCACCTTCGACCAGTACGTGAATCTGCGCCCCTGCCGCCTGATGCCCGGCGTCCGCAGTCCGCTGGCCGGGCGCGAACCGGGCGACATCGACTTCGTCGTCGTGCGCGAGAACACCGAGGGCGAGTACTCGAGCATCGGCGGCCGCATCTTCGAGGGCACCGACCGCGAAACCGTGCTGCAGGAGACGGTGATGACCCGAGTCGGCATCGACCGCGTGCTCCGCTTCGCCTACGAACAGGCGGCCCGCCGCCCCGAGAGCCACCTGACGTCGGCCACCAAGAGCAACGGCATCTCCATCACGATGCCCTACTGGGACGAGCGCGTCGCCGCCATGCAGGAACAGTTCCCCGGCGTACGCGTGGACAAGTTCCACATCGACGCCCTGGTCGCCCTGTTCGTGCTGCACCCCGACCGGTTCGACGTCGTGGTGGCGAGCAACCTGTTCGGCGACATCCTGTCCGACCTCGGCCCGGCCTGCACCGGCACGCTGGGCATAGCCCCCAGCGCCAACATCAACCCGGAACGCGACCACCCCAGCCTCTTCGAGCCCGTCCACGGCTCGGCCCCCGACATCGCGGGCCGGGGCATCGCCAACCCGATCGGCCAGATCTGGTGCGGCTCGATGATGCTCGACCACCTGGGCCACCCCGAGGCCGCGGCGCACCTGCTCGGCGCGATCGAGGACGTTCTGGCGTACGGCCCGGGGGAGGCTCCGCTGACACCCGACCTGCACGGCAAGGGCACTACGGCCGAACTCGGCCACGCCATCGCCGAGCGCGTCCGCAGCCGCGATCAGGCGACCGGGTAGCCGTTCTCCAGATAGGCCGCCGTGCCGTCGTCACGGGCGCGCCGGGCCGCGACGATCCGGCGGGCCAGCAGCTCCGGCAGTCGTTCGCCCGCCGCCCGCTCGTCGCACCACGCCCAGCTGAGCAGTTCGGCGGCCGGCAACCGGATCCGTGCCGCCTGCTCCGGTGCGAGCACGCCGCCGTCGAACAGCAGCATCACGCCCTCGGTCCGGCCGGGTCGCGGTGGCACCCAGTCGGCCGCCAGCAGCCGCCCCGGGTCGATGGTCAGGCCCAGCTCCTCCTCCAGCTCGCGCACCACCGCCGCGTACGGCGACTCGCCCGCCTCCACGACGCCGCCCGGAATCTCCCACGAGTCCTTGTAAGCCGGCTCGACCAGCAGCACCCGGCCCCGGTCGTCGGACAGCAGCGCCCCCGCGCCCATCCGCTTGCGCGGCAGCGTGGCCGTGAAATCGTCGCTCATGGGGCCAAGGTAATCGGCGCTTTCAGGCCGGCTTGACGGCCACCTTCAGGGCCGAGCGGGCGGCAGCGTCGGCGAAGACGTCGTAGGCCTCGTCCATCTGGTCGAACGTGATGGTGTGGGTGCCCACAGGCCGGTGGTGAGGATCGCGGCCAGGCCGGCCGCGCCCGCGCCGACCACGGCGGCCGTGTGGCCGGGGCGCACCTCGCCGGCCAGCACGCCGACCTCGTAGCCGGTGGGCAGGGCGTCGGCCAGGAAGACGGCCTGCTCGTCGGTGACGCCGGCCGGCACCGCGTGGAGCGACGTGTCGGCGTACGGCGCCCGGACCAACTCGGCCCGCGTCCCGTCGATGACGTGGCCGAAGATCCAGCCGATCCCGCGCACGGTCTCGCAGTGCGAGGGCAGGCCGCGCTGGCGGTACCCGCACCGCCCGCACGTGGTGATGGCGGGCACCAGCACGCGGTCGCCCGCGGTGAACCCTTGACCGCGCCGCCGACGGCCGTCGGCGCTAGGGGCGCGGAACGGCCCCGGGCGTCGCATCCTGGGACGGCCGGCGCTGCCAGACGAGGACCGGGATCAGCAGCAGGGCGAGCAGCCCGCCGGCCAGCGACAGGGTGGCGAAGCTGGTGGCGTCGGTGATGACGGCCGAGGCCGCGCCGCCGCCCGCGCCGGACAGCGCGATGAGGACGTCGACCGAGCCCTGGGTCCGGGCCCGGGTCTCGGGCGTGGTGGATTCGACGATGTACGTGGTGCCGCTGATCAGGCCGAAGTTCCAGCCCAGCCCGAGCAGCATCAACGCGATCGTCAGACCGGCCACCGAGTCGCCGGGCGCGACGGCCGCCACGACGCCCGCGGCGAGCAGGGTGACCGCCGCGGCCACGGCCACCGGACGGCTGCCGAGACGGTCGACCAGGCGCCCGGTCACCAGCGAGGGCAGGAACATGGCGGCGATGTGCAGGCTGATGACCAGGCCGATCTGCCCGAGGCCGCGGTCGTGGTGGCGCATGTGGACCGGCGTCATGGTCATGATCGCGACCATCGCCACCTGGGTCAGCACCATGACGGTGGCGCCGACGACAACGCCTTTGTCGGGCCCGGCCGGTGCCGTGCTCTCGACGGCGGGCGGACCGGCCAGGCGCTGGGCGACGAGGTAGGGATCGGGCCGCAGGAAGACGAACAGGACCAGCCCGGCCACCGCGAACGCGACCGCGGCCAGGACGAACGGGCCGGTGAGAGCGGGCAGGCCGGCGGACACGGCGAACTCGCCCAGCAGGTCGACCGACAGCGGCCCGCCGACCGCTCCGGCTGTCGTGGACACCAGGGCGATCGACACCGCGGTGGCTCGCCGGCCGGGTGGCGCGAGGTCGGTTCCGGCGTAGCGGGCCTGCAGGTTGGTGGCGGTGCCGGCCCCGTAGACGAACAGCGACAGGAACAGCAGCACCGGCCGGTCGGCCACGGCCGCCGTCACGATCCCGACCGCGCCCAGCGCGCCGGCGGCGAACCCGGCGGCCAGCCCGCCCCGGCGGCCGGTCCGCTGCGTGAGGCGCCCGACGGCGAACGCGGTCAGCGCCGACCCGAGCGTGAACAGCGCGGTCGGCAACCCGGCCAGGCTGTCGTTGCCGAGCATGTCCTGCGCGAGCAGCGCGCCGACGGTGACGCCCGCGGCCAGGCCCGCGCCGCCGAAGACCTGGGAGACGACGACCACGATCAGCGAGCGGCGGTAGAGCGCGTGCCGGGCTTCGTCGGTGAGGGACGGATCCGTGGCGGAGGGGGCGGACGGCATGGGTGCTCCTTCCGGGAACAGCGGCGTGCCGACTCGCACCCTACTTGTATCCCAGTTGGATGTCAGTACGATATGCGCGTGAGCCTCGCCCAGCAGGGAGCCAGCGCGGCGGACCGCGCGCACTCGCACATCCGCGCCGCCATCATGCGCGGCGACCTCACCGCGGGCAGCATGCTCAGCGAGAACGAGCTGGCGGCCACGCTGTCGATGAGCCGCACGCCGGTCCGGGCCGCGCTCACCCGTCTTCAGGACGAGGGGTGGGTCACCATCTATGCCCAGCGCGGCGCCCTCGTCCGCGAACTGACCGCCGACGAGGTGCGGGAATCGGCCGAGACCAGGCACGCTCTGGAGTCCGCGGGGGTCCGGCGGGCCGATCCGGCTCGGCGCGAAGGGCTGGCCGCGCGTCTCGCGGACAACCTCGACCGTCAGGAAAGCGCGCTGCTGAGCGGCGACGTCCAGGAGTTCGCCGTCCTGGCCATGCGGTTCCATCGCGCCTTTGTCGAGCTCGCGGCGAACAGCATGATGCTCTCGATCTACGACCGGCTCCAGGACAGGCAGTACCTGTCGATCCTGCGCAGCGCCGACCGCATCTTCCGCGAGCCGCAGCAGGCGATCGCCGCGCACAGGAACCTGCTCGGGCACGCCCAGCGGGGCGATTGGGTCGCCTTCGCGCAGGCGCTCGACGACCATCAGGAACGCGGTCACGGTCTCGACGCGACCTGGTAGGCGGGCGGGCGCCGCAGCGGTGGGGCGCTGTGTAAGGTGACCTCGGTCAGATCGATGGACGTGACTTCTCGGTCACCCATGGGTCTGGTTGTCGGCGCGGGACGCCGGCCGCTGTCGCGGCCGCGTCCCCGGAACACGGGGGAACCACATCATGTCTGCATTGTCTGCCTGGAAGTCTGTCCGGAAGCGGAAGGCGGCCGCGTCGGCCCTGGTCGCCGCGTCGGTCGGGCTGCTGGTCGTCGGCCCGTCGCCCGCGGCGGAGGCGGTGCCCGCCGCGGAGGCCTACAAGGTTGTTTCCAAGGTCCAGTTCGGGACGCCGGGGGTCGCGGGCAGCACCAGTTGCTCGGCTGTCCTGGTCGCGCCGCGCTGGGTCGTCACCGCCAAGGCCTGTTTCCGGCCGTCCGGTCAGGTAGTGGCCGACGGGCCGCCCAGCAAGAAGACGACGGCCCTGATCGGCTGGCCCAACCTGTCGCAGGCGGCCGGCGGCCAGACCGTGTCCGTGGTCCGCGTCGTGCCGCACCCGGACCGTGACGTCGCCCTCGTCCGGCTCGCCGTGGCCGTCAACGACGTGGCTCCGGTCGCCCTGGCCACCACGGCCCCGGCCGCCGGCGAGGTGCTGACGGTCGCGGGCTTCGGCCGTACGGCGTCCGACTGGGTTCCCGACCGGCCGCATCTCGGCACGTTCACCGTCGATGCCGTGGCTCCGGCCACGCTGGCGCTCACCGCGACCGACTCGGCCCAGGTGGGGCCGTGCAAGGGCGACGCCGGCGGCCCCGGCCTGCGCGAGTCCGGCACCACCGTGCAGCTTGTGGCGATCACCCATGCCGCCGACGGTCAGGGCGGCTGCCTCGGCGCCGAGCAGGACGCGACCCGCGGCGGCTCACAGACCCGGGTCGACGACCTCGGGTCCTGGTTCGGCCGGTACCTTCCCGAGCGCCAGGTCAGCACGATCCTGAACGACAACAGCAACCTGTGCCTGGCCATCAACGCCGGCTCGACCGAGAACGCGGCCCGCGCGATCCAGTGGGGCTGCCAGGGCGGCACCGAGCAGGACTGGCGCCTGCGGCAGCGGCCGAGCGGGGCCTACGAGATCCGCAACGACCACAGCGGTCAGTGCATGGCCATCGGCGGCAGCTCGACCGAGGAAGGCGCCGAAGTGCTGCAGTGGCCGTGCGCCGGCGACACCCACCTCGAGCAGACCTGGGCCATGATCCCCGACGGCACCGGCTACGTCGCCCTGCAGAACGTCAACAGCAAGCAGTGCCTGGCCATGGGCGCCGCCTCGACCACGGCGGGCAAGATCGCGATTCAGTGGCCGTGCCGCGGCGCCGGCAACCGCGAGCAGCAGTGGAAGGTCACGACCCGCAACGTGGGCACGCGCCTGATCAACCAGCACAGCAAGCTCTGCGCGAGCAACGACGGCGTCCTGACCAACGGCGCCGGCCTGGTCCAGGCCACCTGCAACGACGCCAACCACGCCGAGTTCCACCTCACCGCGAAGGCCGGCGGCTACGCCCAGATCCGCAACGACCGCAGCGGCTTCTGCCTGGCCATCGGCGGCGGCACGAGCACCGAGGGCCAGCGCTCCCTGCAGTGGACGTGCGGCGACAACACCCACGGCGAGCAGCAGTGGACCATCGACGCCGACCCGGCCGGCTGGACCCGCCTGCGCAACAAGACGACCGGCAAGTGCCTGGACATCGCCGACGGCTCCAAGACGGCCGGCGTCATCCTGACCCAGCAGACCTGCTCGGCGACCGACCCTGGCCAAAGTTGGCAGCTGGTCGACAACTGACAGAGCGAAACGAAGCGAGGCGGGACGAAGCGAGGCGGGACGAAGCGAGGCGGGACGGTCCAGGCCGTCTCGCCTCGCGCTGCTTATTCCGTACGACCGATTCACCCACCCGGATCCGCCGGGCGCCCCGTTCCGGCCGCTTCCCGAGTTCGCCGGACCACCCGCCGCGCGAGGTCCGATCACTCGCCATCAAGGCAGCGGCGCTCGGCGGCGCATCAGGCCGCGGTAGACGGCGGCCGCGGCGGGCACCTGTTCCAGGCTCAGATCCTGGTCGTCGGCGTCCAGCGCGCCCCACCACTTGACGAACAGCGCCGGCGGCATCCCGGCGTAGCTGGCGTCGATCGTGGCCGGGTTGCGGGCGGCCCGGGCGATCCGCCCGACCCACGCGGTGAAGCGCGTGCCGTTGCGGTCCCAGGCCCGCTCGACGCCCTTACCCTCGCCGTCCTGGACGATGGTGCCGATCTCGCCGACACCCCACGGCAGTCCGAACTCGTTCCAGGCGTCGCGGGCGTACTGGAAGAAGTCGTGCGGGGTGGCGTAGTGACCCTGCCTGGTCGGCATGCCCGGGAACGAGTAGGTGTCCCACGAGAGCACGTCGGCAGGGTCGTTCCGCTCGACGTACCGGCGCCAGTCGCTCTCCGGCTTCGTCTTGACGTGGTGGTACTGCCAGAACCACATGAGGTTCTTCTCGAGGGTCACCCGCTCGCGACCGGGGTGGGCCTGGATGACGGCCTTGTAGGCGCGGTAGGTAGCGCGGTAGACGTCGGGCCGGGCACCCTCCCGGCCGTCCTGGAACCAGTCCGGCTGAGCCTCGTGCCGATAGATGATCGAGAGCCGGAGCTTCCGGGCGTGCGCCCAGTCGAGCAGCCGGCGCAGGCGCGCGTCGTCCCGCGTCTTGTGCGAAACGGTGATCGTCTCTTCGGGATGGTCGTTCGCGGCCCACGCCAGCAGACGGCCGGGCCGGTTGTTGTCGGTGGGCAACGGGGGCCGGCCACCGGAGAAGATGCGGATCCCGATCGGGCCGCCGTAGTTGGCGCGGTGCCGGTCGTACTGCCGGATGTGCTCTTCCGGCGTGTCGGGCGGGGAGCCCTGCGTCGAGGCGATGACACCGAAAACCGGGCCGGCATCGTCGGCTCGGGCCGGGGCGGGGAAGGCCGCCACGACCGCAACGGCCAGCAGCATGCCCCAACAAGATCGACGCCTCATGTCGCAACTCTCACATAACGGACCAGCCATCACCGTCGGGTTCTGTGCGCGTCACCCCAGTCA
The DNA here is from genome assembly GCF_023717965.1 of Paractinoplanes hotanensis. Classification (NCBI taxonomy): domain Bacteria; kingdom Bacillati; phylum Actinomycetota; class Actinomycetes; order Micromonosporales; family Micromonosporaceae; genus Paractinoplanes; species Paractinoplanes hotanensis. The sequence continues at coordinate 307,616 of NZ_JAMQOL010000003.1, read as the reverse complement.
AGCGGTCCTTCTGTCACATTCGCTGACCTGCGGCCCGACGGACCCGCTGTCTCCCCCACGGCCCGTCAGCGCGCCTTGTCGGCGGCAAATCCGGACGCGTCGGCCGGAGGCGGTCATCCCTCGTGCCTGGCCTGGAGCTCCACTCGATGTCGGAGGTAATCGTCGTTGGAGGTGCGGGCTATCTGAACAGCTCGAGCGACTTGGTCGCGCATCTGGCTTGGGTACATCTGTGGATCCAGGGTGAGGCCCGGAAGTACGCACCGGCGCAGGTCGAGGTCGTCGTCGGCCAGAAAGCGGCGCAATGCGGTAAGGCGGTAACGCTCGCGCAGGTCACCGGCCTCCGCGAATTCAGCGGCGCTTTCTGGGGTCATGGTCGTCGTTCCCGGTAGGTACCTGACTCCTACCGAGGTCCAGTACCAGGCACGGGCCGCGCCTGCCGCGTCGGCCGGGGCACCGGTGTCGAGGTAGTCCAGCAGCGCGACCTGGACACGACGGCGGCCGAACGCGGCGATGGCGGGGCCGACCAGCTGCCGGCTGAAGCTCGGATCCGGCTCGTACACCGCTGCTCGGATCAGCAGTTCGAACCATTCGTCAGACGTGCTGTGAGCGCTGGTCGGGTGTTTGGCCCGGCGTGTCACGGTTTCACCGATCGACCGCCGTGCACGGTGCCGCCAGAACAGGCGGTCGCCGGGCTCGTCGACGTCTGGAAATTCGGCACCGACGAGTGCGAGCAGCGCCCGTAGCAGGTCGTGATAGGACGCCGATCGATCAGCCGTACGCCCTGGTAGGGGCTGGAACGTCGCGGGCGTCTCGTTCGTGGATGCCATGGGCGACGATGATAATCGGTGCTCCCGGTCCCGACCTCGCCCGTAATTCCGGCCCCTTGGCCGGTGAACTGCCGTTAGCCAGAGCGAAGTCCGGAATGCGGCGTGACCGGACGCCGCTCCCGAGCCGTGGACGTCGACGACCCGAGGCTCAGCCGTGTTTCTGCTTCATCGGCATGTCGCCGACCCCTTCATGTGGTTGAGCGATTACCCGGAGGACCAGGTCGACCGGAACGCTGTGGCTTCCGTCAAGCAGGATCTCGGCTGGGTAAACGGCCGACTTCCGGCCGGGCCACGCGGGCCGCTGCTCTTCGACGCTCCGGACGAGGAAGTGCTGAAGCGCGTCACCGGCTTACTGGTGGACTTCTCGTGGTGGCTCGAAACCTGCTCGGACGAAGATGTCGACGAGTGGGTGGCCGGAAATCTGCAGGAGGGCACCGCCTGCCTCATCGCCGAGATGGCCGACGAACAGCGCAGCCGGCTACTGGAGATTCTTGACGAACTCGCCGTCGCTGAGCAGCACGACAGCCGGCGGTACGAGATGCGGTTCTTCCCATTCGCGGTGGGTCTGATCGAGACGGAACCCGACGAGGCGAAGCCGCTCCATCGCCGATGGGTTCGGCCTCAGGACCGTATCGCCGGTCAGGTTGTCGGAGAGTGAGCCTGCCCGCGCGTCCTCGAGGTACCGCGCGATCGGCGGCTGGATATGACGTCTGCTGTTGCGCCGGGCCGATCCGATTTCCTGAGGACAGCTTGACCTCAACCTGGGTTGAATTCCTAGCGTGCCTGGCATGCATGGCACATCTCGTTCCTTCCCGACAACGCCGAGACGCTATCTGCGCAGTCGTCTTGGATTCTGCGAACATGGTCGCGGCCTGGATCCGGACCTTCTCCCGCCGGACCCGGGCTGACGCTTCATGCCACCACCAGCCGGATACCTCACACCTCCGGCCTACCGAGCCCATCGACATCGATCACGTAGACACGCCGAACGGCCTCAGCTTTTCAACCTCTGTAGCTCTCGGGGGTGGCGACCCAGCTCGCGATCTGGGTACGCGAGTGGAAGCCCAGCTTGTTCAGGATGTTGCGCACGTGGCTCTCGACCGTGCGTTCGGAGATGAACAGCCGCGCGCCGATGTCCTTGTTGCTCAGGCCTTCGGCCACCAGCCCGGCGACATCCTTCTCACGCTGTCGCAACGGACCGTCCGGGCTCGGGGCAGCCACCTCGCGCAGCGCCAGCCGCAGCGCGTCGGCACGGCTCATCCGCAGGCCGTCGCGCAGCGACGACTCGAAGCGCGCCGGACCGAGAGCGGCCCGCACCGATGCGGTCGCCGACGACAACGCGGGCGCCATTCCACTGTTGACGGTCGCACCCACCTCGACACGCAGCCCTTCCATGGCCCCGAGCAGCTGGGCCGCACGCTGTGGGTCGCGAACCGATGCGGCGCACGCGCCGACGCCGCCGAGCAGATAACACTGCGCGACCCGGTCGTCTATCCGGCGGGCGATCGGCAGCGCCTCGACGAACCGGCGCTCCGCCTCGTCGGCGTCACCGGAGCGCAGGGCGGCGAAGCCCTGGTTCAGCAGCATCATCGTGAGACTGTACAAATCGCCCGCCCGGCGACTCAGCCGCGTGCCGTCGGCGGCCGCGGAACTGGCAGTGTCGAGATCACCGTCTCCGAGTGCGTTGAGGGTCCGCGCCTGGTGCACCATCAGCGTGGCACCGACGTCGTCCCGGTCGGCGGACAGGGCTACCGCTTCGTCGAGCAGCCGTTCGGCGGACGGGCGGTCGCCTGCCATGTTCGCCGCGATCGCCGCCATCGCGAGCAGCTGGCACAGGGCGTCCGGCTGCCCGGCACCGCGAGCGGCGAGCACGCCACGCTCCAGCACCGGCACGGCGACGACCGGGTCGCTTTGTAGCACGGCCAGGTAGCCCCGGGCGAAGTAGGTCCACGGCGCCGACGCCGCGGGAGCCAATTCGTCGAGCCATCGGACGCCCTCGGTCGTGGCGCGGGTGATCCAGTACCAGATCAGGCTGGTGGCCAGAGCGACGCCGCGCACGTCGTCGGACAACGCCCGCAGCAAAGCCCGGACGTTGTCGATCTCCGGCTCGATCCACGTCAGCCACTCCACCAGCCGGTACCGGCCCTCGGCGCCGAATCGTGCGCATCGTTGCAGGTAGTGGTCCGCCCAGCGCTGTTGGAGGCCATCCGGGGAACGCGTCGAGCCGGCGTACTCGCGCATGCTCTCGTGCAGGCGGTAGACCGCCGTGCCCGCAGCGGGCTCTCGCTGCAGCAGCGACTTGTCGACCAGCGAGGACACCAGTTCGACGCTCTGCGCCGCCGGCACGTCACCGAAGCAGCACACCGCCTCGACGTCGTCGAGCGTGAACCGGCCGGCGAACACCGAAAGCCGGGACAACAGCGTCTGTTCGGCCGAAGTCAGCTGTTCGTAGCTCCACTCGAGGGTCGTGCGCAGCGTCTCGTGGCGCGGCAGGGTCGCCCTGGTGCCACGGGCGAGCAGCGCGAACCGGTCGTGCAGCCGGTCGAGGATCTGTGCGGGGTCGAGCGCCCGGGTCCGGACCGCCGCCAGCTCGATCGCCAGGGGCAATCCGTCGAGGCGCCGGCACAGGTCCACTACAGCCGCCCGGTTGGCGTCGGTGAGCTCGAAGTCGCCCGATGCCGCCGCTGCGCGCTCGACGAAGAGCCGAACCGCCTCGTTCTCGCGCAGACGATCCAGCGGATCGTCCGCCGGGAGCGACAACGGCGACACCGGCAGCACGTGTTCCCCAGCAGCCCGGAGCGGCGCCTGGCTGGTGGCGATCACACGAACCGCCGGCGCCGCTCGGAGCACCTCGCCGATCAACTCGGCCGCGGCGTCGATCAGGTGTTCGCAGTTGTCGACGACGAGCAGCAACTCGGCGTCGCGGAGATGCCGGAGCAGCAGTTCACGCGGTTCGGAGGCGGCCTGGTCGCGCAGGTCGAGGGCCGCCATCGCGGTGTGGGTAACCAGCGACGGATCGCGCAGCTTGCCGAGTTCGACCAGCCACGCGCCGTCCCGGAACCCGCGGGCGAGATCGGCGGCGAGACGGACCGCGAGGCGCGTCTTGCCCACGCCACCGGGCCCGACCAGGCTCACCAGACGCCCGTCGGCCAGCTTCTTCCTCGCCTCGGCCAGCTCACGGCGGCGACCGACGAAGCTCGTGGCCTCGGCGGGGAGGTTGCCCGGTCGTCGACTGCGGTTGGCCACAGGACGACGGTAGCTCAGTACCGGCTCCGCAATTCCACTGATGAGCGTCGACCACGTTCTTCCTACCGTTGGCCCATGACCCCGAATACCCTGGTGGAAGATGTCGACGTGTCATTGCCGCGCCTACACGCGCTGCGTTTCGGATACTCCGTCCTCGCGATCGGGCTCGCGATCGAGGCGTGGCCTGCCGTCCTGCACCACGACTCGTCCTGGAGAGGGATGGAGAGCATCGTCTACTGCATACTGGCGGCGATATCTCTCCTGGCATTCGTTGGCCTGCGCCACCCCGTGAAGATGCTCCCGCTGCTCCTGTTCGAGTCGGCCTGGAAGCTGATCTGGCTGAGCGCGGTGGCGCTGCCCGCGTGGCTCTCCGATCGGATGGACGACGAAACGTGGGGGTACACGCTTTCGTGTCTTCTCGTCGTCATCTTCCTGGCGGTGGTGCCGTGGCCGTACGTCTTCCGGCAGTACGTCCTCGCCCCTGCCGAGCGGTGGCGCTGAGGTCGTCCAATGCTGAGGTCGTCCAATACAGCCATTGCCGTGTTGCGGCCGTTCAGGGCGCCGAGCTGCGCTGCTGTCCCCGCCGGGCGACCGTGATCGTGGCGGCCGTCCTCGTCTTACACCTCGTCGAAGCGGACCGCTACGCAGGATGAACGTCTCGACCCGGAAGCGCGTTCACCGCCCGCCTCTGCGTCCAGCCGCTCGGCTCGTAGCGCCAGCGCCGGGCACGGACTTCAGCTTCGAGCCGGGTCGAGCCCGACGACGCATGACAACCACCAACATCAGGATGCTTGGCACCCTCCGCGTGACGCCGGTCCGAATGTCAGATGGTGTCCTTCCCTCCCAGGTGGGTGCGCACCTGCTCGGCCTCGGGCACGCCCAGATCCTCGTACAGGGAAAGGGCCTGCTTGAAATGGAGCAGCGCCTCGGCCTCGTCACCCAACGCACGGTGGGCGTGACCCAGGCCGGTCACCGCGCGGGCCTGCTGGTAGCGGTTCTCGATGGTGACGGCGATGGCGCGGGCCTCCGTGTGACGGGTGAGGGCCTCGGCGGGCCGGCCGGCCGCGAGGGCCACCTCGCCGAGGCCGTTGAGGGAGAAGCACTGGCCCTCCTGGCTGCCGATCTCGCGGAAGAGCGCCAGCGCCCGGTCGAAACAGCCGGCCGCCTCGTCCAGGGAACCCAGACGGGTGTGCAGCATGCCGAGGCTGTCCAGGGCGCTGCCCTCGCCGAGGCGGTTGTGCAGCCGGCGGCGCAGCACCAGGCACTGCTCGAGGTGGTCGCGGGCCGGCTCGTACCGGCCCGCCCGCATCTCGATGTTGGCCACCACGTCCAGGGCGTAACCCTCGCCGTGCTCGTGCCCGACCTTGCGGGCCTGGGCCAGCGCCTGCAGGCCGGCCTCCATCGCCTCGTCGGTGCGGCCCAGCCGGTCGAGCGCGACGGCCAGGCTGCCCAGGGTCGTGGTCACGTTGACCTCGTCGCCGGCCTCGCGGTAGCAGGCCAGGCATTCCCGCAGCAGGTCGACGGAGGACTGGAAGCGGCTCGCCCGTTCCTCGATGGCGGCCAGGCTGAACAGCGCGCGGCCCTGGCTGCGGGGATGGCCGATCCGGCGCCAGAGCTCCAGGGCCCGCCGCAGGTGGTCGGCGGCCGGGTCGTACTGCTCGGCGTAGAGGTACGAGATGCCGAGGTTGGTCAGGGCGGCCGCCTGCCCGGCGAGGTCCGCGCTGCCGAGGGCGGCGTGATGGGCGTTGGTGTAGGCGGTGAGCGCCTCGCTGTGGTGGCCGCCGCCGATCAGGTAGCGGAACAGCACGCCGGACAACCGGGTCGTGTGGCTGGGCCAGCCGTGGGTCGCGGTGTGCACGGCCACCGCGACCAGCGTGTGCCGTTCCGCGTCGAGCCAGGCGACGGGCGCGCCGGGGCTGGTCACATCGGGGACGGGGCTGCCGGACGGCTCGATGGTGGGGTGCAGGTGGGCCTCGGACGGGTGCAGGGCGTTGATGGCGGCCGCGGTGGTGGCCAGATAGTGGTCGAAGAGCCGGGTCAGGGCGGCGCGGCGGGCGGCCGGCGGGTCCTCGTCGCGGGCGCGGGCGTCGGCGTAGGCGCGTACCAGGTCGTGGAAGGTATACCGGCCGGGCGCCGTCTCCTGCAGCAGGTGGTCGCGGCACAGATGGGCCAGCGACGCCTCGGCGGTGGACAGGTCGGAGCCGGCCAGCGCGGCCGCGGCGTACGCGTCGAAATCCTGCCCGGGGTGCAGCGAGGCGAGCCGCAGGAGCTGCCGGTGGGCGGCTGGCAGGTGCTGGTAGGACAGCCGGAGGGCGAGTTCGACGCCGGAGTCGAGGCGCCGCTCGTCGTGGCGTTCGTCGAGCCGGTCGGCGTGGTCGGTGAGGGTCCAGTTCGGGGTGGCCCGGATGTGCCCGGCGATCAGGCTCAGGGCCAGCGGCAGGTGGCCGCAGCGGCGGGCGATCCGTTCCAGGGCGGTGGGATCCGGGCCCACCGGCGCCTCGGGCAGGGCGCCGGCCAGGAAGGCGACCGCCTCGTCGGGGGTGAACACGTCGACCGCGATCCGGCCGGCGGACGGCAGCTCGACGAGGCTGCGCCGGCTGGTGATCAGGGTGAGGCAGCCGGGCCGCTCGGCCAGCAGGGGCCGCACCTGCTCGGCGGTGGCGGCGTTGTCCAGCACCACCAGGGCCCGGCGGCCGGTCAGCCGCTCGCGGTAGGCCGCCGTGCGGGCGGCCAGACCGTGCGGCACCTGGTGCCCGGGCAGGCCCAGCAGGCGGAGGAAGCCGTCGAGCACAGCGGCCGGGTCGGCCGGCGGCTGCGCGGGGTCGGGGTGGAAGCCGCGTAGGTTGACGAACAGCACCTGGTCGTACGCGTCGTCCCGGAGCAGCCGGTGTCCGGCGTGGACGGCGAGCTGGGTCTTGCCGACGCCGGCCATGCCCTCGATCGCGGTGATGACGACGGATCCCGTGGCGGCCCGCAGGGCTTCGGCCAGCTCGTCCTCGCGGCCGGTGAATCCGACCAGATCCTGGGGCAACTTGTCCTGCACCCGGGCCTGCGAGACCGCCTCGGCCTCACCCGCGAGCACCCGGAGCGCTTGGCGCCACTGGGCCACGTAGCCCGTGTCGGGGCACAGCGCCCGCACCACGGCCAGGACGAGGTCGGTGTTCAGGCGGCGGCGGCCCGGCAGGAAGCAGTTGGCGACGGTCGACTTGATCGTCAGCTCCCCGGCGGGCCGCCCCTCGGCGGTCCAGGCCGCGTTGACCCTGCTCTTGATCTTGTCGTACGAAGGGTCGCCCGCCCACACCTTCAGCCGCCGCAGCCGCTCGACCAGTTCGTCGATGTCCCCAGCCGTGGACGGGTCCGGGAGCGTGTCGAGATCGTGCGGCACAGACATGCACGAAACCCTATAGGTGCCTAGAAGACGCGGACGGCGGCCTCCGCCGGCGCCGCCAGCAGTCCTTCGATCTCGTCGTCCAGGCGGACCAGGGTCAGCGAGGCGCCGGCCATGTCGAGCGACGTGCAGTACTCGTTCACGTAGCTGCGGCCCACGGTGATGCCCCGGTCGGCCAGCCGCTGGTGGGCGCGGCGGAAGAGGATGTAGAGCTCACTGATCGGGGTGCCGCCGAGGCCGTTGATCATCAAGGCCACGCGGTCGCCCCGGTCGTACGGCAGGTCGGTGACCACGGCCTCGAGCAGGTCGTCGACGATCGCGTCGGCGTCCTTCAGCTTGCGGCGTTCGCGGCCCGGTTCGCCGTGGATGCCGACGCCGAACTCGATCTCGTCGGCGCCCAGCTCGAACAGGGGTGAGCCCTTGGCCGGCGGGGTGCAGGCGGTGAGCGCGACCCCCATCGTCCGGGTGACGTCGTTGACCTTCTTCCCGACCCGGATCACCTCGTCGAGCTCGGCGCCCTGCTCGGCGGCGGCGCCCACGGCCTTGATGACGAAGAAGTTGCCGGCCACGCCACGCCGGCCCACGGTGTACGTGGAGTCCTGCACAGCGACGTCGTCGTTGACGGTGAGGATCTCGGCGCGGACGCCGTCGGCCTCGGCCATCTCCTTGCCCATGTCGAACGCCATCCGGTCGCCGGTGTAGTTGTTGACCAGCAGCAGCACGCCCTTGGGGGAGGACAGCAGCTTCGCCGTCTCGTAGACGTAGTCCATCGGCGGGGCGGCGAACACGTCACCGGGGCAGGCCGCGTCGAGCATGCCCTTGCCCACCGCCATCACGTGGGCCGGCTCGTGCCCGGAGCCGGAACCCTGCACGATGGACACCTTGTTGTCGTTCGGGGCGTCCGACCGCATGATCAGGTTGTAGGCGGGCACGTAGCGCAGGGCGCCGGGGTTGGCCAGCGCGACACCCTCGAGCATCTCGGCCACGTAGTTCTTGGGGTCGTTGACGAACTTCTTCACGATGCGTCTCCTTGCTGGGGCCAGGTCTCGCTGATCCGTTCGACAAGCACCGCCACCGCCATGGCGCCGGCGTCGACCGAGCCGCGGCTGCGCTCGCCCGTGTACGCCGCCCGGCCGCGCTTGGCGACCATCTCCGCGGTGGCGTCGGCCGCCTCCCGCGCCGCGACGGCCGCCGCCGGAAGACCCCCGGCGGCCAGCGCGTCGGTCATCGGCGCCAGCGCGTCGAGCAGCGTCTTGTCGCCGACGTCGGACTGCCCGCGCGCCTTGATGCCCTCGATGGCGGCCCGGAGCATCGCGACCACCTGCCCGGCGGTCAGCTCGGCCGCGTCCCCGGCGGCTGCGCCGGCCCGGAGGAATCCGGTGCCCCAGATCGGGCCGGACGTGCCGCCGATGCGCGACGTGATCACGATGCCGCACTTCTTGAGGAACGTTCCCGGGTTGGTGCGGTCGAGGTCGTCCCAGCCCTCGAGCAGCTTCTCGAAGCCGCGGGCCAGCGAATAGCCGAAGTCGCCGTCGCCGACCACCGAGTCCAGGTCGCCGAAGTACTTCTCGTTCTCGATGGCCGTCTCGGCGATCACCCGGACGACGAACTCGGTCTGCCGCATCGTCATGCCGGCCCTCCCAGACAGGCGCGCAGGTCGTCGAGCGTGAGATGGAGCCCGGGCCGCGCCGCGCCGCGGTTGGCCAGCACCTCGACCGGGGGACGGCCGGGGTCGCCCAGTCCCGAGACGACCAGGACCGCCTCGCCGAATTCCTCGTCGCGGGTGTAGTCGTTCACCGTGACCACGCAGGCCAGCCCGGCCCGAGTGGCGGCCAGCAGGCCGTTGCGCGAGTCCTCGACGACCAGCGTCTCGGCCGGGTTCAGGCCGAGGTTCCGCACGGTGAGCTGGTAGATGGCCGGGTCGGGCTTCTTGGCCGGCACCACGTCGCCGGCGAAGACCGGGATCTCGGCCGCCGCGGAACCGACCGCGTTCGCGAGCACCGCCCGCACGGATTCCTCGGCCGAGGTGGAGGCGACGGCGACGGTCCAGCCGGCCTCGAGCGCACCCACGATGATCCGCTTGATGCCTGGCCGGACCGGAATCTTCCCGTCCGCCACGAGCTGCTGGAAAGCCGCCGTCTTGGCCTTGTGCCAGGCCACGAGCTTTTCCGTACGATCACCCGGGCCGGCCGCGGCGGCGAACGCCGGGTCGTCGAACAGGCTCGCCATCCGTTCCTTGCCGCCGCCGATTCGCAGCTTCCGGCCGTACTCCTGCTCGCTCCACCGCACCGGCAGCCCGAACTGCTCGAAGGTGGCGTTGAAAGCGGGCAGGTGCCCGTAGCGCTCGGTGTCGGCCAGAACCCCGTCACAGTCGAAGATCAGCGCGGTCACCAGGCCCGCCCCGATCCGCCGAACAGCCGGATGTGCCGCCGGGCCATCTCGAGCACCGCTGTTCGTTGGTGCCGGAACAGTGACGGCGGATCCCACTTGTCGCGCTCGGCCGTCTCGCGCAGGAATTCCAGGCCGGACTTCATGAACGTCTCTTTGAGCGCGGTCGAGATGTTCACCTTGGCGCAGCCCCGGGCGATCAGGTCGGTGAACTGGTCGTCGGAGAGCCCAGTGCCGCCGTGCAGCGCCATCGGGACGCCGGTCGCCGCGACCAGATCGGTGATCCGCTGGGCGTCGAGCACGGGCGCCTGCCGGTATTGGCCGTGGGCGTTGCCGATGGCCGGGGCGAAGCAGTCGACCCCCGTACGTTCGATGAAGTCGATCGCGACCTCGAGGCTCTGCACCCGCGGCGCGTCGTCGGAGCCGACGTCGTCCTCGACGCCCTGGATGCCCTCGATCTCGCCCTCGACGTGGGCGCCGGTCTTGCGGGCCTCCGCCACCACCTCGGTGGTCTGCCGCAGGTTCTCGGCGACGTCGAGCTCGTGCGCGTCGAACAGCACGGAGTTCCAGCCGCCGTCGAGGCAGTCCGAGATCACCGTACGGTCGGGACAGTGGTCGAGATGCAGCGTGACCGGCACGTCGGCCTCGCGGACCAGCGCCTCGACGATGTCGTGGAGCTGCCACCGGCCGTACTGCCGGACGGTCTTGACCGAGGTCTGCAGGATGACCGGCGCCCGTTCCTCGGCGGCGGCCGCGACGACGGCGTCGATGGTGAGGTCGTTGATGATGTTGATGGCGGCCACGCCGTACCGCTCGGCGAGCGCACGGTCCAGGATGTCCTTCAGCGCGACGATGGGCACGGGGCTCAGTCAAGCCGGTGGCGCCGGTCACCGGTATGGGGGAATCCACCCGTTGTCGAGGGCGTGAACCACAGCTGCCGTCCGCCGGGTCGTTCCGGTTTTCCGCAGCACGGCGGCGACGTGCTTCTCGACCGTCTTGGGCGAGACCACCAGGCGTGCGGCGATCTCGCGGTCGGTCAGGCCCTCCCGTAGCAGGGTGAGCACCTCGGCCTCGCGCGGCGAGAAGGGCGGCGGTTCCAGCGCGTACGGGAATTCGGCGCGCACCAGCACACCCCAGCCCGGCACCTCCTCGACCGTGACGCCCTCGCGGCGCAGCTCTTCGTCCGCGCGCAGGCCGCCCTCCTGCTGCACCAGCAGCCGCAGACCGTCCTCGCCGTAGACCAGCGCGACCCGCTGCTGCGACCCCTGCCCGGCAGCGCGCGCGGCGGCGGCGACCAGGTCGGTGGCGATGCGGGCGACCGCAGGCGAGACGGGCCGCACGGCGCCGGCCTCGGTGACCGTGGCCGGCACCCGCCGGGCGATCAGCGCGGCCAGCGACGGGTCGTGCCGTCCCGACATGACGATCGCGGCCGCCGCCGTCTGGGCCAGAGCCTCCAGGTCGTCGACCGCGCCCGCGCTGAAGTCGCCGGCATCCGGCGCGAACACCACGTCGACCGCGATGACGTCGCCCCGCCACCAGATCGGCACGGCCACCGCCGCGCCCCGGCTGGCCGGATCGGTGCCGGCCAGATGCCCCGCGCGCAGCCGCCCGTAGTCCGGGATGACCACCGGCCGCCGCCGGTCGAACGCCCGCCCGGTCGCGCCCTCGTCGAGCGGGAACCGCTGCCCGAGCCGGCACCGCGCCCCGATCTCGGCCGCCTTCACGTACTGCCCACGGGCCGCGTCGACCAGCGAGATGCTGCCCGCCGCGGAGCCGGTCAGCCGCCCGCTGTGCCGCAGGAGCCGCCGCAGCACAGGCGCCAGCCGCAGGTCGCCGTACACGTCGGCGACCGCCGTCTCCAGCCGAAAACCCTGCCCGGGCATACTCCGGAATCTAGGTTCGCCGCTCTCCGGAAGCAACCGCCGGTCGGGTCAGGCGCTCACCCGGCCATCTCGTGTCAACGAAGCGTGCGACGGCGGCCGAACCGTAGGGCGGCGAGGCCCGCCAGCAGAACCTGACGCCCGGCCCTTCGGCCATGCACGGCCCGGAGTTGCGGCCACCTTCGACCGTGTTCACCGCGCCCGGCTCGGCCGACACGTAGGTGACGCCGGTCGGCAGCGTCAGCGTGGCCTCGACACCGAGTGCCTCCTGGTCGGACGCCTGCATGGTGAAGACGGCGGTCCGCCCGACGGCGACGCTCCCGGGCCCGCTGAGATGCAGCGTCCGGTCCTGCGGGGCTGCCGCCGCGCCCAAGCCCGCTCCGCCCCCGACCAGCAGGGCCAGCACCACAAGATATCGATGTACGCCCATGGCTGCGCAGTATGGCACGGGGCCCGGATTCCCGGAAGTTCCCGGCTCGTATCCTTGTCGTCATGGACGAAGACCTGGTCGAGTCCGAGGTTGGCTTCGCGGGATTGGGGCTTCGACCGGAGCTGCTGCGCGCGCTCCTGAGCCTCGGCTATGAAGAGCCCACCCCGATTCAGCGCGAGGCGATCCCGCCCGTGCTGGCCGGGCACGATCTGGTGGGGCAGGCTGCCACCGGCACCGGCAAGACCGCGGCGTTCGCGCTGCCGATCCTGCAGTCGCTCACCGGCGACCGGACAGCCGGGCCGCAGGCGCTGGCCCTCGTGCCGACCCGTGAGCTGGCCGAGCAGGTCTCCCAGGCGGTCCACCGGTACGGGCGCGAGCTGAATGTCCGCGTGCTGCCGGTCTACGGTGGCCAGCCGATCGGACGGCAGCTGCAGGCCCTGCAGCGCGGCGTGCAGGTCGTGGTGGGCACGCCCGGTCGCGTGCTCGACCACATCAGCCGCGGCACCCTCGACCTCAGCGACGTGCGGACCGTGGTGCTCGACGAGGCCGACGAGATGCTCGACATGGGCTTCGCCGAGGACATCGAGGCGATCCTGGCCGAGACCCCGGACGAACGGCAGACCGTGCTGTTCTCGGCCACCATGCCGCCGCGGATCGACGCCATCGCCCGCCGCCACCTGCGCGAGCCGGTCCGGATCCGGATGGGCCGGGAGGACTCCGCGCCGGGCGAGATGCCGCTGGTGCGCCAGAGCGCGTACATCGTGGGCCGTCCGCACAAGGCGGCCGCGCTCGGCCGGATCCTCGACGTCGAGGCGCCCACGGCGGCGATCGTCTTCTGCCGTACGCGCGAAGAGGTCGACCAGGTCACCGAGGCGCTCAACGGGCGTGGTTACCGGGCCGAGGCCCTGCACGGCGGGATGAGCCAGGACCAGCGTGACCGGGTGATGGGCCGGCTGCGCGGCGGCAGCACCGAACTGCTCGTGGCGACCGACGTCGCCGCCCGTGGGCTCGACGTCGAACAGCTCACCCACGTGATCAACTTCAATGTGCCGTCCGCGCCCGAGGCGTACGTGCACCGGATCGGCCGGGTCGGCCGGGCCGGGCGCGAGGGCGTCGCGATCACCCTGGCCGAACCGCGTGAGCAGCGCATGCTCAAGGCCATCGAGCGCCTGATCGGCCGCCGGATCCCGATCGAGCGGCTGCCCACGGTGACCGACCTGCGCGCGCGCCGGCTCGAACTGACGCGCGCCTCGTTGCAGGCCGCCCTCGAGGACGACGGCCTCGAGCGTTTCCGCGTGGTGATCGACTCGCTGACCGACGACTACGACATCGAGAACGTCGCCCTGGCCGCGGTGAAGCTGCTGCACGAGGCGGCCGGCGGTGATGTCGACGAGCCGGAGATCCCGTCGCCGGCCCCGGCCCGCCGCGACAAGGAGACCCGGCAGCGGCCCACCGACTCGGGGGTGACCCGCCTGTTCGTCGGTCTCGGCCGCCGCGTCGGGCTGCGCCCGCAAGACCTGGTCGGCGCCATCGCCGGCGAGTCCGGGCTGCCCGCCCGCGAGATCGGCGCGATCCAGATCACCGACCGCTTCTCGCTGGTCGAGGTGCCCGACTCGGCGGCCGAACGCGTCATCAAGGCACTGTCCCAGGCCACCATCCGCGGCCGCCGTCCGACGGTCCGCCGGGAGCGTCCCGGCCGCTGACCGGGCGGTCAGTTCCGGGCGGCCCAGCCGGGTGTGCAGCCGGGCGAGGCTTTCCAGCGTGTCGGCCTCCCCGAGGCGGTTGCCGAGCCGGCGGAACAGGACGCGCGACATCCGGGGTGTGCGACGCCTTGAGCGGCGCTGAAACGCCTTTTCAGAACAACGGGGCACGCGTTCTGCGAGGGTGAAGACTGTGGGGGACGAGTCGGCGCGGCTGCCTGGTGGCCGCGCGGCGCTTTTCATGTGGGCCGGCGTGGTCGTCACGCTGGTGCTCGTCGCTGTCGGGTTCCGGGTGTCGTCGTTCGATGGGCTGGCTCTGCTCATGCTGGCCAGCGCAACCCTGGTGCTGGCGGCCGTCGCCGGTGGGGTGCGGCTGCACCGGCCGCGGTTCGCGCGGGGCTGGTGGCTGATCTTCGCCTCGGTCGGGCTGGCGCTGGCCGGCAACGTCATCGTCGCGACCCTGTTTCCCCCGGCGGTGGCGACCGGTGGCTTCGCCATCAATGTCATCTACGGGATCACCTACCCGATCCTGTGTGCGGGCGTGGCCCTGTTGCCCAACCACGGGCGGCGGGGTGCGGCGACGATCGGCTTGACCGAGAGCGCGATCATCGCGTCCGGCGCCGCGGTGATCTGGTGGATGGTGTTCGTCGACCCGGCGCTCATCGACACCGGCCTCATCCACAGCCAGGCCTACCTGCTGGTGGAGCCGTTCCTCGACCTGGTGCTGCTGACCTTCGGCGTACGCCTGCTGCTGCTCAGCGACTCCCGGTCGGTGTCGTACTGGCTGGTCGCGGTGTCCTGCGGGGTGCGGCTGACCGCCGATACCGCCTACCTGACGGTGGGCAGCGGCGCCGGCTTCCCGACCGAGGTGAGCATCGTCGGCTGGGTCGTCGGCAACGGCCTGCTCACCGTGGCCGCCCTGCACCCGTCGATGAAGCGGACGGTACCCCTCCCGGCGGGCCAGGACTCGCTGAGCCGGCACGGCGCGACCAGGATCTACGTCGGCACCGTGGTCGCGACACCGGTCCTCACCGGTCTCTTCCTGCTGCGCGAGGGCCTGGCGGGCACCCTGGGCAGCCTCGACGTGGTCGTGCCGATGATCGCCACGGCCTGCACGTCGGCGCTGGTCGTGCAACGCATGCGCCAGCTCAACGGGGTGGCCGCCCAGCGCGCCCGTGACCTCGAGCAGGCCCTGCACAATCAGGCCGAGCTGCAGCGGGAGCTGCGGTTCCGCTCCGAGCACGACGTGCTGACCGGTCTGCCGGGCCGGACCGTGCTGCACGACCGGCTCGCCGCCGCCCTCGGGAGCGACCGGCCCGGCGCGTTGCTGCTGCTCGACCTGGACGGCTTCAAGGACGTCAACGACCGGTTCGGGCACGCCGTCGGCGACGACCTGCTCGTCGAGGTGTCGGCCCGGCTGCGTGCCCTGTTCGACGGCGCGCTGGTGGCGCGGCTGCACAGCGACGAGTTCGCCGCGCTGCTCGAGGGCGCCTCGCTGACGGACGCCTGGGCCACCGCCGAGCGGGTGCTGGTGGCCATGCGGCGCCCGCTGCCGGTGCCGGGACACGAGCTGTTCGCGACGGTCAGCATGGGGCTGCGCGAGTTCGAGGACGGCCGCCGGGCGGCGGATGTCGCGCGGGACGCCTACCTGGCGCTGCATGCGGCCAAGGAGGCCGGGCGGAACCAGTTCGTGCTGTACGACGAGCAGTTGCGCGAGCGGCGGCTCGAGGCGGCCCGGACGGTCGAGCGGCTGCGCGAGGCCCTCACCCGCGACGAGTTCCTCGTGTTCTACCAACCGCTGATCCGGCTGGCCGACGAGCACATCGCCGGCGTCGAGGCGCTGATCCGGTGGCAGCCGCCCGGCGAGGCGATGGTGCTGCCGGACCGGTTCATCGGCATCTCGGAGGACAGCGGGCTGATCGTGCCGATCGGCGCCTGGGTGCTGCGTGAGTCGTGCCGGGTGGTGGCCGGCTGGCACCGACGGCACGGCACAGTGGTCTCGGTCAACGTGTCGCCGCGGCAGCTGCGGGAGCCCGGCTTCGGCCTGATGGTGCTGGACGCGCTGGATTCGTCGGGCCTGCCCCCGGAGGCGCTGATCCTGGAGATCACCGAGGGCGTCCTGGTCGACTCGGGCCTGGTCACCGAGCAGGCGATCAGCCACCTGAGCATGCTGCGGACCCACGGCGTGCGGGTGGCGGTGGACGACTTCGGCACCGGGTACTCGTCGCTGGCGTACCTGCGCGACCTGCCGATCGACCACGTCAAGATCGACCGCTCGTTCATGCCCGCGCCGGGGATGCCGGACCCGGCCGCCCGCGTCGTGGTCAAGGCGATCGTCGACCTGGCCGCCGGGTTGCGGCTGGGCACGATCGCCGAGGGCGTCGAGACCGCCGAGCAGGTGGAACTGCTGCGCGAGCTGGGTTGCGAGCGGGCTCAGGGTTTCTATTTCTCGTGCCCGGTGCCCGAGGCGGACGCGGCCCGGCTGATCGGCGAGTCCCGTGAGCGGCTCACGAGCGGCTGACCGCCGCCGATGGGCAACCGCTAGGACGACACGCGCAGCACGTCGCCGAGCCTTCGCTTCCTTCGTACGGACGACTCCGTGGCCACCACGGCCGAGAGCACCGCCGTGAACGCCACCAGGGTCACCAGTTCGGCCGTCCACCACGGCACGACCGTCACCGGCACGGCCACCTGGCCGGTAAGCACGCTCAGAGCCAGCGGCTCCACGGTGAGCCGGGCGAGCAACGCCCCCAGCAGCGGCCCGAAGACCACGGCGACCACGGCGACCGGCAGCAGCTCGCCCGCTGCCACCCGGTGCGCGTCGCGCGGCCGCAGCCCCAGCGTGCGCAACCGGGCCAGGGTCTCCCACCGCTCGGGCGCGCTGGCCGCCGCCGCGAGCGCGAAGCCGAGCAGCCCGAGCGCGAGCAGCGCCCCGGCCGCGATCAGCTGCAGCCGGACCAGACCGGCGGTCAGCGGAGCCGTGCGACGCTCTTCGAGCACTTCGGCCCGGGTCGTCAGCCGCCCGTCGGCGCCGGTGGCCCGGAACGCCTCGGCCGCGCCGGGGCCGGTCGCCCACACCGTGTTCGGCGCGGATTCCAGCCCCGCCGCCCGGGCCGTGGCGACATCCACCACGATCACGTCGTCGCCGTTGCCGACGGCCGGGGCCGCGCCGATCGCGGCCATCGGGATGGCGCTGTTGGTCCGCAGCGGCAGCCGGAACTGCGTGCCGGGCCGCAGGCTGCCGTCGCCCGTGCGCACCAGCGCGGGTACGGTGCCGTCGTTCGTCGCGGCCAGCCCGGCCGGGTCCGGCAGCCCGGGCAGGGGAGTGGCCGCCAGCAGCCGCCGGAAGGCCGCGGTGTCGACGACGACCAGGCGGGCCACGATCGAGGTCTGGTCGGCGATGAACCGCTCGCTCTCGACGACCCGGGCCGTGACCACCGCGCTGACCCCGCGCGCGGCGGCGACCTGTCCGGCGATCGCGACGGTGGAGCCGGCGGCCTCGGAGCCCACGGTGAGCCGGGCGTCGGCGCCGACCGCCTGCCAGGCGCCGTCCGACAGCCCTCGGTCGGTGGTGGCGTGCAGCGTGACCGCGAACGAGGCGAGCGCGATCGCGGCCGTGACGGTGAGCGCGGGCAGCAGCCGGGACGCGGTCGCGGCGGCCCGGGCGGCAACGAAGAGCACCAGGGGGCGCCGGGACCGCAGGGCCAGCCGCAGGGCGCCGCCGGTGCCGCGAGGCAGCAGGCGCATGAGGAGCAGAGCGGCGGCGAGCGCGCCGAGGGTCGGAGCGGCGGCGGGCAGACCGACGTCGCCCTCGTCGGTCGATCCGATGCCTCGCTGCCGCAGCGCGACCAGCGCGCCCACGGCGAGGGCGACCACGGCGACGTCGACGGCGACCCGGCGCAGCAGCGTGGTGCGCGAAGCCCACCGGCGCGCGCTGCGGTTGGCCGGCGACCGCTTGTCGCGGGTGGCGCGGGCGGCCGCGAGCGTCCCGAAGACGGGGCCGACGGCGGCCGTGAGCAGCAGGAACGGCAAGACCCAGGCCACCGAGGCGCTGCCGGCGAGCGCGGCGGCCAGCGCCAGCCCGAGCGCGGCGGCCGGGACGACCACGGCCACCGACTCGATGGCCAGTTCGGTGGCGATCGCGGGCAGCGAGGCGCCCCGCTCGCGGGCGGTGGTCAGCGACCGCGCCCGGCGCCGGGTCAGCAGGTCGGCGGTCAGGCTCACCACCAGCAGGGCTCCGGCCAGCACCGTGAGGAGCAGCACGGTGGCCTGGGCCGAGGCGGTGGCGATCTGGTCGCGCAGGTCGCGCAGCACGCTGTCGAGCTGGGTGGCCCACTTGAGCGAGGTGTCGCGCTCGGCCGAGACGGCCGACTGCCCCTTGAGGGTGGCCACCGCGGACGCCAGAGCCTGGGCGGACTCCCACGTCAGCCGGTCCGGGTCGGCGTCGAAGCGGACGCTGCGGCGCAACTGGTCGGACCGGAAGGCCAGCCGCGCGTCGGGCAGCGACTCGTCCGAGAGCAGGCCCCCGAAGCGGGTGCTGCCCAGGCCGTCCCGGTTCGCCGCCGGCTGCAGCAGCCAGGGCGCGAGCTGCCAGGCCGGATCGGCCGGGTCGACCGGCCGGAAGATGCCGCTGACCCGGACGTTGTAAGGGTTCCGGCGTTCGTCCTGGACCGGGATCCTGTCGCCCGGGCGGGCGTCGAGCACGGCCGCGTCGGCCTCGGACAGCCCGATCTGCATCGGCCACGGGGCGCCGTTGAGCGGGATCTCGGCGAACTGGTCGCGGGTCGAGGGCCCCGGGGCGCGCCCGGCGATCCAGGTGACCTCGGGGCCACCGGACTCGGTGCGCAGATATTCGAGCTGCAGGCGGCGCTGCACGCTGCCGTCCGTGACAGCCATCGAGATGCTCGAAACGGTAGCCACCGGGGGCCGCAGCGCGGACCGCAGAGCGGGATCGAGGTCACTCGCGGCCAGGGAGGACAGGCCGGCGACGTCGTCGGCGAGCCGCGGGGCACGCAGGCGGCCACCGGTCGGCCCGTAGTCGTCCGGCCACTCCGCCTCGACCCGCACGGCGGCGTCGTCGGCCGCCCGGCGTACGGCGTCGCGGGTGGCCTCGTCGGAGGTCGAGCGCAGCATCGGCGGGGTGGCTCCGACGAGCACAGCCACGACGGCGACCACCACGGCGACCAGCAGCAGCGGGCCGGCGTCGGCCCGGGCCCGGCCCCGGATGCTCGGCCAGTGCAGGCCCGTCATGACGCCACCCGCAGATGCGCGGCGTCGGCCCGGCCGACCTGGATCAGGACCGCGACCCCGGCGGCCAGGGCACAGGCGCCGGCCAGCCCGGCGAGCAGCAGGATCTCGGCCGCCCAGGGCCAGTACGCGACCGCGACCGGCACAGCGGCCGCGCCGGTGTCCGAACGGATCAGCAGCGGCGCCACCAGCCAGGTGGTCAGCGCGCCGACGCCGGCCCCGGCCACCAGCAGCGGCAGCACGACAGCGGCCTGCTCGCCCAGCAGCGCGGCCCGGATGCCCCGCCGCGAGACGCCCAGGCCGCGCAGCCGGGCCACCTCGACCGAGCGCAGCTGCATGTCGCAGGTGACCTGCAGCAGGACGCCGCCCAGGAGCAGGACGGCCGCGGCCACGACCAGGACGCGCAGGACAGCCGGGAAGGAGGCGCGCAGCGGGCTGCCGGTCAGCCGCTCGGTCTCGGCCGCGCGGGTGGTGACGGTGCCCAGCCGCAGGTCGCCGACGTCGGTGCGGGCCGGGCGCCCGACCCACCAGGCCGTCACCGGCGAGTCCACGTTGCCGCGGACGGCCAGGGCCCGGCTCAGCAGGTCGACATCGGTGAGCAGCGCGGCCGCGCCGGGCGCCGACGGCACCTCGGCCACGATCGCGGCGACGGTGGCGTGCACGGGTGTCTGGTCGACGGCGAAGGTGATCTCGGAGCCGCGCCGGGCGCCGACCTCGGCCGCGAACCGCTCCGAGACGACGACCGGCACCGGTCCGGGATCGGCGAAGGCCGTGGCGACCAGCACCCGGGTCGACGGGGTGGTGTCGGCGAAGCTCGCGACGGCGCTCAGGCGCAGCCGAGGGCCGTCCGCTTCGACCTTCGCATCGCTGAGCTGGTTGGACTCCGGCGCGGCCGACCGGACGGTCCAGGCCGAAGCGGGCGCCTCGGGCAGCGTCACGGTCGCGTCGATCGCGCTCACGTGCTGGATGCCGGACTCGCCCAGGACCGACAGCGTGACGCCGACCAGCCGCAGCCCGGTGACCGGCACACAGCCCGTCACCGCGTGGGCCCGGCCGTCGAGCGGGACCGGGTCGCCGTCGCAGGTCGTCCGCAGGCCGGTGTCGTCCTGGAGCATCAGGTGCGGGGTGACGGCGATCGGCCGGTCGCCGGTGGCCGTGCCGGTGACGGCCGGGGAGCTGCCCCGGGGCAGGGCGACACCGGTCACCGGGGACGGTGGGACGAGCGTACGGGTGACCCCGGCCCACCCGGCCTCCGGCCCGGCCCGGCCGCGCAGCAGCGACCCGGCCTGCCGCGTGTCGATCGCGACGAGCTGGGGCGCGGATTCCGGGCCGCCGAGCCACTGGCCGACCACGATGTTCTGCCGGGCGACCGGGCTGATCACGCCGCCCGTGGCCGCCGCGACCCGGGCGCTCTGGCCGGTGACGGGCGCCGTGGTGAGCGAGATGGCGAGGTCGGTGCCCACCGCGAGGTCGGCCTGCTCGCGCTGTGAGGTCTGCCAGGTCGAGCCGAACGCCGTGCCGAACGTCGCGGCCGCGCAGCCCAGGCAGATCAGCAGCCCGGCGGCGAGGGCCTGCGGGCGGCGGGCGGCTCCGGCGGCGGCCAGCGAGAGTGTGAAGCCGCGGGACCGCCCGGCCAGCCGTTCGGCGCCGCGCAGCAGGGGTGGCAGGGCACGCAGCAGCAGCGCCGAACCGGCGGTCAGGATCAGGGCGGGGGCGAGGATCCGGACGGCGTCGGCGCGCGATCCGGCCGCCGCCGGCTGGGCCCGCAGCTGCCACCAGCCGACCGCGGCCAGCGCCAGCAGCAGCAGGTCGAGCCCGGAGCGGGCGAGCAGTTCGCGGTGCCGGCGGCGGTCCCCGGGATCGGCCGCGGGCCGGGTCGACAGCGCGACGTGCAGGGCGGCCAGGGCCACGGCGCCGGCGGCCACCACCAGCACCTGCGTCCAGGTGACGGTCACGGGAGCGCCGAGCCCCGCGCCGGCCAGCGGAGGCAGGTGGGTCAGCCCGGCGAACAGCAACGACGACAGGGGCACCGACAGCGCGACGGCGAGCGCCGCGATCGCGCCCGCCTCGGTCACGGCGACGGCGGTGAACTGCCCCCGGCTCGTGCCCAGGGCGGCCAGCAGATCGAATTCGGTGGTACGCACCCCGGTGGTCAGCCGTCCGGCCAGGGTGAGCGCGATGGCCGTCAGCACCAGGCCGATCAGGGCCAGCGCCAGCACCGCCCCCGAGGTGAGCTGCTGCTGGTCACGGGCGTCGAGCAGCAGCTGGGGGAGCGGCGACGAGACGCGCTGGATCTCGACACGCTCCCCGAGCGTGCCCTCCAGCTTGCGGTTGGCCCCGAGCAGCGAGGCGGTGAGCTCGTTGAGGCCCCGCTCGGTGGGCGCCGACAGGTCGGGGCGCGCGGTCACCTCGATCCGGCTGAGCGCGTTCCGCCCGGAGAGCAGGGTGTTCAGGTCGACCAGGAACGGCCCGTACGCGTGGATCTGGCGGGCTGAGGTGCTCTCCAGCGGGTCGGGGTCGAACCCGTTGCCGCCCAGGGGATCGCGGTCCCAGCCGGAGTCCGGGAGGGGCCGGACGATGGCGACCACGGTCACCGCGACCGGGCCGTTGGGCGAGCGACCCAGCTCGGGCCCGAGCCGCACCCGGTCGCCGACCTTCAGGCCCAGCAGCCGGGCGGTGCTCTGCAGAACCGCGGCCTCCGTGGTCGCGGCCCGCGGCCAGCGGCCGGTGATCAGCGCGGACCGCGCCGGCAGGTCCTCGACCGAGGACAGGTAACCGCCGCCCTCGACGCCGTCCGACTCCCCGTCGGCCAACGGCAGCCGGCGCAGCGCTCCCGAGGCGCGGGTGGCGGTGGTCGCGGTGAACGGCGCGACCGCCGCGAGCAGCACGTCCCGGGAGTCGGCGGCGACCGAGCGGGCGTTCGCGGCGGCCACAGCACCGACGTAGGCGGTGACGGTGACGTCCTCCGGGTCGGCCCGCGCGGCCGAGACCTCCACCGCTCGCTCCGAGGTGCGGGTGACCAGCAGCGTGCTCGTGCCCAGCAGCGTCGCGCCGACGACCAGGATCGTGAGCAGCGAGGCCAGCAGCGGCCAGTGCGCCCGTGCCCGCCGGGCGACCAACCTCAGCACGCGGGGACTCGGCCGTCGCTGATCTGGATGACCCGGTCGGCCAGCGCCATCATCACCGGGTCGTGCGTGGCCACCACGGCGGTCACGCCCTCGGACTCGACCACCCCGCGCAGCAGCCCCATGACGGCCAGCCCGGTCTCGGCGTCGAGCTGGCCGGTGGGCTCGTCGGCGATCAGCAGCCGGGGCGAGGCGGCCAGGGCGCGGGCGATGGCCACGCGTTGCTGCTGGCCGCCGGACAGCTCACCGGGCCGCTGCTGGGCGTGATCGGCCAGGCCCACCAGGTCGAGCAGCAGGTTGACGCGGCGCTCGCGCTCGGCCGGCTCGGACCGGGCCAGCCGCAGCGGCACGCCCACGTTCTCGGCCGCCGAGAGCACCGGGATCAGGCCGAACGTCTGGAACACGTACGAGACCTTGTCGCGGCGCAGCTGGGACAGGCCGTCCTCATCGAGGCCGGTGACCTCGAGCCCGTCGACCACGACCGAGCCCGCGTCGGGCCGGTCGAGCCCGCCGATCACGTTGAGCAGGGTGGTCTTGCCCGATCCGGACCGGCCGACCAGGGCCACCATCGTGCCCGGCTCGACGTCGAACGACACGTCCCGCAAGGCGTGCACGGCGGCCGCTCCGGAGCCGAAGGTGCGGTTCACCCCGCGTACCGTCAGCAGCGCGCCCGTCATGCTGTGCCCCCGGTTGAGTGCCGCTCGGTGCAGGCGATCATGCGTCGGGCCGGATCGTGATGTGGTCGGGCTCCAGGGCCAGCCGCACCCGCCGGGTCAGGGCGAGCGCCTCGCGGTAGTCGCGGGGCACCTGGATGCGCCCGGCCCGGTCCATCACGGCGTACTCCTCGGCTATGACATGCGTGCCGCCGTCGTCGGCGGTGGCCGTGCGGCGCAACACCTCGCTGCTCGTCCGGCCGTCGCGAATGGACACCGTGCGCTCGACCTGACCGCTGACCGCGGGATCGTGGGTGACCACGACGACGGTGACGCCGAGGTCGCGGTTGACGTCGCGCAGCGCGCCGAACACCTCGGCCGAGGTGGCCGTGTCGAGCTCGCCGGTGGGTTCGTCGGCCAGCAGCACGTGCGGCTGGTTGGCCAGGGCGACCGCGATGGCCACGCGCATCTGCTGCCCGCCCGAGAGCTCACCGGGCCGCCGCCCGGCCAGGGCGCCGACGCCGAGCGCCTCGAGCAGGTCGGCTGATCGCTGGCGGCGCTCGCGGGCCGGGGTGCGGGCGGCGGTCATCGGCAGGTCGACCATCTGCTGCGCGGTCAGGTACGGGATCAGGTTGCTGGCCGTCTGCTGCCTGACGAAGCCGACGGTGTGCCGCCGGTATCGCACCCGGTCGGCCCGTGACATGGTCAGCAGGTCCCACTGCTCGACCCGGGCCCGCCCCGCGGTCGGCGCGTCGACCCCGGCCAGGATCGACAGCAGCGTCGACTTGCCCGAGCCGGAGGCCCCGACGACGGCGACCATCTCGCCCTTGTCGACCACCAGGTCGAGCCCCTGCAGCGCCTGCACCTCGACCGGCCCGGTCTGGTAGATGCGAACCAGGCTCTCGCACACGATGAGCGCCGCGGCGTCCGCCGACATGATTCACCTCCGCCCGTTTGGTGATCACTGTTATATCCGATCAGGTGGTTGCCGTGTCGTCCTGCCGACTTCCGGATAACCGCGCGGCGGGCGAGGACTCCACTGACAGGGACGAGGTCTTCGACGACCCGACCAGGGAGGACTGCCATGGCCACCAAGATGCTCGTGACACTGCTGGAGCCTCGGGACGCGGCAGCCGTCCGTGCTGCCGGGGTGGAGGTGCTCGCCGAGTATCCCGACTCGATGCTCGTCCGGGGCTCCGCCGACCAGCTGGCGACGCTGACCACCGGCGGCGTCGAGGCCACGGCCCTGCACGACGAGGTCACCCAGGTCGCGGGCTCGCGGTTCGCCTTCGCCGACGCCGTCCGGGCGCAGGACGAGGTGCCGCTCGAACAGGACGCCGGGCGTACGGCGTACTACCTGGTCAAGCTGGCCGGTCCGGCGGCGCCGGAGTGGCTCGGCGTGGTGCAGTCCCTCGGCGGCGCCGTGCGGGACAGCGTGCCCGGGTTCACGCTGCTGATCGGGATGCTGCCCGAGCGCGTCCCGGAGCTGGCCGCCCAGCGCTGGGTGGAGGACGTCACCCCGTACCGGCCGGCGATGAAGGTCTCGGCCAAGCTGCGCCGTGACCCGGGACGTGAGCTGGGCGCCACCCTGCTGACCGCGGTGGCCGCCGAGGATCTGGCCGGTTCGGACGCGCAGCGGGTCGAGGTCACGGTCTTCCCGGGCGAGAGCACGGCCGAGGTGTCGGCCCGCATCCGCGCGGCCGGCGGCGTGGTGTTGTCGACCGCTGGGCGTACGGTCGTGGCCGAAGCCGGCCCGGCCGCGATCGCCGAGGTGGCCGGCACGCAGGGTGTGCAGGCCGTGCTGCCGTTCGCCTTCGCCGAACTGCACAACGACCGCGCGCTCACCGTCATGGGCGTGCCCACCGGGCACACGTTCGCCGGCCGTACGGTGACCGGCCGCGGCCAGCTCGTCGGGATCGCCGACTCCGGGCTGGACACCGGCGACCCCCAGCACATCCACCCCGACCTGCGGGGCCGGGTCCGCCGCATCACGAGCCTGCCGGCCGGCTCCCGGCTGGCGCCGTTCATCACCGACCCGCCGAACAGCGACGACGGCCCGGCCGACGAGGGATCGGGGCACGGCACCCACGTCACCGGTTCGGTGCTCGGCGACGGGGCCGCCGCCAAGGCGATCGGCTCGGCGTTCGTGCCGGCCGGGGCCGCGCCCGAGGCCGAGGTGTGGTTCCAGGCCATCGGCCAGCGCGTGAACTGGAAGACCGCCGCCCAGCTGGCCGCCGAGGGCGTCCACGTGAACCCGGCGGACTGGCCGACGGCCGCCGACGGCCTGTACGGCCTGCCGGAGGACCTGACCGATCTGTTCGGCCCGGCCCACGCGGACGGCGTGCGCATCCACACCAACTCGTGGGGCGCCGCGAACTCCGGGGTCTACAACGCCGCGGCCCGCACCGTCGACAAGTTCGTGTGGAACAACCCGGACATGCTGATCCTGTTCTCGGCCGGCAACGACGGCAAGGACGTCAACGGCAACGGCGTGGTCGACCCGGACTCGATCGGCACGCCCGCCACGGCCAAGAACTGCCTGACCGTAGGGGCCAGCGAGAACAACCACCCGCGCGGCTCGGTCCCGCCGCCCGGCCGGGACATCGACTGGAGTCAGACGGTCAAGTTCCCGCGGCTGACCGCGGCCGGCCACGTCTCCGACGACGTCGACGGCATGGCCGCGTTCTCGTCGCGTGGCCCGACCGACGACGGCCGGATCAAGCCGGACGTGGTCGCCCCCGGCACCAACGTGCTGTCGCTGCGGTCGTCGGCGCTCGCACCCGGCGGCGATCCGCTGTGGGGCGGCCTGCCGGCCGGGCACGAACTGCGCGACCTCTACTGCTGGAGCGGCGGGACGAGCATGTCGACCCCGCTCGTGGCGGGCGCGGCCGCGCTGGTCCGCGAACGCCTGATCGCCGACGGCGCTGTGCCCTCGGCCGCGCTGATCAAGGCGGTGCTGATCAACGGCGCGGCCACGATGCGCGGCCAGTTCGCCGGCGAGATCACCGCCGGGCCGAACAACGTCTGCGGCTTCGGCCGGGTCGACGTCACCGCCGCGCTCGCACCCGCGCCGGACGAACAGCTGCGCTACGAGGACGACCCGGGCTCGGCCGTCGGCACCGGCGAAATGCGGCGCTGGACCGTGCCCGCGGCCGGCCCGGAAACCCCGCTGAAGGTCACCCTGGTCTGGACCGATCCGCCGTCGCTGGAGGGGGTCGGCTCCCTGGTCAACCAGCTCTACCTGCAGCTGCAGGCGCCGGACGGCACCGTGCTGAACGGCGACACGACGCCGTTCCCGACCACCACCAACAACGTCCAGCAGGTCACGGTGCCGGCCCCGGCGGCCGGCGCCTGGACCGTGCGGGTGCGCGGCGTCTCGGTCACCGCCGGTCGCCGGCAGCCCTTCGCCCTCGTGATCTCCGGCGGGACCGGCCTCACGCCGCGGTAGAGCCCTCCGCGACCGCCGCGAGCTGCGTGGTGACGGCGCCCCAGCCGTCGAGGAAGCCCATCTTCTCGTGGCGGTCGCGGGCCGACGGATCGCCGTGGCGCACGAGGACGCGGTAGTCGGTGCCGTCCGGATGGTCGGCGAACGTGATCTCCGCGGTCAGCGCCACCGGATCGGGGTTCGTGGGCCGCCAGGCGCTGTCGACCGCGTTGGTGAAGACGATCCGCTCCTCGTCGTCGACCACGAGGAAGAGCGCGTCCATGTGTGGCGCGTAGGTGACGCCGTCGTCGCTCATGCGGGTGACGAGACCGCCGCCGGGGCGGGCCTCCAAGCGGTCGACGCGGCACTTCGTGGGGGCGGGGAGCCACCACTGGGCCAGGCGGGCCGGGTCGGTCCAGGCGCGCCAGACGGCAGCGCGCGGGGCCCGGATGACGCGGTTCAGGGCCAGATCGAGATCGGGATTCACGACGGGTTCTCCTCGGTGACGAAGTGTTCGAGACGGTCGGTGCGCTGCTGCCACAGGTCGCGCTGCTCGGCCAGCCAGTCCTCCACGACGGTGAGGCGCTCGCGGTTGAGCACACAGGTGCGTACCCGGCCGGCCTTCGTGGTGCGGATCAGCCCGGCCGATTCGAGGGTGCGCACGTGCTTCATGAAGGAGGGCAGGGTCATCGGGAAGGCGCCGGCCAGCTCGCCCACGCTGGCCGGACCCTGACCGAGCCGCCGCACGACACCGCGCCGGGTCGGGTCGGCCAGGGCCACGAACACGTCGTCGAGCTGCGCCGAATACTGTGCCACGCGGCTAAGTATTGACCGCCCCGATACTTAACGCAAGGGCTAAGTGTCGGGGGCGGATACTGGACGGGTGACTTCGATCAATCTGGGTGGAAAGACTGTCGAGCGGCTGGGCTACGGCGCGATGCGCATCACCGGCCCGGGCATCTGGGGGCCGCCCCGCGACCACGACGAGGCGATCCGGGTGCTGCGCCGGTCGGTCGAGCTCGGCGTGACGTTCATCGACACCGCCGACTCGTACGGCCCCGAGGTGTCGGAAGACCTGATCCGCGAGGCCCTGCACGACGGCCGGGGCTACGGCGACGTCGTCATCGCCACCAAGGGTGGCTTCACGCGCAGCGGGCCCAACCAGTGGGCGGCGGTGGGGCGTCCCGAATATCTGCGTCAGTGCATCCGCATGTCCCTGCGCCGCCTCGGCGTCGAGCGGATCGACCTGTGGCAGCTGCACCGCATCGACCCGCTGACTCCGCGCGCGGACCAGTTCGGCGTGCTGCGGGAGTTCCTGGACGAAGGCCTCGCCGCTCAGATCGGGCTGTCCGAGGTGACGGTGGCCGACGTGAAGGAGGCGCAGGCGGCCGGCGTGCCCGTGGCGTCCGTCCAGAACCGCTACAACCTGGGTGACCGCCGCGCCGAGGAGCTCGTCGACTACTGCGCCGAGGAGGGCATCGCGTTCATCCCGTGGGCGCCGGTCGACGCCGGGACGCTGGCTCGGCCGGGCGGCCCGCTGGACGCGGTGGCCCGCTCGCACCCGGGCACGACGACCGGTCAGCTCGCGCTGGCCTGGCTGCTGCGCCGCTCCCCGGTCATGGTGCCCATCCCGGGCACGTCGTCGGTGGCGCACCTCGAGGAGAACTGCGCGGCGGCCGGCGTCGAACTGGCCGACGAGGAGTACGAGGCCTTGACGAAGGCTGCCTGACGCGTGGCTGTCGTCTTCGGGTACGGATCGCTGGTCGCGCCGGCCACCATTGCGGCGCTGGGCGGCCGCGACCCGGCCCGGGCCCGGCTCATCGGGTGGTCACGCACCTGGAACGTGTGCACCGACAACACCGCGAACGGGCCGGTCGTCTACGAGGACGTGAACGACGGGAGCCGGCCGCCGATCCAGGTGCTGTTCCTGACGATCGAGCCGGGCGCCGCGGTCGAGGGCGTGCTCTTTCACCTGCCCGACGACGGGTTGCCCGCCCTGGACGCCCGGGAGGGCAACTACACCCGGATCGCCGTCGAGCTGGACGGCTCCGGGCCGGCGTGGACGTACGTCGCCCGGCCCGGCAGCGCCGAGCGGGCGCGCCGCGGCATCGCAGCCGGCACGGCCCGCATCCGCCGGGACTATCTGGAGACCGTCGTCGCGGCGTTCGCCGCCCACGAGGGCATTCCGCCCCTGGAACCGCTTCCAGCCCCCGTCGTTCCGCTTCGCCGTCTTCGTCGCTGACGGCGGGAGTTGTTCACACCGTGGAAGCATCATTGTAATGGGAGCGCTCCCATGCAACCATGACGGTCAATGTCTGATCGGCCTGAGGGACACGCTATGCGCTCACTGGGGACGGCCGCGCTTGTCGGAGCGCTCGGCCTTTCTGTCATCGCTGTGCCGCCCGCGCGGGCCGCTGCCGTCCTGCCCTATCAGGACCCGTCGCTACCGGTCGCCACGCGCGTAGCCGATCTGCTCGGGCGGATGAGCCTCGACGACAAGGCCGGGCAGATGACCCAGTCGGAGCGGGGGACGACCACTGCCGCCGACGTCACCGCGTACCGGGTGGGCTCGGTGCTCTCGGGCGGCGGATCGGCGCCCGCGAACAACACCCCGGCCGGCTGGGCCGACATGTACGACGGCTACCAGCGGGCCGCCCTGGCGACGCCGCTCCAGATCCCGATCCTGTACGGGATCGACGCGGTGCACGGCAACAACAACGTGCCCGGTTCGACGATCTTCCCGCACAACATCGGGCTCGGCGCGACCCGGGACGCCGCACTGGTGGAACGGATCGGAAAGGCCACCGCCGAGGAGGTCACGGGAGCGGGCCAGGACTGGACGTTCGCGCCCTGCCTGTGCGTCGCGCGCAACGACCGGTGGGGGCGCACCTACGAGTCGTACGGCGAGAAGCCGGAGCTCGCGACGGCCATGACCACCATCGTGGACGGCCTGCAGGACAACGGGGTGCTCGCCACGGCCAAGCACTACATCGGCGACGGCGGCACCACGGGCGGCGTCGACCAGGGCAACACCGAGATCAGCGAGGCCGAGCTGCGGAGCGTGCACCTGCCGCCGTTCACCGCGGCCGTCGAGCGCGGCGTCGGCTCGGTGATGCTCTCGTTCAGCAGCTTCAACGGGGCCAAGCTGCACGGCCACAAATACCTGATCACCGACCTGCTCAAGGGCGAGCTCGGGTTCACCGGCTTCGTCGTCTCGGACTGGGCGGCCATCGACCAGCTCGACGGGCAGCGCGGCTTCACCCAGGCCGAGGTGGTCACCGCCGTCAACGCCGGGCTCGACATGGCGATGGTGCCGGCCGACTGGAAGGTCTTCGTCGGCTACCTGAAGGCCGCGGTGCAGGCCGGCCAGATCCCGATGACCCGGATCGACGACGCCAACCGCCGCATCCTGACCAAGAAGTTCGAGCTGGGGCTCTTCGAGAAGCCGTACGCCGACCGCAGTCTCACCACGACGATCGGCAGCACCGAGCACCGCGCGCTGGCCCGGCAGGCCGTACGCCAGTCGCAGGTGCTGCTGAAGAGGGGGATCCTGCCGCTGGCCAAGACCGGCGGGAAGATCTTCGTGGCCGGCAAGAGCGCCGACGACCTGGGCAACCAGAGCGGCGGCTGGACGCTGAGCTGGCAGGGCGCGAGCGGCAACACGGTGACCGGCACGTCGATCCTGTCCGGCATCCGGGCCGCCGTCGGCGCCGGCACGACGGTGACCTACAACCGCGACGGCACGGGCATCGACAGCTCGTACCGGGCGGCGGTCGCGGTGGTGGGGGAGACGCCGTACGCCGAGGGTGAGGGCGACCGGCCCGGCTCGATGAGCCTGGACGCGACCGACCTGGCCACCCTGTCCCGGCTGCGGGCGGCCGGGGTGCCGGTGATCGTGGTGCTGGTCTCGGGCCGGCCGCTGGACATCGCCGCGGAGGTCGGCAACTGGAACGCACTGCTCGCGGCCTGGCTCCCGGGCACGGAGGGAGCCGGCGTGGCCGACGTGCTCTTCGGCGACTACGCCCCGACCGGCAAGCTGCCCGTGACGTGGATGCAGTCGGCCGCCCAGCAGCCCATCAACGACGGCGACGGCAAGACACCCCTCTACCCGTACGGCTTCGGGCTGACCTACTCGGACCCGCCGGCCGACACGACAGCGCCGAGCGTGCCGGCCGCCCCCACAGCCACCGGAGTGACGGGGACGGGCCTGACCCTCACCTGGCCGGCGTCGACCGACACCGGCGGCAGCGGACTGGCCGGCTACGACGTCTATCGGGACGGTGTGCTGATCGGCTCGCCCGCGGTCGCGACCTACACCGTCAGCGGTTTGAGCGCGGCTACCGGTTACGAGTTCACCGTGGCGGCGCGGGATGCGGCCGGCAACCGCTCGGCCCGCTCGGCGGCGCTCGCGGTGACCACGGCGTCCGGCACGCCGGGTGGTTCGTGCCGGGTGCGTTACACCACGAACGACTGGAGCACGGGCTTCACCGGGACGGTCGCGGTGACCAACACCGGGACCACCGCGGTCTCGCCGTGGACGCTGACCTGGACGTTCAGTGGCGGGCAGAGCATCACGCAGGCTTGGTCGGCCCGGGTGACCCAGACCGGGTCGGTGGTCACCGCGACCGGGGAGGCCTGGAGCGCCGCCCTCGCTCCCGGCGCGACCGTCAGTTTCGGCTTCAACGGCTCACACGGCGGGAGCAATCCGCGGCCCGCTTCGTACAGCTTGAACGGCGCCACCTGCGAGGCCTCGTGACCTTCCCCGCATCGTCCCTCGTCGTCCCTCTTGTCGTCCCCCTCGTCGTCGCCTCGTCGTCCCCCTCGTCGTCGTCCCCCTCGTCGTCGTCCCCCTTGTCGTCCCCCTCGTCGTCGTCCTAGGAGGAGTCCCCACGTGAAGAACAAGATTCGAGCCTTGATGATGGTGATCGGCATGGTGATCGGCGGGGTCGTCGCCCTGGCGGCTCCCGCCGCAGCTGCTCCGGCGCCATCCGATGTGGCCACCGGTTACGGGCACACCTGCACGATCCGCACCGACGGCAGTCTGTGGTGCTGGGGTGGCAACTACAGCGGCCAGCTGGGGGACGGCACGACCACGAGCCGGACCACGCCCGTACGGGTCGGGAGCGCGACGTCGTGGGCCGGCATCGACGGCGGCACCAGCTACAACTGCGCCGTCCGGACCGACGGGACGCTGTGGTGCTGGGGCAGCAACAACCGGGGCCAGCTGGGCGACGGCACCACCACCCGCCGGACCGCTCCCGTGCAGGTGGGCGCCGCGACCACCTGGGCCGGTGTGAGCGCCGGTGACAGCCACACGTGCGCCGTACGTACCGAAGGAACCTTGTGGTGCTGGGGTTTCAACCGCTTCGGGCAGCTCGGTGACGGCGCGGCGGTCTACACCGCGACCCGCCCGCTGCAGGTCGGCACCGCGACCAACTGGGCGAGCGTGACGGCCGGCTTCGCTCACACCTGCGCGACGCGCACCGACGGCAGCCTGTGGTGCTGGGGCGACAGCTCGACCGGGCAGCTCGGCACCGGCGCCCTCGGCTACAAGACCACTCCGACCCAGGTGGGCACCGGAACGTCCTGGTCCGAGGTGACCGCCGGCTACCTGTTCACCTGCGCGACGCGCACCGACGGCAGCCTGTGGTGCTGGGGCGAGAACGGCTACGGCCAGCTCGGCGTCACCGGCAACTACCAGACCGCCCCGATCCAGGTCGGCACGACCACCACCTGGAACGGCGTCAACGCCGGCTTCGACACGGCCTGCGCCACCCGCACCGACGGCAGCCTCTGGTGCTGGGGCAACAACGCCTACGGCCAGCTCGCCGACGGCACCACGACTCACCGCTACGCCCCGACCCGTATCGGCACCGCCACCACCTGGACCGCCGACGCGGCGGGGGGCTATCACAACTGCGCCTTCCGTACGGACGTCAGCCTGTGGTGCTGGGGCAACAACGACAACGCGCAGCTGGGCGACGGCACCACCACCCAGCGGCCGGCCCCGCAGCAGGTTTCTCTGCCGAGCTGAGGTTCTTGCGGGCACGCGCTTGCCGCTTCCGGAAGCGCGTGCCCGCTCCTTCGGCGGCGCGTGTCCCTCCTTCGGCCGGCGACTGACCGCTTGTTCGGCTGCGCGTATCTGCTCGTTTGGTGGCGCCTGCCCGGTCCTCCAGCGGGCGCGTGTTCGATCGTTTGGCTGCGCGTGTTCGCTTGGTCGGCTGCGCGTGCGCGCTCGTTTAGCTGGGCGTGCGCGCTCGTTTGGCTGCGCGTGCCCGTCGGCGGCGCCAACTATCATGAGTTCATGGCGATTCGCGTCGCTCGATTCGCGGCTGGTCGCAGATCCGCCTTGCGGTCGCTGATGTCCGCGGTGCTGGCCGTGATGACCACGGTGGCTCTTCCGGGCGCTGCGAGTGGCCCGGTGGCCTCGGCGATGGACGCGCTCGCCGGCCGCGCCGCAGCCGCCGACCTGCACGTGATGTCGCTCAACCTGCGCTACGCCGGCCCCGGCCTGCCGAACTCGTGGCCCCAGCGCCGCCCGGTGATGCGCAACCTGCTGACGACCGAGCAGCCCGACCTGATCGGCACCCAGGAGGGGCTCAACGACCAGCTGCGCGACCTCGAGGACGACCTGGGCGACCGCTACGACTACGTCGGCACGGGCCGGCTCGGCGGCCATCGCGGCGAGTTCATGGCCGTCTTCTACAACAAGGAGCGGCTGACCCGGCAGGCGTACGGTCATTTCTGGCTCTCCGACACCCCCCAGGCGCCCGGCTCGGAAACCTGGGGCGGCTGGTCGGTCCGCATGGTCACCTGGGCCCAGTTCCAGGACCGCAAGACCGGCAAGCGTTTCTACGCCGTCAACACCCACCTCGACAACGCCAGCGAACGCGCCCGCCGCATGTCCGCCGACCTGATCCGCGCCCGCCTGCAAGCGATGGACCCGCCGCTGCCCACCATCCTGACCGGCGACTTCAACACTCCGGCCCAGCCGGGCGGCTACGTTTACGACGTGCTGGTCACCCAGGCCGGCCTCCGCGACACCTGGCCCATGGCCGCCAGGCGCGGCCGCCTCTACGGCACGTTCCACGGCTACAGCCCCCTGGCACCCGACGGCCCGCGCATCGACTGGGTGCTCACCACGCCCGGCATCACGGCCTCGGCCGCACTGATCAACGCCTACCACCGGGACAGCCAGTACCCCAGCGACCACCTGCCCGTACAGGTTCGCCTTCGTCTGCCCTGAACGGCCGCCGTCCGGTCAGGACGTGGCTGGCCGGCTCATATAGGCGCGGCGTCGCGGTGATGCGCGCGGGACGGTACTGACGGCCGGCATCTGTCCCCGAGCCGAGCCGACCGGTCACGACGTGGCTGGCCGGCTCATATAGGCGTGACTTCGCGGTGATGCGCGCGGGAGGGCACTGACGGCCGGCATCTGTTCCCGAGCCGAACTGACCGGTCACGACGTGGCTGGCCGGCTCATATAGGCGTGACTTCGCGGTGATGCGCGCCGGAGGGCACTGACGGCCGGCATCTGTCCCCGAGCCGACCGGCGTGGTCTACGGCCGTTCGTCGGCGAAGGCGAGGCCGTGCTCGGCCAGCGCGGAGGCCAGGATGGCGACCGCCTTGGGCCCGACCCCGTGCAGCGCCAGCAGGTCGCGGCGGCGGTAGCCCGCGACCTGGACGAGCGTCGTGACGCCTGCCACGAGCAAGGCGCTGTTGGCCGGTCTCCCGATGGGCGGCAGGTCACCGATCTGCGCCGGCACATCGCGAGTGCTCACGAGTCCACGATAGTGCGGACCCCGCATCCGGACTCCCTCCCGACGCGGACCCAGCCATGGCCGGGAGCAGCCTGATCGGTGCATCCGCTTCCGGGCCGAGCGCGAAGGCCGCCTTCGAGGTCGCCCGTGAGCTCGGCGTCTCCGTCACCACGCACGCCGGCGTGGGGCAGCGAGCCGACTTACCGTGCGGCGTGGGTTCGGACTGGACGCGTCACCACCCAGTCGGCCTCCCAGGCGCCGCCGCAGCGGTCGGCCGACACCGACCGCCGGCGGCTTGACGATTTAGCCACCACCCACAGCCGCAGCGGCCGGGTAGCAGCGACGCCACCGCACCTGCTGGTCAGTAGCGTCGGCGGCCCTGGAGCTTGGTGAACAGCCCGCGCAGCCGGCGCTGGTTCTCGGGCTTGGCCAACTGCCGGCGACCCTGGTCGACCAGCTGCTGCCCCTTCGGGCTCTGCAGGAAGGCGCGGACACGTTGGGCAAAGCTTGCCATGCGGGTTCCTCCTCGGGTTACGTCCCCCTGACATACCCATTCACGCGGTGCCGCAAGCGCGCGCAGGCCAGCGGGGACTCGAATCCCCTGAAAGGGCGGTCTCGTCGTCGTTCCGGCGCCGTCGTGGCCTTGACCGCGAGCCGGCTGACGGAGCGCGCCGCCGGCGCCACGCCGCAGACCGGCCAGCCGGTTGCGCCGAGAGGATGCTGCTCGGGGTTCCGCACGTCCTTCGGTGCTCGAAACCGGGTTGTCCCGGCGAAGTCGCCCCGCGAGACTGGCCTGGCTCTTCGGTGGGCGCCCCGCTCGGGGAGCGCGGCGCCTGGCAGAAGCTCAGACCCCCGGCGTCGTGAGGAGCCTCCGCGTGGCAGGAAAGTCGGTGGTGGCGCACTTCGACGGCGTCGCCGATTCGTACGATCAGGTCCTGCCGTTCTTCGGCCGTTTCGCCGAGGATGCGGTGCGCCGTATCGTTCCGGCGCCCGGCATCCGAGCTCTGGATCTGGCCGCAGGCCGGGGAGCGTTCACGCGCCAGCTTCTGGATCGTGGCTGCGAGGTCGTTGCGGTCGACGGTTCGCCCCGCATGATCGAGCTTCTCGAGCGCGACTTCCCGGCCGTCGACGCCCGCGTTCTGGACGCCACGCGTCTCGATGTCGAGAGTGGCACGTTCGACCTGATCGTCTGCGGATTCGCCGTCCACATCGTCGACGACCCTGGCACCGCCCTGGCCGAGGCCGTCCGAGTGGCGAAGCCCGGCGCGCACCTGGCTTTCACCGTTCCCGGCCGGGCCGGCGGCGCGCCCGATCCGTGGCCGGACCCGCTCGTCGACCTCTATGCGGACTACCGCCGATTTCAGGCCGACGGATCCG
The DNA here is from genome assembly GCF_023717965.1 of Paractinoplanes hotanensis. Lineage (NCBI taxonomy): Bacteria > Bacillati > Actinomycetota > Actinomycetes > Micromonosporales > Micromonosporaceae > Paractinoplanes > Paractinoplanes hotanensis. The sequence continues at coordinate 272,171 of NZ_JAMQOL010000003.1, read as the reverse complement.
GGCGGCACGGGAATGACGTCGGGGAGAGCGAACTCTTCGAGCAGTCCAGCCTGATCGATGTCACGGCGGTGACCCTAGAGGTGGCGCTGCCCGTTCCGGACGGCGAAACCTACTGGCGCTGGAGCCGATCACACGGTTCCGGCCGTTTCATCGACGGACTTCCCGCGGACAAGCGGGTCGAAATGCACGCTCGTCTGCTGGAGCGTGTGGCCACGATGCCGGACTTCGTCCTCCGCCGCTCGGCCACCCTCTGGACTGCCCGCAAGCCCGACAACAGCGTCTGATCACACGTCCGGCACGCACTGCGAGAGGATGGCGGGCCGAATTGACGCGCACGACCAGGCACCGACCGCTGCGGAGCACAGCAGGCGCGCTCCACCAACCAGCTCGCCCGGCTGGCCCGACACCGTCTGGCTCGAGAAGCCCTGCCCCTGCCGGAGAGGCGCGCCGAGTTCGCGCGCGACACGTGATTGACCGCAGCGGATTTCCGGCTGTTTCTAGGAGGCCCACAACGACTCGGCGGGCCAACCCATCTCCCGGTCGGACTCGGTCAACGGAAGGTAGTACGCGACAGATCGCGGTTCGCCCGCCCCGTCGAAGCCTCTGAACTCGGCGACATCGTCAGGCGACCGGACGAGGCCGGGCACCGTCACCAGCCCGCCGGGCGGTACGGGCACAGTGATTTCCTGACCCCCGTACCGAATCTCGACCGTGCTGACCGCCCGGCTGGCCACGACGGTCAGTTCGACCAGCCAGTTGCCGCCCACGTCGGCCATTTGTGCGCCCAGATTCATCAGGTCGCTCCCGTGTGAATCCGGTAGAGGGCTGTCATGACGACGGAGCACCCACTCGGGCAGGCCGGAACCCGAGCAACTGTCCGGCGCCGGTCACTGGCCGTCGAGGGACCGTTCGACCAGATAGACGTCGGACAAAAGCGCATCGCTGTCCTGCCCGTCACGGCGCAGGGCGACGACCGAGCCGTACCGTCCCCAGACGCCGGCCGCCGCAATCACCACCCCACGCGACGGCACAACCAGCGGCAGATCCGGAGCGCCGCGGTCCAGAGCACCGAACAGCTGGTCATCCTCCAGAAAAACTGGGTTCATACACGCTCTCACGCTAAGCCCCTGCTCAGGACTATCGCCCGTAACTCCGGCGGCCCTTCCGAGGGCTGGCCTGCTCGGGAGCCGCCAGTTACGGACGACACCTTCGGCTACATGCTTAGTTCCGGCGGCGGCGTCAGCGTGCAGACCGCCTTGGCCTTGCGCTGATCCCGACGGCGACGGGCCCCCGACTCCATGGAGCGAGATGGCCGCCGCCGTGCTTCCCGGTTACCGAGCGTCTTGTTCGGGGGCGATGCGGCTGAACTGGGGAAAGGCCCGGTCCGCGAAGCGTTCGCCCATCACGCGGTGGGTGGCGGCGTCCGGGTGGAGCTGGTCGGGCAGCGGGCGTACGGCGAAGTCGGCCTCGCCGTACAGCTCGCGTCCGTCCAGATAGGACAGGTTCGGGTCGGTCTTGGCGCGTTCGGTGACGATGCGGGCCAGTTCGTCGCGGATGACGGTCAGGGTCAGCTTGCCCGCGGCGCGTTCGGCCGGGTTGCCCGTGGCGATGAAGCCGAGCCGGCCCTCGGCCAGCGCCGCCTGATCGAAGGCTCCGGGGCCGGGTGTCTCCTCGTGGATCGGGCACAGGATCGGCGACACGACCAGCAACGGTGTGGACGGGTGCCCCTCGCGCAGCGTGTCCAGGAAGCCGTGCACGGCGGGGCCGAAGGCACGCAGGCGCATCAGATCGGCGTTGACGATGTTGATCCCGATCTTGACGCTGATCAGGTCGGCCGGCAGGTCGCGCATCGTACGGGCGGTGAACGGGTCGAGCAGGGCGCTGCCGCTCAGGCCCAGGTTGGTCAGATCGAAGCCGGCCCGGGCAGCCGCGACGGCGGGCCAGGTGGTGCTCGGGCTGTCGGCGTTCGAGCCGTGGCTGATGGAACTGCCGTGGTGCAGCCACTGCGGTCGGTCGGAGGCGGGTGCGGGCTCGATCGGCTCGTCCGTGCGGAGCTCGATCAGCTCGGTCTTCTCGTTGTGGGGCAACCAGATCTCGACCGTCTTGAGCGTGGGGGACAGGCCCTCGAACCGGGCGCGGCCCGGCTCACCGCGCTGGGCTTCCGCCGCCCCGGTGGCGAGGTCGATGGTGATGGTGGTGCCGCCGTTCACGCTCTGCCGGCCGGCGGAAACACCGTCGGCGTACAGGTCGTAGACGCCTTCGGGCCGGGGTGGAGCGCCGCGGTAGACGAGCTTCGTCGGTGCGGTGACGAGTTCGACGACTGCCGCTCTGGTGCGGAACACCAGCCGTACGCCGGAAGGTTGCACCTCGGCCGTAGCCAGTTGCGGGTCGTTGCCCTGGGCCCGCGCCCAGGCGGGCAGCCGGTGCGGCAACAGCCCGTGGGCGGTCCGCTCGAGCTCGACGGCGCCGCGGATCAGGTCGGCCGTAACAGGGGTGGTGATCATTGTCGTCCTTCGTGGGGCCAGTGGCGCAGCAGGGCGTCGAGCGCGTCGAGGATGCGCTCCCACGACTGCTGGGGGCCGGGTTTGCTGTGGTCGAAGCTGCCACCCAACTCCTGGGTGATGTAGCCGTGGAAGGCGCTGCCGATGAGCCGGACGGCGTGGGTCTGGTCGGGCTCCGCCAGCTCATAGCCACGCAGGATCGCCCGCGTCATGGCCGAGTGCCGGGGCCCGGCACTGGCCAGGGCGGTCTCGTGGTCGAGCCGCAACTGAGCCGCGGCGTACCGGCCGGGATGTTCACGCGCGTAGTTGCGGTAGGTGGTGCCGAGCGCAACCAGCGCGTCCTTCCCGGCGCGCCCGGCCAGCGCCTCAGCCCCCCGGTCGGCCATCTCTTCCAGCGCCAGCAGAGCAATGCGAACGCGCAGGTCTTCGGCGTTGCGAACGTGCGAGTACAGGCTCGCCACCCGCACCCCGAAGTGCCGTGCGACCACCGAGGGTGTCACCTGCTCGAAGCCCAACTCATCAGCCAGTTCGGCGCCGGCCCGGGTAACCCGCTCCGCCGTCAGTCCCGCTCGTGCCATGTGCGCTCCTTCCTAACACTATTATGTTCACGCCTAAAGCTCTTAGGCAACTCGATAGGTCGGACGACGAGCGGCTCGAGGCGGTTGAGGTCATCGGGGCTGCCGTGACCAGCGGCCACGGGTCGCGGCGGAGTTCAGAGCACGCTCGTACGCCGCCGAGATATGAGCCCACGGTCGTCAAACGGTGCTGTTGCTCCTGCTGCGGGTGATGGTTGACGATCCCTTGTTGCAGGACACGCGCCGGCTGTTCCGAGAGTCAGGAGCCTTCTCGGCGTCGTCCGGATTCACCGGCACATCCACCAATGGCTGTCGGCGCCGCCGCTACTTCTCGGCCCCCTGGCCAAGACCTTCGGCGCCACCGGCGTCACCATCGCGCAAATCCGGTTACGGCGGCGCATGTCGTTCCGCGGCGCCCTGTCACTTGTCTTCAGCGCCCGGGCTCGCCGCCGCCGCGCCCTTGATCACTCGCATCGCGTCGTAACAGGCCTTCGAGTACGACGTCGAGATAGCGGCGGGTGAGCGCCGGGCGCTCGGACGGCGCGGCGTGCACCGTGGCTGCGAACACCACGCCGCACATCAGCCGGATCACGTCGGCCCGCTGCACCTCTGGGCGAATCCGGCCCGCGGCGTGCACCCAGGCGAGCAGTTCGCCGGTCAGCGCGTTGAGGCGGGCCACCAGTTCGGCGGTTTCGGGCAGCTCGTGTGTGGCGGCGGCGACAACCGGCTGGACAGCGGGGTCAGCCAATTGCGCGTTGATGCCGGCGGTCAGGAAGCCGGCGAACGCGGCCCATTCGTCGTCGTCGCCGCGCAAGGAGGCCTCGGCATCGGCGACCAGCTTTTCCAGGCTGGGGCGGGCGAGCGTTTCGAGCAGCGCCTCGGCCGTGGGGAAGTGGCGGTAGACCGTGGCCACGCCGATCGACGCCTCGCGGGCGACCTCGTTGAGCCGCAGCGGACGGTCCTCGTCGAGGAATGCGCGGCCGGTGTCGACGATGTTCTGCCAATTGCGGGCGGCGTCTCTGCGGGTCACGGTGACCAGGATAACCGGATAGCCCATCCGGATGCTGCTACGCTGAAACGGATAGGTTATCCGCGAACGGCGAGGGGCTTGCCATGCAGATCGACGCGGCGGGGCGCACCCGCAGTTACACCCTGATCGAGCCGGACGGCGGACACGACCGCCTGCTGCTGGTCTTCCACGGCTCGACGCAGAACGCCGCCAAGTTCCGCTCCTTCACCGGTGGGGCGTTCGACGCCATCCCCGGAACGGCTGTGGCCTACCTCGACGGCTTCCGCGGCAACTGGAATGACGCGCGGGTCGCCAGCCGTTTTCCGGCCCGCCTGGCCGGCGTCGACGACGTGGCGTTCGCCGAGGCCGTCGTCAAACACCACGCCGACGGGCGCGAGGTCTACGCGGCCGGCTACTCCAACGGCGGCGGGTTGGTGGTACGGCTGCTGCACGAGCGCCCCGACCTGATCGCCGGCGCGACGATCATCGCGGCCCAGCAGCCCGCGCCCTCGAACTTTCTCGTTCCCGGCCTGCCGGTCGTACCGAAACCGGTCTTGCTCGTGCATGGCACGGCCGACCGGATCGTGCCCTACGAGGGCGGCGAAATGGCGGCCTGGGCCCGCGTCGCCTTCAAGGTCGGCGGCGAGATGCTGTCCACGCCCGAGACCGCCGCCTATTTCGCCGCCCGCAACGGCATCACGGCCCCGCCGACGACGGTGGACATCTCCGCCTCACTGACCCGCACCGACCACCACCAGGCCGGACACGCACCCGTCCGCCTCTTCACCGCCCGCGGCGCCGGCCACACGGTTCCGGGCCCCCACCCGGCGCCCAGGCTGGTCGGCCGCACCAACCACGACCTCCACACCACCACGGCAATGGCCGAGTTCCTCTGGTCGTGACACCCGATCCCTCCGCGATGAGAACCCCGAAGCCGGGCCCGATAGACCGTCACGGCGGCCGGTCCGGCCGCGTCGACCGGATCCGGCTGTCTCGAACCGGGACGGAGCAAACAGCTGACGGCCCGCACACCTCAAGGTGCTTCGGTCGCGCCGCGGCCACTGTGTCGGCTCGCGCGGCAACGCTTGGGCCGGTTCAGCTCGCGTTGCTCGCGGGGGCGGCTTGGTCCGGGATCGCGCGTGTTGGCGGCGACGGCAACGACATCGCGTCGGTTGCCGGTGCCTCCGAGGGTCATCTGTCGCGATTGCGCGCCGGAGGCGACCCCCGCGCGCCGGTTCGGTCCGGTGTTGCACGCGGGGTGGTCGGCTCGGCGTTGCATCTGCTGAGCGGTTGGGGTGGCGAGGCGAGAGAACGGCTGCCGGAAACTGGCGCCCTTCCCGGCGTGTTCAGCGGCTTGTGGAGCCGAGGCCGGCCGGGATGTCGACGCCTGCGGCGCCGAGCACGGCCTCCTCTTCGGCCTCCAGTGTGGAGATTGCCGCTGGTCGGCGGTGCGGCAGCCCCAGAGCGATGAGGGTTGCCGCTGCGGCGGCGAGTACCGCGCCTGTTACGAAGACGCCGACCAGCTGGCTCTCGTGGGGGAGGGAAGTGCCGGGCACCAGGTTGCGGGTCACCATCGTGACCACGAAGGCCGTGCCCAGGGACATGCCGACCGTGCGGGCGATCGAGTTCACGCTGTTGGCGATGCCGGTCTCGGCGGGTGGCACGTTTTCGATCAGCAGGGCCGGCAGTGCCGCGTAGCCGAACGTCACGCCCGTGTTGACCAGTAGCGCGCCGACGATCACTTCCCAAGTGGCGTCGTGCAGGGCGGCCAGCATCGCGAAGCCTGCTCCGGCTACGGCGGCGGCCGCGACCAGGGTGGCTTTCGCGCCGAAGCGGGACACCAGGCGGCCGCCCAGCGGGGCCGTGACGATGCCGCTGGCGTTGCCGGGCAGGAGGTAGACCAGGCTGGCGGCCAGGACCGTCGAGCCGAAGCCGTATCCGGCTGCTGACGGTGGGGTCTGGACCAGGCTCGAGACGGCCAGGAAGACCGCGAACATCGAGAAGCCGAGGAACATCCCGGCCAGGTTGGCCACCACGATCGGGCGGTGGGTCAGCATGCGGGTGCTGACCAGCGGCTGGCTGATGCGGCGTTCGATCAGCACGAACGCGGTCAGCACGACGACCGCCGCCACCAGCAGGCCGATCACCTGCGGTGAGCCCCAGCCCCAGCCGTTGCCCTCTTGGAGAGCGAGCAGGAGCAGTACGAGGCCGAGGCCGAGCAGTCCGGCGCCGATCAGGTCGAGGCGGCCGGTGGCGGCAGCGGCGCGGCGGGGGAGGGCGGCCACGCCGGCCAGGCCGATGACGCTGAGGGCCGTGGCCAGCCAGAACAGCTGGTGGTAGTCGCCGCCGTCCTGCATGAGCAGGCCGGTGATGGTGAGGCCGGCGCCCGCGCCGACCGCCAGCATGCCGCTGACCAGGGCCATCGCGCCGGTCAGGCGGGCCGGCGGCAGTTCCTCGCGCAGCACGCCGATGGAGAGCGGGAACAAGCCGAAGCTGGCGGCCTGGGCGACCCGGCCCAGCAGAAGCAGCGGCAGGCTGCTGGTGGTGGCCGCGAGCAGCGAGCCGGCCAGCACCACGACCAGGATGCCGATCATGACGGGGCGCCGGCCGTGCAGGTCGCCGAGCCGGCCGAGCACGGGTGTGAGCACCGCCGCGGCGAGCAGGTTGGCGGTCACCACCCAGCTGGCCGCGGTCGCCGAGACGCCGAGGTCGGCCCGGATGTTGGCGATGACCGGCACGACGAGGGTCTGGAGAGCCGAGACCAGCAGGACGGCGTAGCACGCGACCGGCAGCACGAGCCGGGACGGTGAATGGGACGGCATGGGCCGAACGCTAGACGCGTCGGCGACGATTCTCAACACAGTGTCGAAAAAGTGAGATGTGACGTCGATTTCCATCGACGACGGGGTTGTAGGATCGGGCCGTGCCTGCCATCGGAAGCCGCCGCGGACCCACCAAGGGCGACCAGCGTGAGCGCGCCCTGCTTGCCGCCGCCCGCCTTGTGTTCCGTGAGAAGCCGATCAGCCAGGTGACCATCGACGAGCTGGCCGGAGCGGCCGGCATCGCTCGTTCGGGCTTCTACTTCTACTTCGAGTCCAAGCAGGCTCTGCTGGCCGCGCTGGTCGACCAGGTGATCGGCGAGAATGATCTCGAGATGGCGGAATGGCTGGCCTCCGACGGCCTCGACCGCAAGGCCCTGCGGCTGGGCCTGAGCCGGGCACTGGTCCGCTGGAAGATCGACGGCCGCTGGCTCCGCGAGGCCTTCATCAACCCCGACCCCGGCCCCGACGTCATGCAGATCCGCGACCGCCTGGTGGCCGAGGGCTGCACGGCGTTCAGCCGCCGCATCGAACGCGACGCCCGCGCCGGTCTCACCGTCATGGGGCGCCCCGCGCTGCTGGCGACCATGGCTGTCAACCTGCGGAGCGTCACCTTCGCCGAGGCCTACGCCCATCCGGCCGCCTACCCGGACGACGAACTGCTCGACACCTTGACCGACGCGATCCTGCGCCTCGTCTACGGCGTGACGCCGGACCGGTCGTGACGCCGGACCCGGTCGTGACGCCGGACCGGTCGTGACGCCGGACCCGGTCGTGACGCCGGACCGGTCGTGACGCCGGACCCGTTCGTAACGCCCGCGCGGTCGAGAGGCCCCCGCAGCTCGTCACGCCGGACCCGGCGTAACACTGACGAAACGATCCACGGCGTCACGCCGGACCGTTCGTAACATTGACGAAACCCTCTGCGGTCGATAGCGTTCTGAAACCCAGAGAGCGCTCTCTCCCCGCTTAGCGCCCTCCGGAATCCCCCATCCCACGGAGGCCCATCCCCCATGGAATCCAGACGCCTCACCAGCTTGATCACCGCTGCTCTCGTCGCGATAGGAGCCGGCAGCGTCGCCGTCGTCGCCGGCGTGAGCAGCGCATCGGCGGCCCCGGTCGGCGCCGGCAGTTACACCGAGACCCTTCCGGCCGGCCGCAGCCTTCCCACGGGTTGCGGCTCCATCTCGACCAACCCCCGGCAGTACGTCACCAGCAACGCACCCGGCGGCGCCGTGCCCACCAACGACTGGTGGTCCTCGCTGCTCTACAAGCGGATCGACTGCCAGTTCTCGACCCCGCTGTTCGCCGGCCCCGCCGCCTACAAGCCCGGCGCCGGCGGGATGGGCTTGTCCTACCAGACCGATGCCGCGATCAGCGGTTCCGCGACCGGAACGGGCGAATACCACTACCCGTACGCGGAACACGTGCGCGTCGGGGTCGACGGCCTCAACGCCACCCAGGCCCTGGTCGACGGCTGGAGCGACTGGACTGTCAGCACGAGCCTCAGCGGCGGCGGGCGCACCCTGCGGGCCACCGTCGGCCGCGGCCTGCCGCTGTCGTACTACCAGGTGAGCGGCGGCGACGCGGTCATCACGACGACCGGCCCGGCCACTGCGTGGTCGAACAGCGGCAGCCGGATCGGCTTCTCGATCGGCGGTCACGACTACGTGGCGTGGGCTCCCACGGGCGCCACCTGGGCCCTGAACGGCACGACGATCCGGTCCAACCTGGCCGGGCGCGGCTATCTGTCGGTGGCGGTGCTGCCGACCACGGCGTCCACCAGCACGGCCGACAAGATCGCGCTGGCCGACCGGTACACGCCGTTCGCGCACAACCACGTGACCGGCAGCCGCCTGTCCTACAGCTACAACCAGGGCGCGGGCACGGTCAACACCACGTACGCGCTGACCACCACGGCCCGCGAGGGCAGCGGCACCGGCACGGTCATCGCGCTCTATCCGCACCAGTGGCGCTACCTGACCGGCTCGACGCCGCTCGCGCAGAGCTACGTCTCGCCCCGCGGCGCCATGCGGATCCTCACCGGCACCCAGTTCAGCACGTCGATGAAGTACACCGGCGTGCTGCCCGAGATCCCCGCGGTGGGCGACTCGTCGGGCGCCGACCTCGCCACGATCACGAACTATCTGAACGCGGAGCTGAACAACCCGGCCGACTTCCGCGGCGATGACACGTACTGGACCGGCAAGGGCCTGGGCCGTGCGGCCCGCGTCGCGGAGATCGCCGATCAACTGAACCTGACGGCCGTACGGGATTCCGCGCTCACCGTCATCCGGACCCGCCTGACCGACTGGTTCACGGCGTCGGCCGGCAAGACCTCGCGCGTCTTCTACTACGACCGCAACTGGGGCACGCTGATCGGCTACCCGGCGTCGTACGGCTCCGATCAGGAGCTGAACGACCACCACTTCCACTACGGCTACTTCATCGCGGCCGCGGCCACCCTGGCCAAGTTCGACCCCGACTGGGCCACCGCCGGACGGTACGGCGGCATGGTCGATCTGCTGATCCGCGACGCCAACAACTACGACCGCACCGACACGCGGTTCCCGTACCTGCGTGACTTCGACATCTACGAGGGCCACGACTGGGCCTCCGGGCACGGGTCGTTCGGCGCCGGCAACAACCAGGAGTCCTCTTCGGAGGGTCAGAACTTCGCCAACGCGCTGATCCAGTGGGGCCAGGCGACCGGCAACAACGCGGTGCGCGACGCCGGCATCTGGATCTACACGACCCAGTCGGCCGCCATCAACGAGTACTGGTTCGACGTACGCAACGAGAACTTCCCCGCCAGTTGGGGCCACAACTACTCGGCCATCGTGTGGGGCTCCGGCGGCGCGTACGCGACCTGGTTCTCGGGCGAGCACGAGATGATCGTCGGCATCAACATGCTCCCGATCACCGGCGGCCAGTTCTACCTGGGCGACTATCCGGCGGCAGTGCGCAACACGTACGCCGAGATGGTGCGCAACAAGGGCAGCGAACCCACGCTCTGGCGCGACATGCTGTGGCAGTACCTTGCGCTGGGTGACCCGGACGGGGCGATGTCCCGGCTGCGGGCGGCCGGCAACTACACCCCGGAGGAGGGCGAGAGCCGGGCCCACACGTTCCACTGGATCCGCAACCTGCAGGCGCTGGGCCAGGTCGACACCACCGTCACGGCCAACAACCCGCTGGCCAAGGTGTTCAGCAAGAACGGCGCCAAGACGTACGTCGCCTCGAACATCACCAACGCCGCGCAGACCGTGACGTTCTCCGACGGCCGCACCCTCGCGCTGCCGGCCGGCAAGACGGTGGCCAGTGGCGCGACGAACTGGACGGGCGGCAACGCCACCGGCGGTGGCACCACGCCGACCGACCCGCCGCCGACCGACCCGCCGCCCACCGGCTGCGGCGAAGGCGCCCTGGCCTCGCAGGGCCGCCCGGTCACCGTGTCGTCGACCGAGGCCGCCGGCTTCGAGGGCGGCCTGGCCGTCGACGGCAACACGGGCACCCGCTGGTCGTCGGCCTTCGCCGACCCGCAGTGGATCCAGGTCGACCTGGGCTCGTCGCGCACGCTGACCCGGGCCGAGCTGAACTGGGAGGCCGCGTACGGCCGCTCGTACCGGATCGAGACGTCGGCCAACGGCACCACCTGGACGCCGGCCGCCACGGTCACCGGCACCGGCGCCGCCGGCCAGGTGAGCCACACGCTCAGTGGCGACGCGCGCTATGTGCGCATGTACGGCACTGAGCGTGGGACCCCGTACGGCTACTCGCTCTGGGAGTTCCGGGTCTACGCCTGTGGTTGAGAGAAGGCGGCTGCACTCTCACCAGAGGGTGTAGCCGCCGTCGATCACCAGGATCTCGCCGGTCACGAACGTCGACGCGGCGCTGGCCAGGTAGAGCGCGGACGGCGCGATCTCGGCCGACTGGGCGTAGCGCTGCATGGGCACCTCGTCGATCCAGTAGTGCTTCCACTTCGGATCGTCGATGTCGGAGATCTCGGTCTTCGTGTAGCCCGGGGCGATCGCGTTGACCCGTACGCCGTGCGGGGCCCACTCGGCCGCCAGCGACCGGGTCAGGTGGTGCACGCCGGCCTTGGAGACGGCGTACGGCGCGTGCCACTGCGGCCGGTTGACGATCATGCCGGACATCGAGCCGACGTTGACGATCGCGCCCGAGCGGCGGGCCACCATCTGCTCGCCGATCACCTGACTCGCCTTCCACACGGCGTCCAGGTTGGTGGCCATCACCCGGTCCCAGCCCTCGTCGTCGACCTTCAGCGACTCGCCGTGGATGCCGACGCCGGCGTTGTTGATCAGCACGTCGATCGGGCCCAGCCGCTCGGTCACCGTGTCCCGCAGGTGCACCAGGTCGGTCCGGCTGGTCACGTCGGTGGTGACGGCGTGCGCGGCCGGACCGGCCTTCGAGATCTCGGCGACGGCCTGGTCGTTGCGCTCCGCGTCGCGGGCGGCCACCACCACGGTCGCGCCCGCCTCGGCCAGGGCGGTTGCGATGGCCTTGCCGATGCCGCGGTTGCCGCCGGTGACGACGGCGACCTTGCCGTCCATCCGGAACAGATCAAGGACGGTCATGCCAGCTCCTTCTCGGTGACGATCTGCACGATGCGGTCGGCCAGGGGCCGGGTCGAGGCGATCAGTTCGGCGTTGCGCTGATCGGAGCCGTGCGAGCGGGCGTACGCCTCCTGTTGGCTCCGCCCGAACCGGACGTGCCGGGCGATCAGCCGGTCCATCCGCACCTCCTCGCCCGGGTCGACGTACCAGACCTCGTCGATGAGGTCGGCCGTGGCACGCCACCGGTCGTCGTCGACCAGCAGGTAGTTCCCCTCGGTGACGACAAGCGGCGTCTCCCGGCGCACCGGGACGGCGCACGCGATCGACTCCTCGAGGCTGCGGTCGAACTCCGCGGCGTACACGATCTCGTCGGTCTGCGGGCGCAACCGGCGCAGCAGGCTCTGATACCCGGCGGCGTCGAACGTGTCCGCGGCGCCCTTGCGGGCGTGCCGGCCCAGGCGGTTCAGCTCGGCGTTGGACAGGTGGAAGCTGTCCAGCCCGACCAGGACGGCCCGGTCGCCCAGGGCCTCGGTCAACTGCTGGGCGAGGGTCGACTTGCCGGCTCCGGGCGCCCCGGTGATGCCGAGGATGCGGCGTTCGCCGCCGTCGGCCAGCTGCCGGGCCAGATCGACCAGTCCGGCCAGGGTGTAGCTGGTCACGCGAGGGCCTCCGGTTGCTTGGCTCCGGTCATCACCGCGACCGCCTCCTCCATGGTTGTGCTGCCCGGCTCGACCACGGCGATGCGCCGCCCGAGCCGGTGGATGTGGATCCGGTCGGCGACCTGCCACACGTTGGGCATGTTGTGGCTGATCAGCACGACCGGCAGGCCGTTCTCGCGGACCCGTTCGATCAGCTGCAGCACCTGGTTGGTCTCGCGTACGCCGAGGGCCGCGGTCGGCTCGTCCATGATGACGACGCTGGTGGCCCAGGCCGCGACCCGGGCCACGGCGACCGCCTGCCGCTGGCCGCCGGAGAGCGTGTCGACCTTCTGCCGGATCGACTGCACCCGGATGCCCAGGTCGGCCATCTGCCGGGCCGAGCCCTGCCGCATCGCCGGCTTGTCGAGCTTGCGGAACACCGTACCCAGAAGGCCTTTGCGGCGTTGTTCCCGGCCAAGATAGAGGTTCTGCGTGATGTCCAGCGCGGTCGCGACGCCGAGCTCCTGATAGACGGTCTCGATGCCGGCCCGGCGGGCGTCCAGCGGGCTGCGGAAATGCACCGGCTCGCCCTTGACCAGGATCTCGCCCGAATCCGGGATGACCGCGCCGGTCAGCGCCTTGATCAGGGTGGACTTGCCGGCGCCGTTGTCGCCGATCACGGCCAGGATCTCGCCCGCCCGCAGATCGAAGTCGCAGTTGTCCATGGCCACGACGTGGCCGTAGTGCTTGGTGAGCCCTCGGGCCTGAAGAATGAGGTCGGTCATCGGGTCTGCCTCGTTCGCACGAAATGGTCGACGGCGACGGCGATCACGACCAGGATGCCGGTCCCCACCTGCTGGTACAGCGAGTCGATGCCGGCCTGGGTGAGCCCGTTGGCCAGCACGGTGACGATGAGCGCGCCGATCAGGGTGCCCACCACGCCGCCGCGGCCGCCGAACAGGCTGGTGCCGCCGATCACGACGGCCGTGATGCTGTCCAGGTTGGCCGTCGAGTAGCCGCTCGGGTCGGCCGTGGGCGTACGGCCGAGGGCCTGCCAGGCGGCGAACGCGTACACCACCGCCGCCGTCAGATAGACGCTCAGCAGCACCCGCTTGACCTTGATGCCGGTCAGGGCGGCCGCGCGCGGATTGTCGCCTACCGCGTAAACCCGTACGCCCCAGGCGGTCTGCGTCAGCGCGTAGCCCAGGATCGCCGTCAGTCCGATCCACAACATCACTCCGTACGTGATGGTGACCCCGCCGAAGGCCGGGCCCCCGTTCAGCGCGGTGAGGAACTCCGAGGTGATGGGGTACGACTGCGAGTCGGTGTAGAGCCGGGCCGCCGCGGTCAGCACCGACAGCACGCCGAGCGTCACGATGAACGGCGGCAGCGAGAACTGCGCGACGAGTACGCCGTTCAGCAGTCCCAGCACGAGGCAGACCGCCAGCCCGGCCAGCAGCGCGCCGAGCACGTTGCCGTCGGTGGCCAGGTTCCCGATCACCACCGAGGCCAGCACCATGATCGCGCCGTTCGACAGATCGATGCCGGCGGTCAGGATGACCAGCGTCTGGCCCAGCGCGAGCGTGCCGACCACCACCGACTGCTGAGCGATCAGCGAGAGGTTGCCGGGGTTGAGGAACGAGTCGGTCGTCGCCGAGAAGATGACCACCGCCAGCACCAGGGCGGCCAGCGGACCGGCGATCTGGCTCGACAGGGCCGCCCGCAGGGGACCGGCGCGGTCCTCCTTGTCCAGGAGGACCGCATCGTCGAGCTTGGTCACTTCTCGCCCCAGCAGTTCTGCAGACCCCATTCCGACGTCTGTGACTCGAGGCCGTCCACCGGCTTGTCGGTGATCAGCACCGTGCCGGAGTCGTTGAGGCCGGACTGGGGCTTGGTGCCGTCGGCCAGGTACTTGCCGATGGCGTCGACGGCGAGCTCGCCCATCTTGCTCGGGAACTGCATGGCGGTCGCGCCGATGATGCCGTCCTTGACGTCCTGCACGCCGCTGCAGGCGCCGTCGACCGAGACCACGGTGGCCTTGTCGGCCAGGCCCTTGTTCTTGAGCGCCGTGTTGGCGCCGCGCGCCACCGGCTCGTTGATCGTGTAGACGACGTTGATGTCGGGGTGGGCCGAGAGGAGGTTCTCCATCGCGGACTGCCCGGTTTCGACGGTGCCCTTCGTGAGGGCGGAGCCGGCGATGCTCGGGTCGCCGTCCTTGATGCCGTAGCCCTCGAGGAAGCCGTTGTGACGGCCGCCGGCCGGACCGTCCGAGAGGTCGAAGTCGAGCATCGCGATGCGCGGGTTGGCCGGCGCGGAGGCCTTGGCCCACTGCCCGATCAGCTTGCCGGCAGCCGTGTTGTCGGTGGCGAAGGTGGCGTCCGCGCCCTCGATCGGGGTCAGCGTGGCGTTCACCGTGATGACCAGGATGCCTTGGTCGCGGGCCTTCTTGACCACGGGGTTGAGTGCGGTGGGGTTGGCCGGGTCGAGCACGATCGCCTTCACCTTGTTCGCGATCATGTTCTCGATCGCGGTCACCTGGGTCGCCGAGTCGCCGGGCACCTTGGCCTCGGCCTTCATCGTCTTCCAGCCCTTGGCCGTGGCCGCGGCCTCGGTCGCCTTCTGCAGTGTGCCGAAGAACGGGTTGGACAGGTTCAGCTCGACGATGCCGATGGTCACGTCGCTGGTGCCTTCGCCGCCGCTGCTGCCGCTGTCATCGGAGCCGCATGCGGTGGCAGTCAGGAATATGCCGGCCGCCAGCCCGGCGGCGGCGACTCGGTTGACCTTCATGAGTCCTCCTGTATGTGTTTGCTGCCGAATTAAGTCGGCGGTGTTACGGCTCATCGTGTTAGTGGTTACGTCGACTGTCAACCATAGAAATCGAACTTATGTCTTGTGATCGACAAAAGTGCTGTGGTTGACTGTGGCCCTGAAACCACGGGGAGATTCATGACCACCGTTCTCACGGCCGATGACGGCCCCGGCTGGATCCTCGGCCTGATCACCGCCGGAACGGCCCGCACCCGCACCGCGATCGCCCAGGTCACCGGTCTGGCTCGGTCGACCGTGGGGCAGCGGCTGGACACGTTGTTCGACGCCCAGCTCATCCGCGAGAGCACGGAGAGCCTGCCCTCGCGGGGCCGCCCGTCCCGGGTGCTCGAGCTCAACCCGCGGGCCGGCGTGATCATCTCGGTCGACGTCGGTGAGGACCGCACGCGCATGGCGATCCTCGACCTGAACATGGCGATCATCGGCGACCGGGTCGAGCGGCTCACCCTCGGCGACGGCCCCGAGGTGCTGCTCGACCGGATCACCGCGCTGGTCCGCGAGCTGATCGTGCAGCAGGGCCTGGAACAGACGCCGGTGGCCGGGTTCGGGCTGGGTCTGCCGGCGCCGGTCGACTACGAGGCGGGCCGGGTGATGGGCTGGTCGGTGATGTCCGGTTGGGAGAACTACGACATCCGCCGCCACCTGCGGCGCAGCTGGCCGGTCCCGGTGCTCATCGACAACGACGTCAACCTGCTGACCCTGGCCGAGCACCGCCGCTTCTGGCCCTCGTCGCGGCACCTGTTCTTCGTGAAGGCCGGCACCGGCGTCGGCAGCGGCATGGTGATCGACGGCGCCGTCAACCGCGGCGCCCAGGGCGCCGCCGGCGACATCGGGCACGCCCACGTGGCCGGCTTCGGCGACCCGCAGTGCCGCTGCGGCAACGTCGGCTGCCTCGAGTCCCTGGTCGGCGGCTGGGCCCTGGCCCGCGACCTCGGCGAGGGCCACGACGCCCGCGACATAGCCGAGCGTCTGCGCCGGGGCGACTCAGCTGCGGTGGCCGCGCTGCGCAACGCCGGCCGCATCATGGGCGAATCCGTGGCGTACGCGACCAGCCTGCTCAACCCCGACGTGATCGTCCTCGGCGGCCTGCTCGGCAGCACCGGCGACGACCTGATGGCCGGCATCCGCCAGGTCGTCTATCAACGCTCGCTGCCGCTGGCCACCCGCCGCCTGCAGATCGTCCCGACCCGCTTCAAGTCGAGGGCCGGCATCGCGGGCGCCGGCCACCTGGTCCGCGACCACGTGCTCGCTCCTGCCACCCTCGACGCCCGCCTGACCGTCGGCAAATCCCCCTTCGGGGAGTAGGGGCCGGCCTTGTTGCCGTCTTGCTGCCGCCTCGCTGCCGCCCGAACGGACTCAGATTTCTAACCTTCCGAGCTGTAGCTGAGACTCGTCATGTTTTCCCAGAATTGCGCCCGAAGCTTGTGCCGCACAGTTTCACTCAAATCGATTCCACCGCGGCGTTCAGACAGATCCGTCAGCAGTGCCTTGTCAATCTCGCGCGGGATCGACGGCTTTCCAGCCGTGAGTTCGGCCAGCGCCTCCAGGGAAGCTGACCGGCGGAGAGTGTCCAAGACGTTGTTGACCACCGAGTCGATCTGTTCGGCGAGCTCAGCGGGATCCTCATACGTCGTTGTGCCCTGGGGCTCGCGTTCGATGGTCGCGCCGAGCGCCGGCATCGATGCCGCGCGAAGCGTGCCTGTGTCTCCCTGCGTGGCCGGGCCGAGGGACGTAACCCACGCTCCCGGCCGGTCACCTCGCGGCGCCGACGCCGTTGGTGGCGTGATGGAGGGGACTTCGACCTTCGTCACCGTCTGGTCGATGGTTTCCGGAAATATGACTTTGAGTCCGTCGGCGGCGCGAATCAGGTGCCGACTGATGCCGTGCGGCTTGTCCTGCGAGTTCGGAACGGCGAGCAAAATGACCTGGACACCGTGAACTTGGGCCTCCTCCACCGCCTCGGTCAGATCATCGTCCCCCGAAACGAGAATGAAGACGTCCGCGGCTCCGTTTCGTGCGTGCGTCACCAGATCAAGTCCGATGCGCAGGTCGACGCCCTTCTGCTGGCCGTCGACGCCGAACCGGCCGAGCCGCAACTTGACGTTGGGCAGTTCGCCGATGAATTGCTGTTGATTGTCGGGCACGCCGTCTCGCGCCGAGTCGTACCAGTGCACCCGAAGCACCGGCAACTCCGACAGCGCCTCGGCCTGCTGGACGAGCGCGTCAATCAGCGCCTCATAGTCGACCCGAACCCCGTTGCGCAGCGACGTCCCCGTCACCCGCACAGCTGTGGCGCTGAGCAGGTAACCGACGTCCACGTAGAGGGAGCACCTTGGCTTCACGCTCCACAGGATGTCACCAGCTCCGCACCGGGCCGGGCGGTGGCCTCCAGGATGCGGAAGACGGCCATGGGCGCCCCTTCTACAAGGTGGCGCCGCTCCCTGGGCTCACACCATCAGACGGCGTAGCGTGCCGCTAGGAGGGCGGGCATGAAGGTCGGAAGGCTCGTCGCCGTCGTGCCCG
The DNA here is from genome assembly GCF_023717965.1 of Paractinoplanes hotanensis. Taxonomy (NCBI): domain Bacteria; kingdom Bacillati; phylum Actinomycetota; class Actinomycetes; order Micromonosporales; family Micromonosporaceae; genus Paractinoplanes; species Paractinoplanes hotanensis. The sequence goes on along the minus strand of NZ_JAMQOL010000003.1, from coordinate 254,703 downwards.
ACCGCGACCTCGTCGTGGTCGTCACCAACAATCCTGAGGGCCAGCCCGACCCGGGCAGCCTGCTCACCGGCACCATCCTCCCGGGAGTCACGTGACCAACCCCGCCATCATCGACTGCGACCCCGGGCACGACGACGCGCTGGCGCTGCTGCTGGCCGTGGCCGACCCCCGGCTCGACCTGCTCGGGGTCACCACCGTCGCCGGCAACCAGACGCTCGACAAGACCACCGCCAACGCCCAGAAGATCCTCGCTCTGGCCGGCGCGTCCGACATCCCGGTCGCTGCCGGGTGCGAGCGGCCGCTGGTCGGCGACCTGACCGTCGCCGACGACATCCACGGCGAGTCCGGGCTCGACGGTCCGGACCTCGACGGGCCGGTCGCCGGGACGGTGGGCGTGCACGCCGTCGAGCTGATGCGGAGGCTGGTGGCGGGGTCGCCCGAGCCGGTCACGCTGATCGCCACCGGGCCGCTGACCAACGTCGCGCTGTTCCTGCGACTGCACACCGAGGCAGCCCGGAACGTGCGCCGCGTCGTCTTCATGGGTGGCTCGACCGAGCGGGGCAACACCACGCCGTACGGGGAGTTCAACATCGTCACCGACCCCGAGGCGGCCGACATCGTGCTGCGGTCGGGCCTTCCGCTCACCATGATCGGGCTCAACGTCACGCACCGGGCACTGGCCACCACGCGGGTCATCAACGAGTTCCGCGGCCTGGACACCCGGGTCGGCACCGTCTGCGCCGAGCTCATGACGTTCTTCGCGGACGCCTACCGGCGCAACTTCGGCTTCGAGCACCCGCCCGTGCACGACCCGGTCGCCGTGGCCTGCGTGCTCGACCCGTCCGTCGTACGCACGGTGGCGGCCCCGGTCGTGGTCGAGCTCGGTGGCACGTACACCCGGGGCGCGACCGTCGCCGACCTGCACCACCGCAGCGGAAGGCCGGACAACTGCGAGGTCGCGGTGGCGCTCGACGTCGATGCCTTCTGGCGCCTGCTGATCGGCGCGGTCCACGATCTAGGCATACCTAGACCGCTCGTGACCAGCGAAGATAGGTAAACGCGCCCGATGTGACAGGCCTTCTGCCGGCCCAGGATTGAGCCATCGACCGGCACCGAGGAGGCCCGCCATGTTGATCCACCCGGAACTGATGCTGACCCTGGTCAACGACCGTCACCGCGAGCTGATCGCCGAGGCCGAGAAGAGCCACTTGCTGAAGCGCGCCCGCGAGTTCCGTGTCACGCGCCGGGCCCGGACGGCCCGCCCGCCCACCGGTAGGGTTGCCCCGTGCGAACCCTCCGCGGCGGTGCCGGCCCGGTGATGATCGGCCGGGAGGGCGAGCTGCGCCGGTTGGCGGGGCTCGCCTCCTCCGGCGAGCCGGCTGTCGCGATCATCGCGGGCGAACCCGGCATCGGTAAGACCCGGCTGGTGCACGAGCTGCTGGCCACGCTGCCCGCCTCGACCGTCGTTCTGGTCGGTCAGGCCGAGCCGGGGTCGCTCTCCCGGCCGTACGAGGTGTTGCTCGACGCCATCGACGGCCGGGCCGAGGTCAGCGACGAGCAGCTGGCCGCCCTGGCCGACGCCCGGCGCAGCCCGGTCGAGCGGCTGCACACCGGCGTCGCCATCCTGGCCGGCCTGATCGGCGACCGGCCGGCCGTCGTCGTCTTCGAAGACCTGCACTGGGCCGACTCCGAGAGCGCGGCCCTGTTCGAGCGGATCGCCGACCAGCGCGGGCCGCGCCTGCTCATCGGCACCTACCGGCCCGACGAGGTGACCCGCCGCCAGCCGGTGGCCGGTCTGCTGGGCCGCCTGGAGCGGCGGCACGCCGTCACCCACGTGCGGCTCGATCGCCTGACCCCGGCCCAGACGGCGGCCCTGCTCGCCGCGGCCACCGGCGCTCCGGCCCCGCTGCGGGCCGCGACCGCGCTGCACCACCGCACCGGTGGCAACCCGTTCTTCCTCGAAGAGTTGCTGCGCGCGCTGCCCGGCCACGACGTCGAGGCGCTGGTCGAGCAGCCGCTGCCGTGGAGCCTGGCCGACGTCCTGCGCCGCCAGGTCGACGACCTCGAGCCGGTCAGCGTGCGCATCGTCGAGGCGGCCTCCGTGCTCGGCCAGCGCATCCCGTTCGACCTGCTGGCCGGCGTCTCCGGCACCGGCGAGGACGACCTGATCGCCGTCCTGCGTGACCTGGTGACCCGGGGTGTGCTGATCGAGTCGGGTGAGGACGAGTTCGCGTTCCGCCACGCCCTGGTGCGCGAGGCGATCGCCGGCCAGATGCTCGGCCGCCAGCGCCGCCGGTTGCACGAGGCGGCCCTCGAGGTCCTGCTGGCCGGCGGCTCCTCCGATCCGGCCATGGTGGCGCACCACGCCCGCGGCGCCGGCCGCTACGACGACATGGTCGCGGCTGCCCGCGGTGGCGCCGCCCTCTACCTCTCGATCGGCTCGGCCTACCAGGCCCTGCAACTGGCCGAGATGGGCCTCGACGAGCTGCCCGACGACACCGGCCTGCTGGGCGCCGCCGCCCGGGCGGCCTGGCTGGCCGGCCTGCTCGACGACGCGCTGCGCTACGGCCGGCGCTGGCGCGACCTCGCCGGGGCCGCGGCCGATCGGGCCGAGGCGCTCTACCTGCTCGTCCGCATCGCCTGGGAGTCCCGCGAGTACGACGAGATGGGCGTCCTGACCCACGACATCGAGACCCTGATCGCCCAGCTCTCGCCGGGCGCCGGGCAGGCCCGGGCGATGACCGCGGTCGCCCAGTCGTGCTACCTGCGTGACGACCTCGAGGGGGCGCTGGTCTGGGCCGACCGCGCGCTGGAACTGGCCGCCGAGTTCGACCTGCCCGTGATCCGCCTGACCGCGCTGCTCGAGAAGGGTTCGGCCCTCAGCGAGCGCCCGCAGTCGGCCGCCGAGGGCCGCGAGATCCTGTCCGGCCTGGTCGACGAGGCCGAGAAGGCGGGGGAGTGGGTGCTGGCCGCCCGCGCCCTCAACACCCTCGTGCAGGAGGTCCCCCCGGCCTCGCCCGACGAGCACGCCGAGGCCCTGGAACGGATGCGGGTCGACGCCGAGCGGGCCGGCTTCGAGTCGCTGGCGGTGGCCACCTACTTCCACGGCCGGGCCCGCCTGGCTCAGCGCACCGGCGACCTGCGGGTCGCGATAGCCGCGCTGGAGGAGGGCCGCGAGCACGACAGCGGCTACCGGCGCCGCGGCCGCTGGGCCGACTACCACGGTGTTTTCCTGGCTGGACTGCTGCTCGAAGCGGGCGACAACGACCGGGTCGAGCAGATCGTGGCCGACCTGGCCGCGCTGACCGACAACCCACCGGTCACCGTTCCCGGCCTGACCTTCCACCTGGCCTGCCGCCGCGGCGACCTGCCGCGCGCCGAGGCCGCCCTGGGCGACCTGCTGGCCGGCCTGAAGCGGCAGGAATGGCGCAGCGGGGAGCAGGCCCACGACCTGATCTCGGCCGCGCTCGACCTGGGCCTGCCCGCGCCCCACCTCGGCCGCCTGGTCGACGAGCTGCTCGACGCCGACGTGGCGCCGGCCTACCTGACGCTCGTCGACGCGCAGCTGACGGAGGCCCGCGGCCGGCCCGCCGAGGCGCTGCCCGGCTATCTCTCGATCACCGAGGTGCCGTTCTTCAACCCGGCGATCCGAGGCACCGTACGGGTGGGGGCCGCCCGCTGCCTGCTCGCCGCCGACCAGCGGGCCGAGGCGGCCGCCCACGCCGAGGCAGCCGCGACGTTGCTGGCCGGGTGGGCCGGTTGGCGCGTGGCCCAGCTCGACCAGGTGCGCGCCCAACTGGGCCTCGCCCCGGCCGACGCGCCGCCCGCGGTGTCCGGGCCGGCCTCGCTGACCCCGCGCGAACGCGAGGTGGCCGTCCTGATCAGCGACGGCCTCACCAATACCGAACTGGCCCGCCGCCTCTACATCTCACCGAAGACCGCCGCCGTCCACGTCTCCAACATCCTGCGCAAGCTGGGCGTCAGCTCCCGCACCGAGGTGGGCGCGCTGGTCGGCCGTCGCTGACGGCGTCACCCCTGACCTCGGCGATGAGGCCCCTCGGCATCCAGCACGTGCTGCACGGCGCCGCCGAAGAGGTGCGCACCGGCCGCCTCCGCGAAGGCGAGGTTCCCGGCATCGTGACCCGCACCGTGCTGTCGATCCTCACCGGCGGCTGACGAACGCCGTCATCTCGTGGCGAGGTAGTCCCGGGCGGTGGAGCGCAGGCGGGCGTGGATGCCCTCGTACGCGGGAGGGTTGTTCAGGAAGGTCTTGGCCACCTTGGCCAGCATCGTGTAGTTAGGGTCGCAGACGTTGCCGACCGGGGCCTCGCCGGCCTGGCTGATCAGCTGGTAGGCGTCGAGCACGTCGAGGCCGGTCAGGCCGGCTGTCCAGGTCACCAGGTCGTGCTGGCTCATCCGGTACGCGTCCTCGAGCGGCCGGGCCGAGCCGGCCGACATGAGCGCGGTGTCCGTCTCGAACCGCGGCGTCGGCGTGTCCACGCCCTTGATCAGGTCGAGGATCACCACCGTGTTCATGGCCGATTCGACGCCGGTGCCGCAGACCTCGCCGTCGCCCTGGCGGCAGTGGCCGTCGCCGAGGGCGAACAGCGCGCCCGGCACGTTGACGCCGAAGTAGGCGGTCACGCCGGCCCGCAGTTCCGGGGTGTCCAGGTTGCCGCCGTGCGCGTCGGGGACGATCGTCATGCGGCTCTCGAACGCGGCCGGGGCGACTCCCGCCGTACCGTGCATGGGGTCCAGCGGCAGTTCGACGCTGAAGTCGCTGCGCCGGGCGTGGTAGCGGACGACCCCGGCCGCCACGTCGACGTCGTAGCGCCACACCAGTTCGTCCAGCGGCGCGTGCAGCATCGCCGTGGTGTGCGTGGTGGTGAGCGCCCCGAAGTGCGGGAAGGTCGACGACACGGCCCACTCGCGGGCCGGCACGATCTCGGCGAAGTGCACGGCCAGGGTGTCGCCGGGCTCGGCGCCCTCGACGTGGATCGGGCCGGTGACCGGGTTGAGGTACGGGAACTCGCAGACCACGGAGGGCAGATCACCGACGTCGCGCACCCGGCCGCCGAAGCAGTCCTCGGTGTAGAGCTCGACGATCGTGCCCGGCTCGACCCGGCGTACCGGCTCACGCCCGCCGAAGGTGTACGACAACTCCTCCGGGGCCGGCCGGTAGCTCACGACGTCGGTCATCGGCTGTCCTCCTGCGCTGAGAGGCCGGCCCGCGCGGGGCGGCGGCCGGTCACGGAGAACACGATAGGCACGATCGCCCCGACGCCGAGCCAGGCGAAGCCGAGTGTCCGCGCGGCGATGTCCGCGATGATGACGAATTTGCACCGTCGCACCGACCGCAGTTCGGCACAGGTGGCCGATCATCCAATAGCCAGCGGCGGGAAAAGTCCTAGCCTGACGGCATGGAGCGACCGGACTGGAAAGGGCCGCTCGGCGCGGCCTTCGACCATGCGACGACATATCTCGGCGGGCTGCCGGATCGCCCGGTGCGGCCGTCGGCCTCGCTGGAGGAGTTGCGGGCGGCCCTCGGCGGGCCACTGCCGGACGGCCCGCTGCCGCCGGAGCGGGTGGTGGCCGAGCTCATCGCTGCCGCCGAGCCCGGCATCATGGCCTCGTCCAGCGGCCGCTTCTTCGGCTTCGTGGTCGGCGGGGCCACGCCGGCCGCGCTCGCCGCCGACTGGCTGACGTCGGCCTGGGACCAGAATGCGGGCCTGTACGTGCTCGGCCCGGCCGCGAGCGTGGTCGAGGAGACGGCCGCGACCTGGCTCCTGGACGTGCTCGGACTGCCCGCGCGGGCCTCGGTCGGCTACGTCACGGGCGGGCAGATGGCCAACTTCACGGCGCTGGCCATCGCCGTCCGTGAGGTGCTGCGCCCCCACGGCTGGGATGTCGACGCCGATGGGCTGTGGGGCGCGCCGCGGGTGCGGGTGATCGTGGGGCAGGGGCGGCACGGCACGATCGACCGGGCCCTGCGCCACCTCGGGACGGGCACGAACTGCGTGGTCCCGGTGGCGATGGACGCGCAGGGCCGGATGGTCCCGGAGGCGCTGGCCGAGGCCCTCGACGGGGAGCGGGCGATCGTCTGCGCCCAGGCCGGCAACGTCAACACCGGGGCGATCGACCCGCTGGACCAGATCGCTGACCTGTGCACGGCGGCCGGGGCCTGGCTGCACGTCGACGGAGCGTTCGGGCTGTGGGCGGCGGCCAGTCCGCGTCTGCGGCCGCTGCTGGCCGGCGTCGAGCGGGCCGACTCGTGGTCCACCGACGCCCACAAGTGGCTCAACGTCCCGTACGACTCGGGTCTCGTCATCTGCGCGCACCCGGCCGCTCACCGCGCCGCCATGGGGGTGCGGGCGAGCTATCTGCAGCACGCCGAGGGCGGCGAGCGCGATCAGATCGACTACAACCCCGAGCACTCCCGGCGGGCCCGCGGGTTCGCGGTCTACGCGGCGATGCGTCAGCTCGGCCGCGACGGCATCGCCGCTCTGGTCGACCGCTCGTGCGAGCTGGCCCACCGGTTCGCGCAACGCCTGAGCGCGGGCGGCGCCGAGATCCTCAACGAGGTGGTGCTCAACCAGGTTCTCGTACGGCTGGGAAGCGACGACGAGACGCAGCGGGCCCTGCGCGCCCTGCAGCGCGAGGGAACCACCTGGATGAGCGGAACCACCTGGAACGGCTCCGCGGCCATCCGCATCTCGGTGTCGAACTTCTCGACCGACGAGGACGACGTGGACCGAACAGTCGCGGCGATCGAAGCATGTCGATCAATGGGCGTGGGCAACGACGGCGGATGACGTCGTCGCCGCGGCGGGCCATCGTGCGCAGGTCGGCGGGCCCGCGGCCGGTGAGGAAGGCCTCGGCGTCGGGCGCGTTGCGGAACCCGCCGCCGTCGCGTGCGAGCAGACCGGCGTCGGCCAGCAGATCGGCCGTCGCCCGCGCGCTGCGTTCCGGGATGCCGCAGCGTTCGGCCAGCTCGGCCGGGGTGGCGGGCTCGGGCCCGGCCGCTTCGAACAGGCCGAGCTCGACGGCCGCGAACACCGTCTTCGAGATCATGAAGCCGCGGTACAGCTCGATGAAACGCGCCGGGCCGGGTGGCCCGTCCGGCGACTCGAACACTCGGGCCGTCTGACACCCCCGCGTCGGCTGTCCGTCCATTGTGCCGCGTCGCGCGCTTCAATCAACCGCCGTGCCGAGACCAAGAAGGCGGCCCTCAACCAAGGCTGAGGGCCGCCGGTGACCGAGCCGTCGAAAGTCCCGAGCGTACGAACGGCCGGTGCGGTCAGCCGACCGTGACCGTGTCGCTCAGGTTGCGGTCGGTGCACGAGAACTCGCCGTTCTCGTCGTCGCCGCACCACCCGAACTGGCTGGTGACGCTGACCGTCCCGGCCCGGAACGACGGCTCGCTCACCGTTCCGGTGAAGACCACCTCGGTCGTCTCCCACTGGCCGGTGCACTGGTATTCGAAGCCGCCGTGGCCGTACGCGACGCGGCCGTCGACCGCCTGCGCCACCGTGATCCCGGTGCTCGTGGCCGGGCTGGAGTCGCAATTCCAGACCGCGTTCAGGGTCATCTTGTCGGCGGCCGGGTCGACCGAGGCGCCGTAGAAGAACATCGTCGGCACACCCGGCGCGCTGATCACGTTGCGCGGGGCCCGGTCCCGCAAGGTGACGGCTCCCGCTTGCTTCTGCTGCTGGTTGTTGCCACCGGCGAGCAGGAACGCCGCGGTCAGCTCGTGGGTCGCCGGGCCGGGCTGCGCCGCGAGGCGGAACGAGTACCACGCGCGCAGGGACACGTCCTGCGGGCGGCCGGTGCAGTCGAGATAGAGCGTGCCGGACGCGCCGGTCGACTCGTCGCCGACCTCTTGTGAGACGTACTGGTTGAGCCCGAAGCGGCCTTGACCGCCGCAGTTGACGGTGTAGCGGAAGTCGACCCCGGCTCCGCCGGCCACCACGGTGGCCGAGACCAGCCGCACGGTCGGCGCCGCCGCCGCGGCCGCGCTCGCCGGCGCCGCGAAGGCCAGGCCGGACAGCACCAGCGTGATCGACAGGAATATCCGTCGCATGTGGAATCCTCCCCGCGGACCGGGAACCGCGCCCCGTGTCGCGAATGGCATCCCCGTGCCGCGGCAGCATCCTGCCAAAGATCGTCGACGCCGTGGGGGCGCGGGGTCAGGCGCGGCGGACGGCGACGGTGGCGCGCTGGGCGGTGGCGTAGATGGTGCCGGCCCAGCCCTCGGCGTCGCGGAAGGAGAGGCTCGTGGCGCCGGCCTCGGCCCGGTCGGCGACGATCGTGAACGAGGACCGCTGCAACTCGCTGCGGTAGAACGAGAGGACCGCCTCGGGACCGGGCGCGGTGAGCGTGAACGACGCGCCGGCCTCGCTGTCGGCCAGCGCGGTCACCCGACTGCCGGGCGGCAGGCGGAAGGTCGCGGGCACGTTCAGGACGCCGGTGGTCGCGGCCGCGGCGGCCTGAACCTCACGTGCGGGAGCGCGCACCTCGGCCACGGGTGCCGGGGCGATGGCGGCCTGCTCGTGGCGGCGCTGGTCGGCGGGGGCCGCGTTTCCGCATGCCCCGGCGCCGGCCACAGCCAGCAGGGTGGCGACCAGGGTGCCGATCCGCCTCGCGATCATGCGAACCATTCTCCGTCATCGGGTCAAGGTGGTGACCGGCGGTGTGACGCCGGCCACCACCATTGTCCCTAACTCAGCCAATCACCGTGACTGTTCCGGTCGGCCGCCGCCGCCGTCCGGGCCGCCGAGGCCGCCGCGGCGCGCGGCGGGATCGACGACGTGTCCTTGGCGAACGTGGCCACCGCGGTGGCGACCGCGTCGGCGTTCGTGTCGAGCGCGAACGTGTTGACGTTGCCGAACAGCTTGTTCTTGTAGGCCCGCCGGAGCTGGGCGTACAACGCCTTGTCGGCGCCGTCCCGCTCGGGCGTCAGGCTGTCGCAGGCCTGGTGGTAGCAGGGGTCGTAGGCCGCCCCGGCGACGCCGCCCCACTTGGTCACGTCGTCCGCGGTCTTCTCGACCTCGGCCCCGGTGAACAGGCCGCCGGCCGGGATGCCGGTGCCGATGAAGGGCCCGTAGTCGGAGCGGCCGGTGAAGTCCGAGGCCGCCGTGAACTGCCGGCGGTCGGCGAAGAACTTCTGGAAGACGGCTTCGATCTGGGCCGAGCCGGCCGGCCCGGGCCCGGCGCCGGTGTTGTCGGAGTTGTCACCGTCGTACACGCCGAACGTGTAGTTGGGCGACCCGATCATGTCGAAGTTGAGGTAGAGCGCGATCTTGGCGTGCTCCTCCTCGCTCAGGCTGTTCACATAGAACGTCGAGCCGACCAGGTTGGCCTCCTCGGCGCCCCACCAGGCGAACCGCAGCTTGTTCTTGGTCTTCTGGTTGCGCATCTGGAGCGCCGTCTCGAGGATGCCGGCGCTGCCGGTGCCGTTGTCGTTGATGCCCGGCCCCGCGGGCACCGAGTCGAGGTGGGCGCCGGACATGACGACCTCGTCCGGGTTGCCGTGGCGCGACTCCGCGATCACGTTCTCGGTCTGCCGCACGTCGGCCACGGTGTCGGTCGTGATCGACAGGGTGAGTCCGGCGGCGCCGGCGAACGCGACACCCTGCGGGTACGACACCCCGATGGCCGGAATGCCGACCGGGGCGCCCAGGGTGCCGAAGAAGAGGTCCTGGCGGTCCGCCCCGGTGGTGTCACCCTGGTTCATGATGATGACCCCGATCGCGCCCGCCGCCTCGGCGTTGGCCGCCTTCTGGCCGAACGGGCATCCGCCCCGCTGCACGAGCGCGATCCGCCCGGTCACGCCCACGAAGTCGGCCGCCTCGCAGCCCGAGGTGCTGGTGTTGGGTGCCGTCAGCTGCAGGTCGACGGGGACGATCGGGCCGGTCGCCGTGCCGGCGCCGGAACAGTCCATGACGTCGTAGTCGACCTGGTCGGTGTAGGTGGCCGGCGCCGGCGCGGTCTGCGCGAACGACGACCCGTTCTCCGAACAGAAATTGAACTCGAACGGCTGCCGGGTGACCCGGTAGCCGGCCGCCCGCATCAGCGTCGAGACATAGTCGGCGCTGCGCTTGTATCCGGGCGTTCCGGACGCCCGCGTGTCCCCGCTGATCTTGGCGATCGCCTGGAACGCCACGAGGTGCCGCAGCACCCCGGCCAACGTGACCGCCTTGGTCACATCCTTGACTGAGCTCCCGGACGAAGCCTGCGCGGGCCCGGCGGCGACAAAACCGCCCAGCAGCACGGCTGCGGCGGCCACGCCGCCTACCCGTCTCCATGTCGATCGAGACACCACGATGTGTTCTCCCCTGGTCGAACGGTGGACCTGAATATCCAGCAACCTAAATCCGTCACCGTCCGCACGGAACCCGTCACTCAGCCATCCGTTGCCACCTTCCGGCCACCGTCCGGATCGAGCATCCATTGACGTCGATGGTGAAGCATGCGAAGAATCGGGGGAAGCCGTACGGGGGTCCGGCTGGGGAAGACCGGCCGTGGGCCCCGTGCATCCATCGCTCACGGGGGACCCTGGTGAAACGACGATCCGTCCTGAGAAACACACTCGCGCTCGGCCTCGCGGCCGCGACCGGAAGCACCGCGGCCGTGCTGGCGAGTTCCGGCCCGGCCGGGGCGATTCCCGCCGGTACCGACCACGTGATCCTGTGGAACGAAGCTCTGCGATACGCCTTCAGCCGCACCGATTTCGCTCCGGGCCCGCTCACCCGTTGGGCGGCCGTGCTGAACGCGGCGATCTACGACACGGTCGTCTCGCTGCAGGGCAACGCCACCCCCTACCTGGGGCGGGTGTCACGGGAACCGAACTACAACTACGACGTCGTGTCCAACATCGATGCCGCCGCGCGGACCGTACTGCCGCGCATCTTTCCGACCGTCGACTTCACCGCCTTCTACACCGAGGCGGCCAAGTACAGGCCGGTCGGCAACCCGGGTCCGGAGGGCTGGAGCACGTCCGTCGGGGTCACCGCGGCCCAGCGCATCCTGGCCGCCCGGGCGAACGACAACTCGAACGACGACACCCCCTACGCCGATGGCACCGAGCCCGGCCAGTGGCGTCAGACCGGTTCCGGCCCGGCGGCGACGCCCAACTGGGGCGGGGTCACGCCGTTCACCCTGGGCTCGGGAACCCAGTTCCGGCCGCCGCCGCCCGGCGGATTCAGCTCATTGCCCGCGTTGCTGGCCAGTCTGGAATACGCCGCACAGCTGAACGAGGTGAAGTCGCTCGGCGCGGTCAACTCCACCACGCGCACCGCCGAGCAGACGAAGATCGCCTTCTTCTGGGCCAACGACGTCGCTGGCACCTACAAGCCGCCGGGCCAGTTGCTGCGCCACACGTCGATCCTGGCCCTGGAACGGAACCTCGACTCCTTCCAGGCCGCCCGGCTCTACACCCTGGTCACCCTGGCGATGGCCGACGCCGCCATCGTGTCGTGGGACGCCAAGTTCCGTACCCCCATCGACCTGTGGCGTCCGGAGTCGGCGATCCGCCTGGCCGACACCGACGGCAACCCGGCCACAGTGGCCGACCCGGACTGGCAGCCGCTCTCGGTCAACCGCAGCGGCGTACGGTTCTCGCCGCCCTTCCCGGCCTACACCTCCGGGCACGCCACGCTGGCCGGCGCGTGGGCCGGGGTCATGAAGCGGTACTTCGGCACCGACAACGTCACCTTCCGGGTCGACAGCGTCGACCCGAACGAGCAGCAGTACCGGACGTACACGTCGTTCTCGTCCGCCGCCGCCGAGAACGCCCGGAGCCGCGTCTACCTGGGCGTGCATTACCAGTGGGACGCCGACTTAGGGATGTCCTCGGGTGACGCGGTCGCGGGGCAGGCGTTCGCCCGCCTCAGCTGACCGATCCGTCCGGCCGGCCGCCCGCTACCAGTCCGGGCGGCCGGCGCGGAACCTCACGACGTCGTTGCGAGGGGTTGTTCCGGGCCGTACGCCCGGAGGAACTGCCAGTCGAGATACCTCGCCGACGAGGCGATTGGGCAGGATGACACCTTGTCGACGGATCGGCGTTCATCGCAGGCCGTAGCGGCCGGCGCAGAATGACCGTAGCCGTTCGGCGATCGACTTGAGGGTGGCGGCGCCGTGGTGGTGCGGTTCCCAGGCGGCGTAGAGGCTGATCCGTACGCCCTGGATCGCCACCGGCCGCAGGTCGAAGCGGGGATCGTCGGAGACGACCGCCACCCCGCGGCCCGAGGCGGCGACGGCCTGGGCCACCTCGGCCGCGGCGAACTCGTGGAATTTGCCGTACGCCAGTCCGGCCGCCGCCAGCGCCTGGTCGAGGGCGCGCCGCGGGTGGAAGTCGCGGGTCTGCAGCAGCAGCGTGCGGGTCACCAGCTCGTCGACCGCGACGGTCTCGCGGCCGGCCCACCGGTCGGCCGGGGGCACGTACGCCCAGACCGGCAGCTCGGCCAGCGGCATGCCTTCGAGGTCGGACGGCCAGGGGGTCGTCCCGATGGCCAGGTCGGCTCCGCGGCCCAGCGTCGCGTACACCGATGCCGGCACCTCCTCCCATACCGCGGGCATAGGGTCGTCGGCGGTCAGCGTGGCCAGGAACGGCGCCACCACGTCGGTCAGCGTGGTGCCGGGGGCCGAGATGGTCAGCCGTCGCAGGCGGCCGGCGGCTATCGCGCGAGCCGTCTCCCACGCCGCCTCGGCCTGGGCCAGCAGCCGGCGGGCGACGGGCAGGAACTCGCTGCCGGCCGCGCTCAGCCGGAACGGGCCACGGTCGCGGACGAACAGCTCGATTCCCAGCTGCCTTTCCAGCTGGTGCACCTGCCGGGACATCGAGGGCTGGGTGAGGTGGAGCGCCGCCGCGGCCGCGGTGACCGATCCGGCGTCGGCGATCGCCACGAAGTAGCGCACCGGTCGAAGCTCCACGCCCATGCCTCCCGAGCATCGTTCCGCGGCCTTTCAAGTATTGGACAGCATGGCATCCGGCTGCCGAGGCTGAAAGCATGACGCACACGGGACTCTTCATCGGCGGCGCCTGGCGCGATTCGGGCGACGGCGCGACCGTCGACGTCGAGAACCCGGCCACCGGAGAGGTGCTGGCTTCGGTGGCCGACGCGACACCGGCCGACGGGCTGGCCGCGCTGACCGCCGCGCACCAGGCGCAGCGGCAGTGGGCAGCCACCCCGGCGCGGACCCGCGGCGAGATCCTGCGCGCCGCGTTCGAGCTGCTCACCGAGCGGCGCGAGCAGTTCGCGGCGTTGATGACGGCCGAGATGGGCAAGCCGCCGGCCGAGGCGCGCGGCGAGGTCGCGTACGGCGCCGAGTTCTTCCGCTGGTTCGCCGGGGAGGCGGTGCGGGCCCGTGGCGCCTGGTCGACCGCCCCGGACGGCGCCACCCGGCTGCTGACCGTGCGGCAGCCGGTCGGCCCGGCCCTGCTGATCACGCCGTGGAACTTTCCGCTGGCCATGGGCACCCGCAAGATCGGCGCCGCGGTGGCGGCCGGCTGCGCCATGGTGGTCAAGCCGGCCACCCAGACCCCGCTGACCATGCTGGCCCTGGCCGACCTGCTGCGCGAGGCGGGGTTGCCGGCCGGCGTTCTCAATGTCGTGCCCACCACGCGTACGGCCGAGGTCGTGGAACCGCTCGTGCGGGACCCCCGCACCCGCAAGCTCAGCTTCACCGGCTCCACCCCGGTCGGGCGCCTGCTGATGGAGCAGTCGGCCGAGCAGTTGCTGCGCCTCTCGCTGGAACTCGGCGGCAACGCGCCGTTCCTGGTCTTCGCCGACGCCGACCTCGACGCCGCGGTGGACGGCGCGCTGGCGGCGAAGATGCGCAATATGGGTCAGGCCTGCACGGCGGCCAACCGTTTTCTGGTGCACGAGTCGGTGGCGGCCGAGTTCACCGCGCGGTTCGCCGACCGCATGGCCGCCCTGCGGGTGGGGGAGGAGGTCGGCCCGCTCATCGACGCCGGCGCCCGGTCCAAGGTGGCCGCGCTGGTCGACGACGCGGTCCGGCTCGGCGCGAAGGTGCTGTGCGGCGGCTCACCGACCGGCGGCGCGGGCTACTACTACCCGCCGACCGTGCTCACCGGCGTGCCGGCGGAGGCGGAGCTGAACCGGCAGGAGATCTTCGGCCCGGTCGCGCCGATCGCCACGTTCACCGACGAGGACGAGGCGGTGGCGCGGGCCAACGACACCGAGTACGGCCTGGTGGCGTACGTCTTCACGCGCGACCTGTCGAGGGCCGTGCGGGTCAGCGAGGCCCTCGAGGCCGGCATGGTCGGCGTCAACCAGGGCATCGTGTCGCACCCGGCGGCGCCGTTCGGCGGCGTCAAGGCCTCCGGCTTCGGCCGCGAGGGCGGCGCCGAGGGCATCGACGAGTACCTGGAGACCAAGTATGTCGGTCTGGCCATCTGACGGCTTCTACGCGGGGACCGCGTCCTCGACCCGCTGGGCGGTGGCCTGGGCCCGGCGCCCGGTCGTGACCACACCCAGGGTCAGCACGGCGAGGCCGCAGCCGACGATGATCCACCAGCCGGCGTGACTGGCCGCGGCGAATCCCGTGGCCATCGAGCCGTCGAAGCCGGACACGACCGCGGCGCCGATGACCGCCACGCCGAGCGATCCGCCGACCTGCCGCGACGTCGACGCGACGGCGGCCGCCACCCCGGCCTGGGCCCGCGGCATGCCGGCGACCGCGGTGTTCGTGATGGGGGCGTTGACCAGCCCGAACCCGATGCCGAAGAGCAGATAGCAGCCGATCAGCACGGCGTCCGGGGTCGTGGTGGTGAGGCGGGTCAGCGGCAGGATGGCCAGGGTCATCGCGGTCCCGGCCAGGATCAGCGGCAGCCGGGCGCCGCGGGCGGCGACCAGCCGGCCCGACAGCGGCGCGAACACCGCGGTCATGGCGGCCATGGGCAGCGTGTAGAGCCCGGCGTGCAGGGCCGACAGCCCGCGGGCATCCTGCAGGTAGAGGGTGTTGAGGAACAGGAAACCGGCCAGCGCGGCGAAGGCCGAGACGGCGATGAGGGTGGCCCCGCTGAACGGGACGCTGCGGAAGAAGCGCAGGTCGAGCAGCGGATCGGCGCGCCTGGGCTCGTACAGCAGCAGGCCGGCCAGCGCGGCCGCGCCCAGCACGAAACAGCCGACGATCTCGGCCGAGCCCCAGCCCGTGCCGGGCCCCTCGATGATTCCGTACGTGATGGAGGCCAGCAGGATCAGCACCAGAGCCTGCCCCACCAGATCGATGCGGCGGGGCCGCGGCGCCCGCGACTCGGGCACGAACAACGCGGTCAGCACGACGGCGGCGATCCCGACCGGCACGTTGATCCAGAAGATCGAGCGCCATCCCAGCGTCTCGACCAGAACGCCCCCCAGCACCGGCCCGAGCGCCATGCTGAGCCCGACCACACCGCCCCACACCCCGATGGCCCGGGCCCGCTCGCGCGGTTCGGTGAACGTGTTGGTGATGATCGACATGGCCACCGGATTGAGCATCGACCCGCCGACCGCCTGCATCATCCGGAAGACGATCAGCCACCCCAGCCCCGGCGCCACACTGCACAGCAGAGAGCCGACGGTGAACAGGGCCAGACCCGTCTGAAAGGTACGCCGCCGTCCCACCCGGTCGGCCGTGCTGCCGGCCAGAATGAGGAGGCTGGCCAGCACCAGCGTGTAGGCGTCGAGCACCCACTGCAGCCCGGACACCGACGTGTCCAGGTCAGTCCGCAGAGCCGGCAGCGCGATGTTGACGATGGTGTTGTCCAGCCCCACGATGAACAGGCTGAGACAACAGATGGCCAGCACGAGCGCACGCCGGCGGGGACTGAGATCAGGCACTCACGCTTTCTACCCCCGGAACGGGCAGGACGCCCATCGCGGCTACACCAATGTGACGACCTCGTGCAGCGAGGTCACCGCGACGTCGGCTTGGGCGCGAAGCCGGGCGTGTGGGCGGTTGTCTGCTTCGCCGTTCGGGCGAGCTATCGGCGGCGAGGACTCACCTGGCCGCCGGCGCGGGCGCCGCATGACCACCCGGCGCGTGGTCATGCGGCTCGAGCTCGGCTGACCGTCCGGGCCACGCGCAACGTCTCCTCGGGGTCGGTGGCGGGGTCGTCACGGACGACGGCCACGTCCAGGCCCGCGTCGGCCAGGCGGTTCAGGGCACGGGCGGCGCCCGGTACGTCGCCGGCCACGACCACCTCGTCGAGCAGGTCGTCGGTGACCAGGTCGGTGCGCGGGGCGCCGGTCAGCCAGCCGGACCGCAGCTCGGCCGCCAGCGCCGGATCGACCCCGGCCTCGCGGGTGATCAGGTGATCGCCGTGCACGCCGAGGTACCGGGCGGCCATCGGGCGCAGGCGGTCCCGGGCTTTCGCCGGGTCGTCGTCGACGGCGATCCCCACGTACGCGGAAAGCTCTTTGCCCGCGCCGACCCGCTCCCGCACCCACCGGACGTAGCCGGGCCCGGCCAGGATCGACAGCAGCAGACCGTCGGCCAGCGCGCCGCCGCGGGTGATCGCGCGGGGGCCCTTCACACCGAGCACGATCGGCGGGTCGGGGCGCACCGGCGGGAAGGACAGACCGGTGTCGACCGTGAAGAACTCGCCGGCGGCGGTCACGTGGGCGCCGGTCAGCAGGCGCCGGATCAGGGCGGTGGCCTCCAGCGTGCGGGCCAGCGGGCGGTCGAACGGGATGCCCATGCGGTCGGTCATCCAGTGCGCGTTGCTGGCGCCCAGGCCCAGCACCGCGCGGCCGCCGCTGAGCTCGTCGAGGGTGGCGAACTCCATGGCCGTCAGCGCCGGGTGCCGGGTCCACGGGTTCACCACGCCGATGCCGATCCGGACCTTCGCCGTACGCGCGGCAACCGCCCCGGCCAGGGCGAAGGCCCCGCGTTCGAAGTAGTCCTCGGTGAGCCACACGTCGTCGAAGCCGGCCGCCTCGGCCGCCACCGCGGCCCGCACCGCCCCGGCCGAGTCGCGGCGCCCGGAGATCGAGAACGCCAGCCTCATCGCAGCACCTTGTCGAGGGCCACGATCGTCGGCTCGATCACCGGCACCTCGCTCAGCCGGGCCGCTGTCGCCCCGACGTCCTTGAGGCCGGTGGACGTGCCGATGATGACCGCGGTGGCGTCCGGCCCGATCAGCCCGCTGGCCGCCGCCTTGCGCAGCGCGACGGCCGCGGTGACGCTGGAGGCCTCCAGATAGACCCCGGACGTGGCCGCGAGCGACAACTGCTCGGCCATGATCTCGTCGTTGTCGGGGGTCGCGACGGCCGCGCCGCCGCTGCCGCGCAACGCCGCCAGGCTCTGCCGCGTGCCGAACGGCGACGCGGTCGAGAACGCCACCGACGGCTGCACCGGCACCGGCCCGGCCGTGTCCGAGCCGGTGGCCAGGGCCTCGGCCAGCGGCCCGAACGGCTCGGCGGCGATCAGCCGGGGCACCCGGGAGATCACGCCGAGCGCGGCCAGGTCGGCGAACCCGCGGGCGATGCCGGACAGCCCGTCGCCGTACGCCACCGGCACCACCACCACGTCGGGCGCGGCCGGGAGCTGCTCGATGAGCTCGTACGCGATGGTCTTGTACCCGTCGACGCCGTACGGGTGCGAGCCGGCCGGCGGATCGGCGAACCCGGACATCGCCATCCAGCCGCGCGCAGCCACCAGCTCCCGCATCAGGCGCCAGCGGTCGGCCGGCTTCGGCAGGGCGACCACCTCGGCCCCGTACGCCTGCATCAACGTCTTCATCGTCGTCGGCACCGACGCGAGTGTCAGCACCACACAGCGCAGACCGGCCCGGGCCGCGTACGCCGCCACGGCCGCCCCGTGATTGCCGGTGCTGGCCACCACAACCGTTTCCGCGCCGACCTCGACCGCCGTGGTCGTCGCCACGGCGGCCAGGCGGTCCTTGTACGACCAGGTCGGGTTGCGGCTCTCGTCCTTGACCCAGACCTGCCGCAGCCCGGTGCTCCGGGCGAGCCGCGGCAGCTCGACCACCGGCGTGCCACCCTCACCGAGGCTGACCGGGGCCACACCGGGCGAGAGTGGCAGCAGCGCCCGATACCGGAAGATCCCCGGCTGATCGGAGGTTACCGGCACGGCGCTGAGACCCGTCAGGTCATAGACCGGCAGCACATTGGCGGCCGTGCAGGCCGGACAGCCCGCGCCGACCAGCTCGAGCGCCGCCCCCGCATATTCGGCGCCGCACCGGACACAGGCCAACTTCCCGGCGTACGCGGTCCCGCCGCCGACCGTCACGCCGGCACCACCAGCAGGTCGCGCTCGCCCGAGCAGAGCATCTCGTAACCGTCCTCGGTGATCACCACGGTGTCCTCGATCATCATGCCGCCCCAGCCCAGCTCGTAGTACGGCGTCTCGAAGCAGAACGTCATCCCGGCCCGCAGCGGGGTCTCGCCGCCCGGCGCGATGATGGGCGGCTCGTAGATGGACAGCCCGATTCCGTGCCCGCAGTGCTGCCGCCGATAGGCCGGAACGCCGGCGCCGGTGCCCTGCAGGCCGAGACGGAACAACTCCTCGGCGGTGATGCCGGGCCGGGCAGCTTCGAGCTGCGCCTGCTCGCCCGCGTACACGGCGGCGTAGACGCGGCGCTGTCGGTCATCCGGCTCGCCGAGCACGGCGGTGCGGCCGATGTCCGACCAGTAGCCGTCGACCACGCAGCCCACGTCGAACCGCGCCGTCTCGCCCGGCTGCCAGGGCCGATCGGTGGGCACCACGTCGGCCAGCGCGCTGTGTTCGCCGGTGGTGGCCACCACGAATCGCGGGTCGGCTCCGCCCGCGGCCATGGTGGCGGCGATGACCGAGGCCAGCTCGCGTTCGGTCGTGCCCGGGCCGGCCTGCGCGAGGGCTGCGGCGACCGCCGCCTCCGACAAGCGCGCCGCGTACCGCAGAAGGGCGACCTCGGCCGCCAGCTTGACCGAGCGGGCCGCGACGGCGAGATCCGTCTCGGCCTCCCGAGCCACCCGGGTGCCGGGCGGCAGTGCGCTCAGCGCGGTCTGGAGGGCCGATTCCAGGTCCGGATGGCGGTCCGCCATCCGCGTCAGCGCCGGGGGTGGGGCGTCCGCTCCACGCCATGGCCTTGCGGCGTCACCGGCCGCGGCGGCGTCACCGGCCGCGGCGGCGTCACCGGCCACGGCGGCGTCACCGGCCGCGGCTGCGGCGGCGGCCGCGGCTGCGGCGGCGGCTTCCACGTAGAAGCGGCCGAACGGCACGAGCCGGTCCACCGGGATGCCGGACGCGGCGGCGGCCGGGGCGTCGGCGGCCGTGCAGACCAGCCACAGGTCGTCGCCGGTGACGACCGCGGCCATGCGGTGGGTGCGGAACACCTGTCCCGGCATGCTGCGGTAGCCGGTCGCGTAGAGGACGCTTTCGGGCTCGGTGAGCACGATCGCGTCGTAGGGCGCGGCGGCCAGCTCTTTCCGTACCCGGGCGAGCCGTTCGGCGCCGAGTGCGTCCATGTCGATGACGGGCCGCTTCATCGGGCGATCACCTCCGCGCCGAACTGCGCCATCATGTCGATCGTCTCGTCCACCGAGTCGGCCGCGAACAGCAGCGCGGCCATCGTGTTCACGCCCGATTCCTCGTACTGGGCAACCTGTCCGGCGATGTCCTGCGGGGTGCCGATCAGGTTGCGCGAGATGAGGTCGTCCACGCCCTGGTCCTTGAGCGTCGTCCTGGAGAGCGACACCAGATGGTGGAACAGCTGCGACGACTCGAACCGGCGCCACGCCTGCTCGCGCGTCGGCGCCACGCTCACGCACACCTGCAGGGCCACCTCGAACGCGCCGGGTAGCTCCCGCCCGTGCTGCTGGGCCTCGTCCTTGATGTTCCGCAGGCCCGACGCGGCCTCGGCCGGCGAGAGACAGGCCGGCAGCCAGCCGTCGGCCAGCCGGGCCGCGCGCGAACGGCTGCCCGGCGAGTTGCCGCCGGAAAGAATCGGCAGCGGTTCCTGTACGGGCTTCGGATGACTCTCGACGTCGTCGAAGTTCACCCACTTCCCCTCGTACGACGCCCGCCGCTCGGTGAACAGCCGCCGCAAGCCCTCGATCGCCTCCTCGGCGTGCTCGCCGCGGTGCAGCGGCGTCCCGGGCGACATCGCCTGGAACTCCTCCCGGTACGCGCCGATCCCCACGCCCAGCACGGCCCGCCCGTGCGACAGGTGGTCGAGCGTCGCCACCTGCTTGGCCGCCACCACCGGGTTCCGGAACGGCAGCACCATGATGGCGGTGGCCAGCCGCACCCGCTCGGTCACCGCAGCGACGTAGCTGAAGTAGGCGAACGGGTCGTAGTAGCGCGGCGGGACGTCGAAGCTGTCCCGCACGTAGCGCTGCGTGGTGACGTGATCGTTGCCCCACACCGACTCGAAGCCGGACTGCTCGGCCTTGACCGCCAGCTCGACGGCCTGGTCGATGTCGGCGTACGGGACGGCGTACATCAGTCCCTCGGTGCCGGTCGGCACGCCGAGTCCGTACCTCATGCTTTCACCTTCTTGAGGGCCAGACCCGCGATCGTGTAGAGGACGAACCCGGCGACCAGCCCCTCGATCGCGTTCACCAGCAGGAAGTCGCCGTAGTAGGCGAGCAGCGCGGCGGCGATCCAGCAGACCACCGCCTCCCAGCGCACGGCCGGCAGGTTGCGCAGGGCGTCCTCGGTACGGCGCTGGACCACCCAGAAGTGGGCGATGAGCAGGCCCGCGAACGGCGGCACGACGACGCCGATCACGGTCAGGAACTTGCCGAACTGGTCGGCCACGCCCAGGAAGGCGATGCCGACCGCGATCGCCACCGCGACGACCGTCCAGACCGGCTTGGAGATCTTGACCTTGAGCAGGTTGGAGACCGAGGTGAACGCGAGCGAGGCCGAGTAGATGTTGTTGTCGGCCGTGTTCCACAGGGCCAGGAAGAGCAGCACGGCGGCCGGCGCGAGCAGGCCCAGGCCCTGCATGACGACCACGAAGTTGCTGTTGCCGACCTTCATGGCCGAGACGGTCGCGATGACCTCGAAGATGCCGACGCCGACGACGAAGCTCAGCACGCACGAGATGACCACGTCGCGCGCCTTCAACGCGTACCGCTGCACGTCGGAGACGAGCGCCGCGCCGGTGACCCAGGTGGCGATGACCGAGCTGACCGCGGCCGAGAACCCGATCGCCGCGGCCGGGGTCGACGAGAAGACCTCGCTGAAGCCGCCGTCGAGGGTGCCGATCCGGTACAGCGCGAACAGGCCGATCGCCACCTGCACGGGCACCGCGACCATCGAGAACGTGTGCAGGCCCTTGAAGCCGAAGATGGCCGTGGTCAGGATGGCCAGCGCGAATGCGATCACGAAGACCGCCGACGGGATAGCCGGGATCAGCTTGTTGACCGCGCCGCCCCAGGTGTCCATGAGGACGCCGATGAAGCCCATCGCGACGATGCCGAGCACCAGCGAGACGACCACCGAACCGGAGCGGCCGAACACCGCCCGCGAGGCCAGATAGCTGGTGAGGCCGGTGCGGAAGCCGATCAGGCCGATCAGCGAGGCCACCACGGCCAGCACCACGTTGCCCAGGCCGATCGCCAGCATGCCCTCGCCGAACGAGGTGCCCGCGCCGACGACGCCCCCGACCAGGAAGCTGCTGACGCTGATGTTCCAGCCGACCTGCACCACGATCAGCTGGATCAGCGGCTTGCGCTTCGAGGCCGGCACGGCCTCGAGCGCGTGATCGTCCATGGTCTCCGCGAGGTCACCCTCCGGAGTCACCGCCCGTTCATCGGTCGTCATGCGGCTCTCCTTGTTAGCGATTGAGCACATACTCTGGGAGTCGCCGGGCCGAGACTACCCAGGCCGGGCGGAAGAAGGGCGGAGACTTATTGTGGATGTGCCACAACGAGCACAACTTCTTCTCGGCCGCGTTTCCGATCTGGCACGGGTCCTGGTCTCGGATGTGTGGCGGCAGTTGCCGGGATATGACGAGGACCGCATGGACCTCGAAGACCTCGCCGGCGCCATCACCCCGAACATCCGCACGCTGCTGCACTGCGTCGCCCAGCGGCGCCTGCCGGCCGCGGCCGAACTGACGACGGCGGCCGACCTGGGGGAGCGGCGGGCCATCCAGGGGGTGCCGATCGAGGCGGTGGTGACGTCCTGGCACCGGGCCGAGCGCGAGGTCTTCACGTGGCTGGCCACGGTCGACGTGCCGCTGACCCCCGACGAGCACCGCCAGTCCGGGCGCGACCTGGCCGCCGCGGTCGATCTGCTGACGGCCACCTCGACCGAGGCCTACCGCCGAGCCCGCACCGAGGTCGCGGCCCACCTGGAACAGATCGCCACCGACCTGGTCTCCCGGCTGACCGGCGCCGAACGCCTCGACCCCCAGGTGATCGAGGAACGCGCCCGACTGGTCGGCGTGGCCGTCCAGGAACCGCATCGCGCGCTCGCCGTCCGCGGCTCCCACCTGCTGCCGAGGGCGCAGCGCCTGGTCCTCGACGCGCTGCGCCCGATGCTGCACAGCCGTACGGTGGTCGGCGCCCGCGACGACGTGGCCGTGATCGTCACCCCCGAGGCCCCCGGCCTGGTCGCCGCCCTGACCCGGGTCGCCCGCAGCGCGGGCCGCGACGCCATGGTGATCGGCGTCGGCCTGCCCCGCCCCCGTTTCGGCGAGGTGGCCGGCTCCTGCCGCGAGGCGATGTCAGCCCTGGAAGCGGGCCGCCGCGCGGGCAACCTGGGCGTCGTCGAGTTCGCCACGGTCGCCGCCGACGTGCTGCTGCTCGAGAACCCGCTGGACGCCCGCCAGGTCGTCGACAGCACGCTGGGCCCCCTCCTCGGCAAGCCCGCTCTGGTCGAGACGCTGCGGGTCTACCTGCACACCGGCCTCTCGACCCGGGCGACCGCGGCAGCCCTGCGCCTGCACGAGAACACGGTCACCTACCGCGTCAGGCAGATAACCGACGCCCTGCACGTCGACTCGGCCACCGCCCTGGTCCGGGCCGACATCCTGATGGCGCTGCGCTTCCACCAGCTGGACGGCGCCGTTCGACGCGCGGGGTCGTAGCTTCGTCCGCGCACGGCACCATCACGTGGCGATAGGCCCCAGGTGACATGTATCGACATCCGTCTATTTACGGCTACCGTGTGGCCGGGCTACCCGCCCGTCGTCATCCCGCTCCCGGTCAGACAGGAC
Organism: Paractinoplanes hotanensis; assembly: GCF_023717965.1. NCBI lineage: Bacteria > Bacillati > Actinomycetota > Actinomycetes > Micromonosporales > Micromonosporaceae > Paractinoplanes > Paractinoplanes hotanensis. The sequence goes on along the minus strand of NZ_JAMQOL010000003.1, from coordinate 231,527 downwards.
GAACCCTCATGCGCCTCCTCGCCCGGACTCTGCTCACCGCCACCGCTGTGCTCGCCGCGGGCCTGCTCTCGCCGGCCGGCGCCGCGGTTGCCGCGCCCACCGGCGACCCCGGCACCAACGTCGTCGGCGGCCGGCAGGCAACCGAGAACTACCCGTTCATGGTCTACACCTCCGGCTGCACCGGCTCGCTGATCAAGGCGAACTGGGTGGTCACCGCGAAACACTGCCCGACCCCTTCGTCCGTACGGGTGGGAAGCATCAACCGCAGCAGCGGCGGCACCGTGGTCTCGGTGCGGCGCGCGGTCAGCCACCCGCGCATCGACGTGAAGCTGTTCGAGCTGGCCTCGTCGGTCAGCTACGCGCCCGCGCCGATCCCGTCCACGTCGGGCGCGGTCGGCACCGCCACCCGCATCATCGGCTGGGGCCAGACCTGCGCCCCGCGCGGCTGCGGTTCCGCGCCGACCGTGGCCCACCAGCTCGACACGTCGATCGTGACCGACAGCCGCTGCGCCGGCATCGACGCCGCGTACGAGATCTGCACCAACAACACCGGCGGCGTGGCCGGCGCCTGCTACGGCGACTCGGGCGGCCCGCAGGTCCGTACGGTGAGCGGCCGCTGGAACCTGATCGGCGTCACCAGCCGGGCCGGCAACAACAGCTCCACCTGCGCCACCGCCCCGTCCATCTACGGCGACCTGCCGTCGATCCGCGCCTGGGTCAACACCCAGGTCGGCGGCCTCCCGGCCTGACCGGCGCCACAACCAGGCCCGGCGCGTCCACCGCGCCGGGCCTGGTCAGTCTGGCTGTCGAAGTCGGTCAGGCGGTTGGACAGCTTGGCTGTCGAAGTCGGCCAGGCGGTTGGACAGCTTGGCTGTCGAAGGTGCGTCAGGCGGTTGGGCAGCTTGGCTGTCGAAGGTGCGTCAGGCCGTTGGACAGCCTGACTGTGGCTGGTCGTCTCGTCCGACCCGTCCGCGTTGATGTGCTCGGGCAGCGGACTCCGACAGCGTGGCTGTCCATTAGGGTCGGGGAATGGAGCCGACCAGTGCCTTCGACTCGTTGCAGCTCGACGCCGTGTCCGACCAGGGGGCGCTGCGCCGGGTCTACGACCTGCCCGGCGACCGGGCCGTGCGCAAGCAGATGGCGGAACTCACCGAGCTGACGCGGCGGTTGATCGACTGCTCGTCGCTGGTCTTCGTGGCCAGCGCGGACGCCGAGGGCAACGCCGACGTCTCGCCGCGCGGCGGCCCGGCCGGATTCGTCACCGTGCTGGACTCCCGGACGGTGGCAGTGCCGGACGCCACCGGCAACAAGCGCCTGGACACCCTGCAGAACGTCATCGCGACCGGGCGGGCGGCGCTGATGTTCGTCATTCCGGGGCGCACCACCACTTTGCGGGTCAACGGCCGGGCCTGCGTCTCCACCCGTCCCGAGCTGCTGGCGCGGCTGACCGCCGTGGGCAAGCCGCCGGCCAGCGCGCTGGTGCTGGGGATCGACGAGGTCTACCCGCACTGTCCCAAGGCCTTCCTGCGCGGCGCGGCCTGGAAGCCGGATCAGTGGCTGACGGCCGACGCCCAGCCGACCTCGGCCGAGGTGACGCTGGCCCAGCTGCGGATGCCGGAGCTCACGATCGCTGACATCGAGCAGACCGAGGCGGACGCGCTGAAGTACCGGTACGAATGACCGGCCGCACGGCTTCTCGGGTGGGTGAGCGCGGCCTGCCGAGGACGGTGAGGGGCGCAGTCGGCGTTATGGCGTCTGCGTCTTCGGCGCCGGCGGCTCGAGGCGGATCCGTGCCGGTTCCCGGGCGATGCCGGGAACCGGCCGATGGTGGTCAGGAGTCGTGCAGCCACTCGTCCCGGAGGGCCTGCGCGTACTGGATCAGTTCGCTCCACCAGGCACCCCGTTGGGTGGCGCCCGTCAACTCTCCGAGCCACTGGGACCGGATCGCCGGGGCCTCGACCGTGAGCGGAGCCCACAGCGGGCTTTTCCGGTCGGCGGCCGTGTACGAGATGCGGAGCCAGTCGTCGGCCCGGGGCCGGACGAACCGCTCGCGCTCGGCCCAGCCGGACGGCTGGCGGGCGAACCGCACGAACACCTCGTCCCACGCCCGCATCGCGGCATAGGGATCCGCGGTGCCTTCCCGCGCCGCCCGGTCGAGGCTCACGGCCCGGGGAACCCGGTACCTCGCCTCGCGCCACCGGTCCCATTCGTCGGCGACGTACTGCGCACGGAAGGTGTCCACGTCGATCCGGGCCGCGCTGAGCCAGCCGTGGCGCAGGAACTCGGCCACGTCGGCATCGGTTCGCACCACGGCCGATCGTTCAAGCACCGTCGGGCCCGTGTCGATGTGGCGGATGCTCCGCACGAGGTCGAATTCCTCGGGACTGACCAGCGCCGCACCGTCGTCGTAGGGGACGTGGGCGTCGTCGTCGGCCAGCGCCGCGGCGTATCCGGTGGCGCGGAAGGCCGCCAGCTCGGCGTCGGTGCCGTTCGCCGCGCGCCTGGCCGCTGCGTTCACCCACGGGTACGACTGTGCCGGATGCTCGATCGCCGTCCGGTTCGCGAAGTCGAGGTCGTACGCCCGGGTCTCTGCCGCCTGACTCAGCGCGGACGCGTACCCCGTGGCCACGAACGCCGCGGCGCCGCCGGTCACCGCTGCCTCGGCCGCGGCCCGGACAGCCGCCCGCGGGTCGTGGACCGACAGCCACCGGACAAAATCACCGTCGGCCGCGGCCGGGTCGGCCACCAGCGTCGGTGGGCGCGGGGCGGCCAGGGCCCGGGACGGCACGGCCAGCGCGCCCGCCACGACCCCGGCGGCGGCCACTAGGACTTGTCTACGCTTCACAATCGTCTCCCCGTGGATTCGTGTCACGCCGCTCATCGCTGTCGATGGGCGGCCCGCCATTGAATCACGAGGGCTGTCTATCTCCGCGCGATCACGACCATGCGGTTGTGGTCGGCTCGCAGCGGTTCGCCGTCCTCCCCGTACGCGGTGACGGCGGTGAAGCCCGCGGCCGTGCACCCGTCCCGCAGCTCGGGAAAGCCGAACAGCCGCTTGAGAAAGCACAGTGTGCGGGCCCGCCCGTCGCGCACCACGGTCCGTTCCACCTCGAAGCGCCCGGCCCCCACACGAGGTCGGCCGCCACCGCCGCGCCCGGGTACGCCGTACCCACAACCGGCCCGTGCGACGGCGCCCCGTCACCGTCCGCTCCCGCGAAGAAGTGCAGATTCTCCTCGTCGTACATCGACGCCGCATCGAACAGATCCCCGGTCACGCAGCCACCGTATGCCTCACGGCGCGCTACCGTGGCCCATGCTCGACCCGCAGGCGCCGATCCCCGCCGAACTCGTCCACGAGGCATTCGTGCTCACGCCGCTGACGGTGGACAACGCCGCCCTGGACCACGCGGCCTACATGGCGAGTCCCGACGTGATCCGGAAGCACAGCGACGGCCGGTGGCCCGTCGACGGCTTCACTGTGGACGACGACCGAGCCCAGGTCGCCCGCCATCAGGCCGACCACGAGGCACGCCGGGCGTTCACGTTCGCCCTGCTGAGCCCGGCCCGCGACAAGTCCCTCGGCTGCCTGTACCTGAACCCGCTCTGCGCGTACCTGCACCGGGCCGGCGCCGACACCGCCACGTTGACCCGCTTTCCGGCCGGCTCGGCGATGGTCACGTTCTGGCTCCGCCAGGATCAGCAGGACACGGGACTGGCCGATGTGGTGATCCGGGCCGTCGGCACCTGGCTGGTGGCCGAGTGGCCGCTGAGCGCCCATCTCTTCCGCTGTCTGCCGACGGAGCGCTGCACCCGCGACGCCCTCGAGAAGTCGAGCCTGCGGCCGGTGGCTCTGAGGCTCACCGCGGAGAAGCGGCCATACCTCTGGTATCAGGCGGACCACCGTTCGACGAGGTGTTCGCGGCCCGGGGGCGGTTCGTAGGGCTCGGGCCAGTGGTCGGTGATCCGGCTGATGAGGCCGTGCTCGTCGACGTCGAGCCAGACACACGCCTCGAGCGCGTCGGCGCCGACCACCACGTCGAGCCAGAGGGCGGCGGCCCGGCCGTCGGCGAGCAGCCGGCGTACGCGCAGATGCCAGTCGCCCGGGTAGTCGGTGTTGAACCGGAGGAACGCGGGCCGGCCGCGGATGCGCTCGCGGGTCTGCGGCATCTCGTAGACCACGTCGTCAGCGAGCAGGGTGGTGAGCCGCGGCCAGTCGCGGTTCTCGAGGCTTTCGACGTACGCGAGTGCCGCCTGCCGGGTCTCGGAGGTCTCATCCATGGCGCGGAGGCTACCCGGGGGCACCGACATCAACGGCCGGGCCGGTGTCAGACCCGGAACCGGTTGAGCATTGTTCAGCCCACAAGGAGGCAGAAGGGGTGGCCCGCCGGGTCGGCCAGGACGTACAGCGGCTCACCCTTGTCGTCGGTGCGGTCGTACAGGAGGGTCGCGCCCAGCTCCTCCGCCCGGCGGCGGTGCCGTTCCAGTTCGCCGGCCGTCGGCACCCGGAAGTCGAGGTGCATCTGCTTGGGCACGTCGTGGCTGGGCCAGGTCGGCCGGTCGAGCACCGGTACGCGCTGGAACGCGAGCACCCGGCGCCCGTGCTCGTCGACCAGCACGAGCCAGTCCTCGCCGTCCTCGGGAGTCTCGTCGCCCGGCCGGTACTCGGCGCCCAGCAGCTCGCGGTAGAACTCGGCCAGCCCGCGGACGTCGGTGGCGTCGAGCGCGGTGTGCATCAGTTCGGGATAGTCGGACACCGGTCCATCTCACCACGGACAGCAGGCGCGGGCCCGCCGGTCATCGACCGCTGTCAGGTTCGCCCGGGTCACTCCAAACCAGACTTAATGCGCCGGATAACACTTTTCCGGGAAGCGCTTTCTCCTATTTGCCTTTTGGTTGAGCACGTGGTTATGACGGGCGACGGCACAGAAGGGCACGCTTGCCGACCAGTTGTTGCCGAGTTCTTGACTCGCCGTTACGGCGAAGTAACAATCGCCGAGAAAGCGCTTCCTCAGCGCTGCACGGTCATCCCCGTTTCGCTGTGCGTCCGTCCCCAACGGACGCGCGGCAACCGCCCGACAAAGGCAGGCACATGACATCCCCGACACTGACATCTCCACCGCCGCAGACACGCCGACGCCACGGACTGGTCGCGCTGAGCGCGGTCCTCGCCACAGCTCTCGGCATCACTGTCGCCTCGGTCGCCACCAATGCCAGCGCCGCGGAACTCCCGGTGTCGCAGGGCAAGCCGGCCACCGCGTCGTCCGTCGAGAGCGCCGCCTTCAGCGCGTCCGCTGCGGTCGACGGTAACGCCGGGACCCGCTGGTCCAGCGCCTTCGCCGATCCGCAGTGGTTGCAGGTCGACCTCGGCAGCACCCAGGCGATCAGCCAGATCGTGCTGAACTGGGAGGCCGCGTACGCCTCGGCGTTCACCATCCAGACCTCGGCCAACGGCACCTCCTGGACGAACATCACGCCGGTCACGGCGGGTCAGGCCGGCGTGCAGACCCTGAACGCCACCGGCAGCGGCCGGTACGTGCGGATGAACGGCACCACGCGGGCCACTCCGTACGGCTACTCGCTCTGGGAGTTCCAGGTCTTCGCCAACGGCTCCGGGCCTACGACTCCCACGCCGACCCCGACCGGCCCGGCCCTGCCGACCTCCGACACCCCGGACCTGGGCCCCAACGTGCGGATCTTCGAGCCGTCGACGCCGGCGTCGACCATCCAGTCCGCCGTGGACTCGGCGTTCAACGCGCAGCTGCGCAGCCCGACCGCGCAGTTCGGAAGCCAGCGCCACGTGTTCCTCTTCAAGCCCGGCTCGTACGGGCGGGTGTGGGCCAACATCGGCTTCTACACCACCGTGGCCGGTCTCGGCCTCAACCCCGACGACGTGACGATCAACGGCGCGGTCAACGTCGACTCCGGGTGGAACTACGGCGACGAGAGCAACGCGACCCAGAACTTCTGGCGCAGCATGGAGAACCTGTCGATCGTGCCCGAGGGCGGGACCAACCGGTGGGCCGTCTCCCAGGCCGCGCCGATGCGCCGGGTGCACATCAAGGGCAACCTGACCCTGGCGCCGTCGAACCAGGACAACGGGCAGGGCTACTCCAGCGGCGGCTACCTGGCCGACTCCGTGGTCGACGGCGTCGTGTCCTCCGGCTCCCAGCAGCAGTGGTACACCCGTGACAGCCGGATCGCGCGCTGGGACGGCGGCGTCTGGAACATGGTCTACTCGGGCGTCCAGGGCGCCCCGGCCAACGCGTTCCCGAACCCGCCCCACACCACCCTGGCCACCACCCCGGTCACCCGGGAGAAGCCGTACCTGTACGTCGACAGCACCGGCAAGTACCGCGTCTTCGTGCCCGCCCTGCGACGCAATTCCGCCGGCGCCAACTGGCCGAACACCGCCGGCACGTCGATCCCGATGCGCGAGTTCTACGTCGCCAAGCCCGGCGACAGCGCCGCCCGGATCAACTCCGCCCTGGCGCAGGGCCTGAATCTGTTCTTCACCCCCGGCACGTACTCGGTCAACGAGACCATCCGGGTCACCCGGGCCAACACCGTGGTCACCGGCATCGGGTTCCCGACCCTGATCCCGACGGGCGGGGTCGAGGCCCTGAACGTCGCCGACGTCGACGGCGTCAAGGTCAGTGGCTTGACCTTCGATGCCGGCACGACCAACAGCCCGACGCTGATGAGCGTCGGCCGGGCCGGCGTCCACACCGACCACGCCGCCAACCCGATCAGCCTGCAGGACGTCTTCTTCCGCATCGGCAGCAGCGTCCAGGGCAAGGCCACCACCACCCTCGCCGTGCACAGCGACGACACGATCATCGACCACATGTGGGCCTGGCGGGCCGACCACGGCGGCGCGCCCACCGGCTGGACGGTCAACACCGGCGACACCGGCCTCGTCGTGAACGGCGACGACGTCCTCGCCACCGGCCTGTTCGTCGAGCACTACCAGAAGTACGAAGTGATCTGGAACGGCAACCGCGGCAAGACGATCTTCTTCCAGAACGAGAAGCCGTACGACGTACCGAACCAGGCAGCCTGGATCGGGCCCCGCGGCAACGGCTACGCCGCCTACAAGGTGGCCGACAGCGTCACCGACCACGAACTCTGGGGCGGCGGCTCGTACGCCTACTTCAACGTGAACCCCAGCGTCCGCGTGGACCGGGCCTTCGAGGTGCCCAACCGCTCCGGCGTCCGGCTCCGCAGTGTCCTGACCGTCTCCCTCGGCGACGTCGGCACCATCGCCAACGTCGTCAACGACACCGGTGGCTCCGTCCCCAACCCGGCGGGCAACACCACTCCGCGCAACGTCGTCGCCTACCCCTGGCCCATGATCTGACCGCAATACCGAAGTGAGTTCGGCGGCCATCGGTGCGACCCGCACCGGTGGCCGCTGTCTGTCGTGCCGGTGGGCCGGATCGGGACAGCCCGGCCGCCGATGCATCGGTTGACGTTACATATCGGCTGACGTACGGTCACTCGTCATGCAGACGCCGACGTTTCTCATTCTCGCCGGACTTGCGGAACAACCCCGCCACGGTTACGGAATCGTGCAAGTGGTGACCGACCTCTCCGCCGGCGAGGTGAAGTTGCGGCCGGGCACCCTCTACGGCGCGCTCGAGCGGCTCACCGAGCAGGGTCTCATCGAGGTGGACCACGAGGAGTCGGTGGAGGGGCGCTTGCGCCGCTATTACCGGCTCACCGCGGCCGGCGCCACCGCACTCGGCACTGAGATCGATCGGCTCCAGCGCCACGCGGATGCGGCTCGGGAGCAGCTGCGCCGTCGGCCCGGCATCGTCCCGGGCCTCTCCCGTCTCGTCGCACCCGCGGGCGGCGCGGCGTGAGCGCCGGAGACTGGCCGGCCGCCGACGAGCGGCTGGTACGCCACTACCGTCGTCTGCTGCTGGCCTACTCGGGACGCTACCGACGGCTGCACGGCACCGAGATGATCACCACGATGCTGGAGATGGCTGATCCGGCCCGCTCCCGGCCATCCGCCGGCGAGGCATGGCATCTGATCCGTAGCGGGATACGCCAACGGTTCCGGCTCCCGTCGGGCCGTCCGTCCACGGTGATCGGCGCGGTGCTGGTGACCATGGTGCTGGGCATGTTCGGTGCCGCGGCCGGCAGCCGGCTCGGCGAGAGCACGTCCGCCGGCCTGCCGTCCCAGCCCGATGCGCGGAAACTGGTGAACGCCACAGTCACCGACCCCATGGCGAGCTTCGTGTACCGGGCCGGTGAGCCGGGCCGAGCCGATTCCTTGAGCTTCAGCGTGTCACCGGGGGCGCAGCAGCCGAACTGGACCGTCGAAGACGCCCGCACCGGTCTCACCGCGGCCGGCTGGACCATCACCGAGTTCACGGTTCACCCGAGCCGAGCGTTGATCACCTGCAGCAAGAACGTGGACGCCGGCGAAACCTGCACGTTCGAGTCACCCACCGCGACCCTGACCGCTGAGCGCGACGGCCTCGTCCTGCGCGGCACCGCGACCGACTACCTCGCCAACAAGTCCGGCGGCGCCTGGGCCGGCGGCGTCAGCGGCACATTGTTCGCCGCACGCGGTGCCGCCTACCTGCCGCTGACCCTCGCCGGCGGACTGCTCGGCGCGCTGACCGGATGGCTGCTGACCGCCGCGCTCGCCTACCGGATCCGGTCCCTGTCGTCCGGCGCCGGACGGCTGGCCGCGGCATTCACCGGCGTGGCCTTGACCGTCGCCGTGCCCCCGGTATGGGCCATCGTGGTCAACGCCGTCATGCTCGGCGAGCATCTCACCGACAACGGGCCGGTCTACACCCTGCATGCGGCGCTACGGCCCGGCGCGCACCTCGACGGTGCGGCGGCTTGGGTCATTCCCGCCTGCGCCATCGCGGCCGCGGCGGCAGCGGCAATCGCCGTAGGAATCCTCGTCCTGGGCGCCGACCGGGAGGAGTCACCGAGCGCCACCCAGCCGACGTGATCCCATGCCTTGGCTGAAGCCGGCCGCCGACGGGTCACGACAGTCGGAGGGTGTGGGCCTCGGTCAGGTCCGGGGACTCCCATTTGCCGATCAGGCGATCGATGACCGCCTCCGGCACCGGCGCCGGGCGGATGGTGTTCTGGCGTCGCAGGGTGGCCGGTGCGACTTCCAGCGCCACGATCTGCACCCGGGCGTGGTAGGCCGCGGCCAGGTTGATGCACAGATCGCGGTGCTGCCGCGAGATGTTGGTGGCGTTCCAGATGAAGTCGCGCCGGGCTCGCAGGTGTTCGCGGGCCTCTTCGTGGGCGGCTGCGGCTACCGCGCGCTGGCCGTCGGTCGGCTTGATGCCGAGGCGGGTCCGGATCGCGTCCAGGCTGATCACCGGTTGGGTGCCGGCGTGGGCCGCGGCCCAGGTGTCCTTGCCGGCGCCGGGCAGGCCGGAGAGGACGGTCATGGTGAGGCGCGTGTCGTCGTAGGCGGCGTAGCGCGGATCGCGGCCCTCGGTGCGGAAGTACTGGAAGCGGGCGTGGTCGGAGGGGAACGGCCACGGCTCGTCGAGCACGCCGAGGTCGGCGCAGTACTCGCGGAACAGGCCGATGTTCTCGAGCACCTCGTCCCGGTCGCCGCAGATCCGGCCGGTGATGTCGGCGTCGGCGAGCATGGCCAGGTCGCGGTTGCGGGCCAGCAGGCTCACCCGCAGCACGATCTGTTCCAGGTCCGGCCGTTCCAGGGCCCAGAACGGCACCTGGTGGTGGCGGACCAGCGCGGCCACGTGCTCGCGCCACGGGCGCGGGGCGTCCAGCTCCCACAGGATCCGGCGTACGGCCAGGTCGCCGCGCCGCGAGTGGCCGTACGCGGTGATCCGGCCGTCGTCATCGGTGCGGGTGCAGTCCGGTTTGGCCACGTCGTGCAGCAGCACCGCTGCGAACAGCCGTACCCGCTCGGCCGGTGGCAACTCGCGCCAGGCGGGCTGCGCGGCCAAGGCCTCGGCCGCCATCCGGGTGTGGGTGGCCACGTCGCCCTCGCCGTGATGCACCGCGTCCTGCGGCACGTCACGCAGGCGCCGGATCCAGTCGAACTCCTGCTCGATCCGGGACCACGGCACGGTCCAGGACGGAGCGGCCGGGCACAGGTCGGCGAAGATGTTCCAGTCAGATCGCATACATCACCGCCGGGTCCGCGAGCCCGTTGGGCACGATCGGCCGGTCCGCCCAGTGCGAGCCCGAGTCCAGGATGGCCTGCGAGAACCCGGCCCGTACCCATTTGTAGCGACCGGCCACGCGTCCGTCGGCCTCGTCCTTGACGTACAGGCCCTCCATGTCGTCCGCGGTGTCGGTCTCGGCGACGGCCCGGTCCGGGTCGGCACCCGCTTTGGCCGCCGCCTCGCGCAGCGCGTCGCGCCAGGCCGGGGTCCGTACGGTCGACGCCGCGACCAGACCGGTCAGCTCCCCGACGGTGGCGAAGGTTCCGGTGCGCAGCACGGGAACGCTGACCACGGGCGTGCCCGCCAGCATCGCGTGCCGGGCCGGGGTGTCCAGGAACGCGCCTGTCTCCCGGTCGAGAATGTCGAATTCGCAGAAGTAGTGGGGCAGCGCGTCGTAGAAGACGGTGTGCTTGGCGTACAACCATTCGCCGTAGAGGACGAACCGCGCCCCGAGAACCGGCCGGAGGATCGGCGCGACCAGGTTCGCCCACGACTTGAACGGCGAGAACTGACGCTCACGGGGACCGCCGGCCAGGTAGTGCGCCCGGGATTGCAGGCGCAGCTCACCCTCGCCGGTGAAGCTGATGGCCGCGTTGGCGCCGTCCAGCTTCTCCTCGACGACCAGGCGCCGGCCCGCCAGCGCGGCGAACGAGGTCTGCGAGGTCCTCGTCGCCCGGCTGCAGGCGTGAGCCGGCCAGGTGGGGCGTCCGGGGATACTTGCTGACCATGACGTCTTTGTACCGGGGCCCGGCTGCCGGGGCGACCGAATACCTGGCGGGGCACGTGAACACGCTGGTGGATTTCTGTGCGTTGCGCGATGTCGAGGTTGCGCGCGCCGGGGTGGCCGATGTCGCCGTGCTCTTCGGGGGCAGCATCCTGGCCGGTGGGGATGTCTTCGCGCGGGCGCTGGCGGACGGGGCGGCGCCGCGGGCGATGATCGTGGGTGGGCAGGGGCACTCCACCGATGCGCTGCGGGCGGCCATGCGCCGGCAGATGGGGTGGCCGGACGTCGACGGGCTGAGCGAGGCGTCGCTCTTCGCGCGGTATCTGCGGGAGCGGTACGACCTGAGCATCGACCTGCTGGGGCACGAGTCGACCAACTGCGGCAGCAACGTACGGGAAGCCTTGGACCTGCTGCGGGCCGTGCCGCACGAGCGGATCCTGATCATTCAGGACGCGTCCATGCAGCGGCGCATGGACGCCGGGTTCCGGTTGCTGGCCCCGGGAACCCGCGTCGTCAACTTCGCCGCTCACCGGACCCACGTCGACGACGAACTCCGCTACGACGACGCGCCGGCCGGGATGTGGGCCCCGGAGCGGTATCTGTCGCTGCTCATGGGGGAGATCCCGCGGCTCACCGACGGCCCGCAGGGGTACGGGCCGTCGGGGCGCGGGTTCATCGCCCGGGTCGACGTGCCGGACGAGGTGACGCGGGCCTACTCGGCGCTGAGGGCCACCGGCGTCGGCGTACCCAGACCGGCCGACCCCAGGTGGGCCGACGCGGGCGCCTGAGGCTGAGCGCGGCGCCAGCGGGTCGAGACGGCGGGGGCCTTCTTCTCCACCGGGCGGCGGACGGCGGCCTCGCCCCGGTTGGGCAGCGAGAGGCGGAAGACCTTGTACCAGGCCGACGCGACCTGTTTCGGCAGCGGGCCGCTGGTGTACGAGAGCCCGTACCGCTGGAAAAGGTCTTGGATCTTGGGCGCGATCTCCTTGTAGCGGTTGCTCGGCATGTCCGGGAACAGGTGGTGCTCGATCTGGTGGGACAGGTTGCCGGTCATCAGGTGCATGGCCGGGCTGCCGCTGATGTTGGCCGACCCGAGCATCTGGCGCAGGTACCACTCGCCGCGCGTCTCGCCCTCGATGGAGGTCTTCTCGAACGTCTCGACGCCGTTCGGGAAGTGGCCGCACATGATGACCGAGTGGCTCCACAGGTTGCGGATCACGTTGGCCGTCGCGTTGGCCGCGATCGTGTGGAGGAACGACGGGCCGGACAGCGCCGGGTGCACGATGTAGTCCTTGAGCACCTGCTTGCCGATCTTGCGGCGGACGGCCTTGAGGGCGGCGCGGAACTTCGGGTCCCGGCGACGCTCCTTGGTCTTCAGGTTCTTGCCCAGTTCCAGGTCGTACGCGGCGATGCCGTACTCGAAGAGCAGGGCGTTGACGAAGTTGTAGAACGGCTGACCCAGGTGCATCGGGTGCCACTTCTGGTCCTCGTCGACGCGCATGATGCCGTAGCCGAGGTCGTTGTCGCGGCCGATCACGTTCGTGTACGTGTGGTGCAGCTCGTTGTGCGAGTGCTTCCACTGCTCGGCGGGGGAGGCGTGGTCCCACTCCCACTTCGTCGAGTGGATCTTCGGGTCGCGCATCCAGTCCCACTGGCCGTGCAGGATGTTGTGGCCGATCTCCATGTTCTCGAGGATCTTGGCCACCGACAGGCCGGCCGTGCCGACCAGCCAGGCCGGCGGGAAGATCGAGAACAGCAGCACCCCGCGGCTGCCGAGTTCGAGCCCGCGCTGCCACGCGATCACCCGCCGGATGTACGCGGCGTCCTTCTCGCCCCGGCTGCCCATGACTTCGTCGCGGATGGCGTCGAGCTCGATGCCGATCTGCTCGATGTCCTGGGGCGTCAGGTGGGCGATCGGGCTGGACTTCTTGCGCTGGATCGTGGTCATGCAGGTTCCTCTTTACGCGTCGATCGTGCAGGGGCCGGCGGCGGCCGAGATGCAGGTCTGTACGGGGATGTTGTCGCCCGGTTCGGCGACGGTGAGCTGGCCGTCGCGCAGGTCGCGCACGGCGCCCTCCCGCAGCGGCAGCACGCAGCTGAAGCAGATGCCCATCCGGCAGCCGGACGGCATGAGCACGCCGGCCGCCTCACCGGAGTCGAGCAGCGGCTCGGAGCCGTCGGTCTCGACGACCGTGCCCGAGCCGGTGAACGTGACCGTGCCGCCCCCGCCGCTGTTGATCAGCGTGGGCCGGAAACGCTCGGTGCTCAGCCGGTCGGCGGCCTCGGCGTCGGCCCAGTGCGTCTCGAGGTCGTCGAGCATGTCGTTGGGGCCGCAGGCCCAGGTCTTCCGCTCGAACAGGTCGGGCACCAGCTCGTCGAGGTCGGCCGGTTTGAGCCGGCCGTCGGCCCGGGTGTGCCGCTCGATCAGCCGGATCCGGCCCGCGGCGGCCAGGGCGCGCAGCTCGTCGCCGAAGACGACGGCCTCGCGGGTGCCCGCCGAGTGCACGACGACGACGTCGGACAGCTCGTGCAGCGCGCTGCGGAGCATGCCCATGACCGGAGTGATGCCGCTGCCCGCGGTGACGAACAGGGCCTTGGCCGGCCGCGGCTCGCACAGCAGGAATTCGCCCGTCGGCACGTCGAGGTGCACGATCATGCCGCGCCGGGCCTTGCGGACCAGGTGGGTGCTGACCACGCCGTCGGGCACCGCGTTGACGGTGACGGTGAATCGGCCGTCGCGGCGGGAGGGCGGACTGGTCACGGAGTACGAGCGCCACAGCCGGACGCCGTCGACGTCCACGCCGACACGCACGTACTGGCCGGGCCGGTGCGTACGCCAGCCGCGACCCGGGCGGAGCACCAGCGTGACGCTGTTCTCCGTCTCCGGGCGGACCGCGTCGATCTTGGCGCGGAGCACCTGGGCATTGCGCAGCGGAGCGATCACGTCGAGGTAGTCGGTAGGCACCACCGGCGTCGTGATCAGCTCGACGACACGCCAGGCGCCGGACCGAAGGTTGCGTATAACAGCCACGTAACAAGAGTCCTACGTCGTCGGAGTAGATTCCTGACCAACCGAAGTGAAAGTGACCGTATTATTTGTTCACGGGGTACAAGACGCGGCGTCTAAACGGGAGAATTCGGTGTGACGGAGCCCCTGCCCGATGTAAGAAACTTTCGGCTCTCGCCCGAGGTGGTCGCGCCCCTGCGGAAAAGGCTGCAATACGTCGCATTGCAGACCATCGATGCCATCACGGCCGAGGTGCCCGCGTACGCCGACCCGTTCGCCGGCGAGCTGGGCCCGAAGATCGAGCGCGCCGTCATGGCCGCGCTGGGCACCTTCCTCCAGCTGGTCTCGCGTGCGGCCGGCCCCGATCCGCAGTCTCCGCTCGGGCCGGCGCTCGAGGGCGCGTACGCCCTGGGCCGCGGCGAGGCGCGCAACGGCCGCAGCCTCGACGCGCTGCTGGCGGCGTACCGGGTCGGGGCGCGCGTCTCGTGGCACGAGCTCGCCTCGATCAGCCTCAGCACCGGTCAGCCCGCCGCCACCATCGCGCACTTCGCCGAGCTGGTCTTCGCCTACATCGACCAGCTCTCGGCAGCCAGTGTGGCCGGGCACGCCGACGAGCTGGCCTCCTCCGGCCGGGCCCGCCTGCGCCACCTGGAGCAGCTGACCCAGGCGCTGCTCGCGGGCGAACCCGAGCACACGATCGTGGCGGCCGCCCGCCGCGCCGACTGGTCGCCCCCGCGCACCCTGACCGCCGTGCTCGTCCCCGAACACACCGCCCGTACGGTCGTGGACCTGCTGGACCGCCGCACGCTCGAGCTGTACGAGGCCGGCCCGGGCGCACCCGATTTCGCCGTGCTGCTGGTGCCCGACGCCTCGCGGGAGGCCCTGCTCGGTCTGCTGCGCGGCCAGCCCGCCGTGGTCGGGCCGGCTCGGCCGTGGCTGCTGGTCAAGGCCTCGTACGACCGGGCCGTACGCACCTTGCGGATGCCCGGGGTCACCGTGCGCACCGTCGTCGACACCGAGGACCACCTGGCCGCGCTGGTGCTGACCGCCGACGCGCCGGCCTTGGCCGACCTGCGGGCCCGGGTGCTGGCGCCGCTGTCGGACGCCCCCGAGGAGTCGGCCGCCAAGCTGGTCGAGACGCTACGCAGCTGGCTGCGCCACCAGGGCCGCCGCGAGGAGGTGGCAGCCGAGCTGTTCGTCCACCCGCAGACCGTCCGCTACCGGATGACCCGGCTGCGCGAGCTGTACGGCGATCGCCTGACCGACCCGGAATGGACCACAGCGTTGATCATCGCCCTGGCCGTGCGGGACCCCCGATAGCCGGTCGTAGGCGCTGACGTCACACAGTTTTCTGTGTGCTGGGCGGTCGGCAGAGCCTGGACCACGCACGCCTCACAGAGTTCTTTAAGAAGCTCTGCGGAAGCGGCCAGCGACCGCGGCCAGCATCGGCCGCATGAGCACGATTGACGTACGGGGACTGACCAAGCGGTACGGGCCGGAGACGGTGGTGGACGACCTGTCCTTCACCGTCGAGGCCGGGCAGGTGACCGGCTTCCTGGGGCCGAACGGGGCCGGCAAGTCGACCACCATGCGCATGATCATCGGGTTGGCCGTGCCGGACCGGGGGTCGGTGACGATCGGCGGGCGCCGGTACCGGGACCTGCCGGTGCCGCTGGCCGAGGTGGGGGCGCTGCTCGACGCCGGGGCGGTGCACGGCGGGCGTACGGCCTACGACCACCTGCTCGCGCTGGCGGTCAGCAACGGGCTGCCGAGGCGGCGGGTGGGCGAGGTGCTGGCCCGCACCGGGCTCGAAGGGGTGGCGCGCCGGCGAGCCGGGGGCTTCTCGCTCGGCATGCGCCAGCGGCTCGGCATCGCGGCCACGCTGCTCGGCGACCCCCGGGTGCTGATCTTCGACGAGCCGGTCAACGGGCTCGACCCGGAAGGCATCCGGTGGGTACGCGATCTGATGCGCTCGCTGGCCGCCGAGGGCCGCGCGGTGCTGGTCTCCAGCCACCTGATGAGCGAGATGGCGCAGACGGCCGACCACCTGATCGTCATCGGGCGCGGCCGGCTGATCGCCGACACGGCGGTGAGCGAATTGACGCGTACGAGTGGTGAAGGCACCGTGCTCGTGCGGGCGCCCGAAGCCTTCGCGCCCCAGCTCGTAGCGGCCGGGGCGGCGGTGCGGGAAGGGGTCGAATCCTCGCTCGTGGTGTCCGGGATGAGCGCGGCCGACATCGGGAAGCTGGCGGCCTACCACGGGGTCGCGCTCAGCGAACTGACGCCGCAGCGGGTCTCGCTCGAGGACGCGTTCATGGAACTGACCCGCGACAGCGTCGAGTTCCAGGGGGTGGCGGCATGACCGCGACCGTTACCGCAGGGCAGGCCGGCTTGGGCCGCAACCTGTCCGTTTCGTTCCAGGGGGTGGCGGCATGAGCACGACTGTTACCGCGAGCCGGGTCGGCTTCGGCCGGACGTTGCACGCTGAGTGGATCAAGCTGCGCAGTCTGCGGTCGACCTGGTACACGCTCGCCTGCCTGTTCGCGGTCGGGCTCGGCATCACAGCGCTGTCCTCCAACTCGGCGGGCCAGGCGTGGGAGACCGCCACCGAGGCGGACCGGCTGGCCTGGGACCCGACCGGCCGCAGCCTCACCGCGTACATCGTCGCTCAGCTGATCGTCGGGGTGCTCGGCATTCTCGTTGTCACCTCGGAGTACGCGACCGGCCTGATGGGCACGACGCTGACCGCCATGCCGCGCCGGACCCGCGTGCTGGCGGCCAAGGTGGCGCTGGCGACGGTGATCGCGGTGGTCGCCGGCGAAATCCTGATGTTCGGATCGTTCCTCATCGGCCAGCCGTTGATGGCCCGGCAGGGGGTGCCGACCGCCGAACTCGGCGATCCCGGGGTGCTCTCGGCGGTCGTGGCCGGCGGGCTCTATCTCGGCGCGATCGCGCTGCTGGCTATCGGGCTCGGCGTCATCATGCGGGCCACCGCGGGTGCGCTGGCCACTCTGGTCGGCATCGTCTTCCTGGTGCCGGCGGTGGCGGGGATCTTCCCGTCGTGGCTCGAGGGCCTCTTCAACTTCTGGCCGACGCTGGGCGGGTCGGCCGCTCTGTCGACCGTCCCCGATCCGGACTTCCCGCACCCCTGGCTCAACCTGGGCGGTATGTGCGTGGGCGTGGCCGCCGTGCTGGTCGCCGCGTTCGTAGCCTTCCGCCGTCGTGACATCTGATGACTTCTCGACTGTCGGTAGCGGGGCTACTTCCGATGACGGAGCGGTTCTTGGTCACTCAGCAGCTTTCAGTGTCGCTGCGGTTATGGGCGGTGGCGCAGGGTCCGGTTTCTCCTCGACTGTCGTCAGCCGAGTGATGTCGATGGTTGAGCGACTGTCGATGGCGTGGCGGCGTGTGGCGTCACGGGGCGATCGGGCAGAACAGGGCGGTCGGGCGTTACCGAGCGGTCGGGCGGCGCCGAGCGGTCCAGCGGCGCCGAGCGATCCGGCGGCGCCGAGCGATCCGGCGGCGCCGAGCGATCCGGCGGCGCCGAGCGGTCCGGCGGCGCCGAGGGTTGGGGCGAAACCGAGGAATCGGTTCGGCTGGGGGCGTCTGTCCAGCGCGGGGAATGTGGTCGAGGGCGCGTTGACGGGCGTCGCGGCCGTGCTGGCGATGGCCGGAAGTGCGGTTGCCGCCCTGCTCTTGCTCGACGGCGGGCAGGTGGGGCGGCTCGAACGGCTGACAGCGGCGATTGTCGCGATGGCGGCGGGCGCACCGGCTCAGCTCGCCGCGACGCCGTCGGGCGGACTGCCGATCGCTGTGCACGGCCGGGTCGACCTGATGCCGCTGGGCGTCAGCGTGATCGGCGCGGTGGTGCTGGGGACGCTGGTGCTGCGTCGCGGTTGCAGCGGGCTGCTTGTGCGTGGCGCATCGGCGTCGGCGGTCTTCACCGCGGGCGTCGGCGTGGTCGCTGCTGCGGCGCGGGGAACGTTGACTCTGCCGACCGGCAGCGCGTCGGCGGCCTCGGGGGCACCGGCCTGTCCCGGCGGTAGCGGATTGCCTGGTGGCCTAATGGGTGGTCTCGGTGGTGGCGGTCTGCCCGGTGGTCTCGGTGGTGGCGGGTTGCCAGGTGGTCTCGGTGGTGGCGGTCTGCCCGGCGGCCTCGGCGGCGGCGGGTTGCCAGGTGGTCTCGGTGGTGGCGGACTGCCCGGCGGTCTCGGAGAGGGCCGGTTGTTCGGTTTGTTCGGTGGTTCCGGCGGTGGCGGTCTGCTGGGCGGCCTTGCCGGTGGTGGGGTGCCCGGCGGGACCGCGCTCGATGCCGGGTTTGTGGTCGGCGTCGGCCCGGCGGTGTGGGGTGCGGCGGTGGGGGCGGTCGTTGTTGTCGCGCTTTGTTGGCTTGCCGCGCGGGTCCCGGCCGTCGCGGGTGGGCTGAGGGGTCTGCGGTGGCCGGTCGTCGGGCTCACGGTCCTGTGCCTGGTTGCCGCGTGGGTGATCGGCGGTCCTGCGGCCGCCGGCGTCGGTGTGCTGGGCCTGCCCTTTGTAGTGCTGGGCGGGCTGCCGTGGGCGGTGCATACCGACGGCATGCTCTCCTGCGTCCTGAGCGCTGGCGCCGGACTGCCGGGCGGGGGCCCGCCTGCGGCGCTGATCGATGGTGACCTTGGTGTTGCGACTGCTCTGTCCGCTGTTGTGATGCTTGGCTTCGGTGTCGCGGCCACGGCGGGAGCTCGACATGTTGAGTTGACTGACATGTTGATGCAGTCAACATGTCAGTCAACACGTCGGGCGATAGGTGGCAGCACCGCTGTCGCGCCGCGAGCTCGACGCGGGGCGTGGCGACGGGCTTCGGTGCGCGCGGCCTGGGTCGCGCTGGCCGGCGGCGTGCTGCTGACTGCCCTGGCATTGTTGTCGCGGGTATCGGCCGGGCTCACGGCACAGGCGTTCATTCTGACAGTGCCGTTGCTCGACGTACGGCTGGCGGTCGACCCGTGGGTGGCAGCGGGCGCCGGGGTGGTCGCGGCGGCGACGGGCAGTCTGCTCGCGAGCGCGTTCGTAAGCTGGCGCCATGACGCCTCGCGATGAACGCCTGCTCGTGGTGGACGACGAGGCCACCGTACGGGAACTGTTGTCGGCGACCCTGCGGTTCGCGGGCTTCCGGGTGGTCTCGGCCGGCACCGCGGCCGAGGCCCTCGCCGCCGCCACGGCCGAGCCGCCCGACCTGGTGCTGCTCGACGTCATGCTGCCCGACATGGACGGCTTCGAGGTGGTCCGGCGGCTGCGGGAGCAACGCACGCAAGGACGCAGCGGCCCCGTCCCGGTTCTCTTTCTCACCGCGCGGGACCGGCAGGCCGACAAGGTGACCGGGCTGTCGCTGGGCGCCGACGACTACGTGACCAAGCCGTTCGACCTCGAGGAGCTGATCGCCCGGATCCACGCGATCCTGCGCCGCACCAACGGATCCCACGCGGACGTGCTGAGCGTCGGCGCGCTCGCGCTCGACGCCGAGGGGCACCAGGTGACCCGGCACGGCCGGCCGGTCCGGGTCTCGCCGACCGAGTTCCGGCTGCTGCGCTACCTGATGGAGAACGCCGGCCGGGTCGTGACCAAGGCGCAGATCCTGGAACGGGTGTGGCACTACGACTTCGGCGGCGACGCCAGCATCGTCGACACGTACATCTCCTACTTGCGGCGCAAGGTCGACGCCGAGGAGCCCAAGCTGATCCAGACCGTCCACGGCGTCGGTTACGTGCTGCGGGAGCCCCGGTCGTGAGCCTGCGCGTGCGCCTGCTGCTGATCACCGCGGCCCTCCTGCTGGCCGGGCTGGGCCTGGTCGGCACGGTCGTCTCCGACCGGCTGGAGCACTACCAGCTCGACCGGCTCGACACCCAGCTGACCTCCCTCACCTCGCTGATCTCGCGCCTGCCGGCCGACGGGCCGCGGCCGGCGAGCACGGCCGTCAACGCCGGCCTGCTCGACCCCGCCCTCGACCTGATCGGCGCCCCGTACCTGGTGTATCTCGACGCGGACGGCACGGTTGCCGAGGGCGTTCTCTCGTCCCGGCTCGACCGGTCGAGCCTGCCCACGGCGGCTGAGTTGCGGACGATCCCCACCGATGGGACGGGCGTCTTCCTGCCCGCGGCCGACGATTCCGACCGCTGGCGCGCCGTCGCCGAACAGACAGTGGGCTGGAACGGCACGGTCATCGCGGCGGCGCCGATGGCCGAGGCCGACGCCACCGTGGCCCAGCTGCGTACGACCAGCCTGGCCAGTGGGGGAGTGCTGCTCGTGGTGCTGACCGGGCTCGGCTGGTTCGCCCTGGGCCGGGGGCTGCGGCCGTTGCGCCGCATCGAGCACACCGCGGCCGCGATCGCCGCCGGTGACCTGACTCGGCGCGTGCCCGGCCTGGCCGGGCCGGGCACCGAGATCGGGCACCTGGCGGACTCGCTCAACACGATGCTGGGGCAGCTCGAACGGGCCTTCGCCGACCGGGCCGCCTCGGAGGCGCGGATGCGGACCTTCGTCTCGGACGTGAGCCATGAGCTGCGTACGCCGTTGTTCGTCATCAAGGGGTCGACCGACCTGCACCGGATGGGCGCGCTGGCCGACCGGTCCGATGTGGACGCGGCCCTGAGCCGGATCGGGCGCGAGGCCAGCCGGCTGACCGCGCTCACCGAGGACCTGCTACTGCTGGCCCAGCTTGACGACGCGCCCGAGGGTCAGCTCGACCGCGCCCCGATGGACCTGCGTACGCTGGCCACTGACGCCCGGCACGACCTGCGCGCCCTCGACCAGTCCCGCCCGGTCGAGCTGACCGGACCTGGCGGCGACGGCTCGCCCGGCCCGGCCCCGGTCGACGCCGACGAGGCCCGCCTGCGCCAGGTGGTCACGAACCTGGTCGGCAACGCCGTCGCGCACACCCCAGCCGGAACAGCGGTGCGCATCGGCGCGGGCACAGTGGACGGACGGGCCGTTCTCGAGGTGGCCGACAACGGCCCCGGCATGACGGCCGAGCAGGCGGCCCGGGTCTTCGACCGCTTCTACCGTACGGACCGGTCCCGCACCCGCGCGGGCGGCGCCAACGCCGGGCTGGGCCTCTCGATCGCCCGCTCCCTGGCCCGGGCCCACGGCGGCGACGTCGAACTGGTAACGGCCGTCGGGCACGGCTCCTGCTTCCGGCTCGTCCTGCCGGCGACGCCGTAGTCACGGTGTGGCCGTCGGCGCGGCAGTCCGGCTCCTCGAAGACTCCGAAGTTTCGAGCCGTGAGCGGCGATAGCACGGTTGACGTTATATCTCGTCAGCCGTACTGTCGTCGCCGTGCCCGAACCGACCCTCCTCATCCTGACCGCGCTGTCGGCCCAGCCGCTGCACGGTTACGGGATCGTCCAATCCGTCCTGCTCCTGTCCGGTGGGGAGGTGAAGCTGCGGCCGGGCCTGCTGTTCGGCGCACTCGACCGGCTCGACCAGCAGGGGCTTATCGCCGTCGACCGGGAGGACGAGGTCGGCGGGCGCGTCCGCCGCTACTACCGGCTCAGCGACCGGGGCGCGGCCGTTCTCGCCGCGCAGCCCCGTCCCCGGGCCACCGTGGCTGTGCGGCCCAGCCTCGCCGGGGGTGCCGCATGAACCGGTTGCTGGTGGCTTTCCCGGCCCGGCTCCGCCGCAAGCACGGGGCCGAACTCATCGAGACGATGGTCGAGATGGCCGGTCCCGGCGGCCGCCCGACGCCCGCCGACCGGGCGCGGCTCGTGCTCGACGGGCTGCGCGAGCGGTTCCGTCCGCCGACCCGCCGCCCGCTCGCGGTCGTGGCGGCCGTGCTGGCACTGCTCGTCGGGGGCGCGCTCGGCGCCGCGGCCGGCTCCTGGCTCGGCACCTTCGGCTATGCCGCCCTGCCCGACGTCAAGGCGCTCGGCGAGCGAGTGCTGCCGCAGGTCGAGCACGCCTCCGGTGCGGGCAATTACATGTACGCCCAGGGGCCGCTCGTCGCGGGAGCCGACGCCCGGCAGGCCGCCGAGCAGATCCGTCAGCGACTCGCCGCCGACGGCTGGCGGACCGGGCCGGTGCAGGACGGCGCCGACGTGCACTTCCCGGCCCACGGTGAGGGCGTGCAGCTCGACGTCCACATCTATCCCGAGGTGAGCCTCGTCGACCTCGCCGGCTGGCCGTCGCGTCCGGGCTCGTACGTTCCGCTGACCGTGACCGGGCTGCTGCTGGGCCTGGCTGGCGGGTGGCTGGCCGGGGTGGCCCTGGCCCACCGGGTACAGGCGGCACGCCGGCCGTGGCGCAGCGCCGCCCTCGCTGCGACCGGGCTGCTGCTGGTCGTCCCGTCGGCGGTCGGGTTCGTGGCCTCGCTGGTGCGCTACCTGACCGTGTCCGAGCCGCTCGGCACGGGTGAGCTGGTGCACCCCTTCGGGTTTGCCTTCGGGCCCACGATCGACCTGCTGCGGGCGTACGACCTGGGGGAGGGGTGGTACCTCACGCCGAGCGACTTCCAGCAGCTGCCGCTCTACGGGTTCGCGCTGATCGTCGTGGCCGCGATCCTGGCCCGGCCGCGCCGCGAGTTCGAGGCGGTCGCGTGACAGCGCCGGCGCGGGATTCGTAAGCTGTCGCGCACTGTGTCGCCGCAACGGAGGTGGAGCGTGAGGTTTTCGGCTCGAGGGCTGATCCTGGCCGTCCTCATTTCGCTCGCCGGGGCGTACGTGGGCGCCTTCGCCGCCGGGCGGATCGCGTTGGAGTACGCGCCGCCCCTGCCGTCCGGGACCGAAGCGGAGCAACTGTCGGCCGCCGCGTTCCCGGGCCTGCGGGTCTTCGGCGGCGGCGAGGCCGAGGCGATCGAGCCGTTCGGTGACGGTGAGGGCGTGAGGTACGGCTCGGTGGCCTACTGGGTCAAGCACACCGAGGCCACCCGCGACGTGGCGACCTACAGTGCCGGCGTCCGCGACCGGTTGGCGGCCGCCGGCTGGCGGATTCACGACTTCGCCGTGTCCGCGCCCGAACCCATGGTCGACGGCGGCGCCGAGTACCAGGCCGGGTTCTGGGCCACCCGGCCCGGCCTGATCCTCAACTTCAGCGACTACTACTGGACGGAACGCCCGTCCTACGACTCACCGGGTGCGGCCGCCTTCGATCTGTGGCGCGTGCCGCCCTCGTGGTCGACCGGCCTGAGCTGGGCCGGGGCGGTGGCCGGGGGTCTGGTGGCGCTGCTGCTCACCTGGTGGGTCGCTCGCACCGCCGGTCGGGCCCGGCCGTTCGTCGCCGGCGCCGCGGTTGTCGCGATCGTCTTCCTGCTGCCGAGCACGTTGCGGCCGGGTGGGGAGTCGCCCGGCGACAGCCCGTGGTGGGGCGGCTTCTACTACCTCGGCTACGGACCCGCCCTGCTGTCAGCCTGGATCGCCGGCCTGATCCTGGTGGTCACGATCGCCCAGACCCGTCCGGTCCGCGCCGCCCTGAGCTTCGGCGCCACGCAGGTACGCCGGTGGCCGAAGACCGCGGTGGCCGCCGTGGTGCTCGTCGCGCTTGCGTTCACCCTGCCCGGCCTGCTGCGGCAGAACGGCGTCAGTGGGGGCGCCGCCGACTGCCGCCCCACCGGTCTGCCGGCCGAGGCGCCCGCGGCCGAGACCCGTACGAGCAAGCACGTGAAGATCTTCGTCAACAACGCCGCCACGGAACAGGAGCGCGCCCTGATCGACGCGGCCATCTTCCGCAGCCGCTCGGGCAGCCTGGGCGAACTGATCTGGCAGCCCGACTCGGCCGGCTTCCGCGAAACCTACTGCGCGGGCGCCCCGATCCCGGAGGACGCCGTGGCCGCGCTGCCGTACTACTTCGACGTCGAGCTGGGCAATCCGGCCTACCTGCCCGCCCTCACCGAGGAGGTCACCGGTCTGGCCGGCGTGCTCGCCGTCCACCGCGCGCCGTGAGTTCGCCGGCGCTCCCTAGCAAAAATGCGGGAGGCGCGCCGGTCAACGGCACGTTTTCAGCCGAACCGCCGCCCGTTCCGCGCCGCAGGGCCGGGCCGGGATGAGCCTTCGGCGTCCAAGATCAAGACCTTTGGAGCTGTGTGAAATGTCCAGAATGATGCATTCTCTACATAGCTCCGGATGACGGCGTCGCACCCTTTCGGACGAAGGAAAAAAGCCGGGAAACCGGGTGCGCTGTGCGAAGCGCGCCGGGGCGCCCCGGTCCGACGCCGGCATCCGGAGCCAGTGTGACCGTCCTGCGGCTCCGCGTCCGCAACGCCGCTCCTGTGCGGGCTGTCGCGCGGGTGCGGGGCGGCGGCCACGGCGTCGCCGGGATGCGGGAGCGGGCGGCCGCCCTCGGTGGCACGCTCACGGCCGGGCCGGTCACGGGCGGCGGCTTCGAGATCTGCGCGGCGCTGCCGCTCGGCGCGGCCTCCGAGGTGGGGCGGCCGGCGGCCGTCAGCCGTGCCCAGTGACATTGACGACAGAGTGGATTCCCGGGGTCGGCCGCCGAACGTCTGGTAAACAACGGGTATGGCGTTCGAGTGGTCGACGGTGGGCACTGTCGTGGTCAACGGTGTCCGTCTCGGCTACCGCGAGTGCGGCGATGCGGACGGCGTGCCCGCGGTGCTGTTGCACGGCACCGGCAGCAGCGCCGGCACCTGGGACAAGCTGGCGCCCGGGCTGGTCGCCACCGGGCATCGCGTCATCGCCATCGACCTGCGCGGCCACGCCGGCAGCGAGCGCACCGCCGACTATCTGCTCGGCAGCCTGCGCGACGACGTGCTCGGCCTGCTCAACCAGTTGGAGCTGCGGGATGCCGTCCTCATCGGGCATTCCGTCGGGGCGTACGCGGCCCTGGCCGCCGCCCTGCACTCGCCGCACCTGATCGCCCGCCTGGTCCTGGAAGATCTGGCGGCGCCGCCGCGACGCGGGGGGCTGCTCCGCCTCGTGGCCGCCGCCGGTTCCGCCCTGCCCACGCGTTCCGGACGCGCGCTGGCCGTCATGAGTGCCATCGTCCTGCAGTTGGTGCGGCCCGACCCCGAGTGGTGGGCCCGGCTGAGCGGCCTGCGGCAGCCGACGCTGGTCTTCTCCGGCGGCCCGACCAGCTGCATCCCGCCCCGCCGGCTGGCCGAGATGACGGCCGCCATCCCCGGGGCCCGGCTGGCCACGATCCCGGTCGGCCACCGTGTGCACAGCCTGGCCCCGGAGGCGTTCCACGCCGAGGTCATGACCTTCCTGAGCGCCGGCGAGCCGGCACGGATGTAGGCGTCGCGGCAGCGATCGGGTACCGGCCGGACCGCAGAAGGGCCGAGGCGGGTCACGGTGGGGTGAGCGTGCCGCTACGATTTCGGGCCGGCGGAGACGGCCGAATCGGCGCTACGCCGCGTGGGGGCCGGACTTGGCCAGTTCGGCGAAGTAGGCGTCCGTCAGTTGTCCCAGCACGGACGGGGTGCCGGGCGGGCGGGCGATGCCCAGGTGCAGCTCGCGCAGCTCATCCATGAAGTCGTCCCACAACGGCTGGCCGCCGCGTTCCAGCAGTTCGGCCCGGATCGACAGCTCGCGGCTGACCGGCAGGTGGCGGCGGCCCCAGGAGCCGAGATGGGCCAGCACGGGGACCAGCTGGATGGCGGGCTCGGTGAGGCTGAGCAGGATGCGCTGCTTGTGCGAGGGATCGGGGGCCGACGTGATCATGCCGAGGCCGGTGAGCCGGGACAGCCGATCGGCCAGGATGTTGGAGGCGATGCCCTCTTCCGACTCGGTGAGCAGGGCCCGGAAGTGACGCCGGTTGCCGAACATCATGTCGCGGATGATGAGCAGCGACCACTTGTCGCCGAGCACCTCGAGAGAGAGGTTGATCGGGCACCCTGAGCGGTGTTCGACGGCCATGCGCAGACATCCTCTCCCTGAACCGCTTGCATCCTACAATCGGTTCCCCCTACGGTGCTAACCAGTTGCAGATAGCAATCGGTTAGGGGAGTAGCCATGCCGTACATCACCGCCGACATCGCCATCTCGGCCGACGGCTTCGCCACCGGCGTCAACCAGAGGCTGGAGAGGCCCTTCGGCGACGGTCCGGTCGACGAACTGCACAGGTGGATGTTCGAGACCCCCGACGAGAACGCCGCCGAACTGACCGCGATCACCGCGGCCGACGCCTTCGTCATGGGCCGCAACATGTTCAGCCCCGGCCGCGGCGCCTGGGACCTCGAATGGCGCGGTTGGTGGGGCGAAGACCCTCCGTACCACAAACCGGTCTTCGTCCTGACCCACCACGAGCGCGAAGACGTGCCCATGCAGGGCGGCACCACGTTCCACTTCGTCACCGGTGGGGTCGAGGCGGCCCTCAAGCGCGCGGTCGAGGCCAGTGACGACGGCACCATCGCGATCGCCGGCGGCGCGACCACCATGAACCAGTTCCTGGCGGCCGGCCTCATCGACGAACTGCGCCTGCACATCGCCCCGGTGATTGTCGGCGCCGGCGAGCGCCTCTTCGACGGCGTCCCGCCCCAGAAGCTGCGGCAGGTCTCGTCGCGCAGCGCGTCCCTGGTCACTCACATCACGTACAGAATCGAGCGTTGAGCGATGAAGGCACTGCTCACCTCGTCCGGGACGCTGAACCGGACGATCGAGGACGCGCTGATCGGCCTGCTGGGCAAGCCGGTCGGCGAATCGAACGCGCTGATCATTCCCACCGCCATCTATCCGTTCCCGGGCGGGCCGGGCCTGGCCTACCAGGCGGTCAGCGACGCGGCCCCGTCCCGGCTCAGCGGTCTGGGCTGGAAGTCGCTGGGCCTGCTCGAACTGTCGGTGCTGCCGAGCATCGACGAGGAGGCCTGGGTGCCGGCCGTTCGCGCGGCGGACGCCCTGCTGTTCTGGGGCGGCGACCCGCTGTTCCTGGCCGGCTGGATGCGCCGCTCCGGCCTGACCGAGCTGCTGCCGACGCTGAGTTCCGAGGCCGTGTACGTGGGGGTGAGCGCCGGAGCCATCGCGGCGGCCGCCACGTTCGTCGAGACCTACACCGAACCCCCGCGCGGAGCCGACAGCCCCCTGAAGTCGGAGGCGACCGTCTTCACCACCCCGCAGGGCGACGTCGACCGGCTGCTGGTCACGGCCGAGGGCGCCGGCCTCGTCGACTTCGGCGTGATCCCGCACCTGGAACACCCGGACCATCCCGACGCCTCCCTGCCCAACGCGGAGAAGTGGGCATCCCACATCCCGGGGCCGGTGTACGCGATCGA
The DNA here is from genome assembly GCF_023717965.1 of Paractinoplanes hotanensis. Classification (NCBI taxonomy): domain Bacteria; kingdom Bacillati; phylum Actinomycetota; class Actinomycetes; order Micromonosporales; family Micromonosporaceae; genus Paractinoplanes; species Paractinoplanes hotanensis. The sequence continues at coordinate 204,435 of NZ_JAMQOL010000003.1, read as the reverse complement.
CGATGATTCAGCGGTCGTCGTGGTCGATGGCACGGCGCGGGTTGTGTCCGAGGGGCAGTGGCGGTTGTTCGGGTCCTGACCACACGTTCCCGCTGAGCGGCCGTCGCGGGGCTGGGCTGTTGTGCCCGGCAACCCCGCGACGGCTGACGATCAGAGTGCCTGGTCGGCGGCGCCCGGCGAATCGGTGCCCGAGCCCGGGCCCGCCGAGCCGTCCTTCTCCGGGCAATCCCACTGCGTCGCCGACCCGGAGCCGGTGTCACTGCCCGTCGTCGCCGACCCGGAGCCGGTGTCACTGCCCGGCGTGGCGGCCCCACCGGTGCCGACTGTCACCTGAACGGCGGGTTCGGCCCGCTCCGGCCCGGCCGCCAGGGCACTCCCGCCGAGTCCCACTGCCACAGCGGCGGCGCCACCCGCGATCGCAAGCCCCACGATGGTTCTGGTTCGCATGCTGAACTCCCGACTCTGGTTGGTTGTCCCGTGGGTGCCAGACAACCAATCAGCCCCGAAAATCGACCGAAGCCGCCGCCCCCGTGTCACACGAGCCCGAACGTGGCACCCGCGGCCCTATGTGCAGGCGGCGCCGTTGAGGGCGAAGGACGTCGGGCGGGGGTTGGCTCCGGTGTGGGTGGCGTTGAAGCCGAAACTGACTGTCGCGCCGGGGGCCAGGCCGCCATTCCAGGACACGTTGGTTGCTGTCACCTGGGTGCCGGACTGGGTCACCGCTGCCGACCAGGACTGGCTGACGCGCTGGCCCGCCGTGTAGGGGAACGTCAGGGTCCAGCCGGTGAGCGCGGTCGGGCCGTTCGTGATGGATACCGTCGCGGTGAAGCCGTTGCTCCAGTCGGTGGTCGTGTAGGCCACCCGGCATCCCGCAGGCTGGGTCGGGGTCGGGGTCGGGGTCGGGGTGGGCGTGGGCGACGGCGAGGTGGAGGGCGTCGGTGTGGGGGACTGGGTCGCCGGGCCGGGCTCCACGCCCCACACGCGGGTGGCGCCGTCGTACAAGGGCACGGCGGGGTTCGGGCCCGCGGCGGCCTGGTAGGACGGGTCGTTGGCCGGGTTCCAGGCGCCGCCCTCGACGACGCCGATCTTGAGTTGGACCTCCATGCGGTGGGCCGACTGGCCGGCCGGGGCGATCGTGTAGCCCGTACAGTCGACCTCGACGTACCAGATGGCGCCGGAATGCTGCCTGGCCGTCGTCGGGCCCGGGCAGCCCTGGGTGTAGGGCGACGACACCGTCAGCGCCGCGTCCCCGTCGCGCGTGAAGTAGTAGCGGAACTTTCCGGCCGTCAGCGCCCGGGCCGGGAACGCCGACTTGTTGTAGACCACCGCCTTGATGCCGGTCGACCGCGTCTCGTTCTGCGTCACCGTCGTCTCGACCGACAGTTCGGGGATGTCCGGGGTCTCCGCCACCGGGAAGCCCGCGGCCGGGGTACCTCCGTACTCGCCGTACAGCCGCGCCACCGCCGACGTGAACCCGGCGTTGTAGTCCGTGGCCACCTCGTTCATCACGTAGTCGCCCCGGCTGTCGGTGTATTTGTCGTCCGGCGCCGACGGGCCGCCCACCAGCGCTCCATACAGGACATGGCGGGTCTCCGACGGCACCTGCTGGCTGTCCCACCACGACCCGTGCGCCGTCCGATGATGCGGGTTCTGCGGCGGATTGTTGCCGAACCCGATCACGTAGCTGGCGTTCCGCGGATTCGCTCCCAGCGCGTAGTCGATCTGCTTGACCGCGAAGTCGTGATACCGCTGCTTCCGGGCCGCGTCGGTGAGCGCATCGCTGTGGACCAGCGCCACGAACGCCGTGTTGGCCGCGTAGCGCAGCGCTCCCCACGTGTCCACGACGACCATTCCGCCCGGGGACGTGCGTACCTTCTCGCCGTTGACCCCCACCGTGAACCAGTCGAGCCACCGGTTCGCGTCGTCCAGGTACTTCTGCTTGCCGGTCAGCCGGGCCAGCAGCACGTAGTTGCCGTACTGCTTGTTGTCCCACGAGATTGTCCACTTGTACATCTTGGTGTTCGTCTGGTTCTCGTTGCCCTGCGCGTCGTAGCCCGCCTCGGCCTTGGCCAGATACGTCGCGTCGCCCGTCGCCCGGTGCAGCCAGATCGCGCCCCACACCAGCTCGTCGGCATAGCCGCTCCACGACCGGTAGAAGGCCGTCGCGTCGGTGATGCACTCGTGATAGCTCTTCCGCACGGTGTCGGCGAACGTGTAGAGCTGCTTGGCATGGGTCAGAAGCGTTTCCGCGTACGCCGGGTCGGTCGGCCGGAAGACCAGTGAACTCGCGGCCATCGCGGCTGCCGTCTCCGCTGCCAGTTCGGTTCCGCCGCACGAGGCGTCGATCTTGTACGCCGGACGCGCCATCGGCAGCACCTCGGCCGGCCCCCACCACTTGTGGTCGTCGTCGCCCTTGCCCACCTGTCCGTAGAGCACGCCGGCCGACGGGTGCGCCTTGATGAAGTAGTCGTTGGGCACCCGCAGGTTGTTCAGCAGGTGGGTCAACTGCCCCGAATCCGCGTACGCGGCCCGGTTCTCGACCGCGCCCCAGGCCAGCATCGTCGTCGTGAACGCCATCGGCAGCCCGAACTTGACGTGGTCGCCGGCGTCGAACCAGCCGCCGGACAGGTCGAGCCCCACGTCCGAGCCGTCGCGCAGCGCCGAGTCGCCCCGCCACGAGACCCGGTTCCAGGCCGGCTTCTTGCCCGACACCTGTGCTTCGTAGAAGAACAGCGACTTCTGGAGCGCTTCCCCGTAGCTGTAGGCGGGCGCGGCGGCCGCACCGGCGGGCGCCGCGAGCCAGACGAGACCGAGGACGAGGACGGCCAACAGGGCGCGCAGTTTCATGGGCACCTCCGGTATTGACCCTCATCGTTACATGGGAGCGCTCCCAGCGTCCAGCTCGGCCAACCGATCCCGTACGGCAGCGGCTTCCGCCGGGTCGAACTCGGCGTACAGGGCCAGGGCATGCTCATAGTGAGCCCGCGCCGGTGAAGGGGCGTCCAGGGCCTGATGCGCCCGGCCGAGCCCGGCCGAGGCCTCCGCCTGCTGACTCCGTACCCCCAATTTGTCGGCCAGTTCGCGGGCCGCAGTGAAATGAACCAGAGCGTCCGCCGGCCGGGAGGCAGCGAGCATGGCCGCCCCCAGCCCGTTGCGCACGTGGGTCTCGCCGTCCTGGTCGCCGATCTCGCGCACGATGACCAGCGCCTGATCGTGATAGTCGACGGCCTGCCCGGGCTGATTCATCCGGGTGTGCAGCAGGCCGAGACTGTCCAGAACGGTCGCCTCGCCGGCCCGGCTGCCGAGCTGCCGGAAGATCGCGAGCGCCTCGCGCAGGTGCTCGCCCGCCGACTCGTGATGGCCCGACGTCAGCTCGACCGAGCCCAGCGTGTTCAGCACGAACGCCGTCCCGTGCTCGTTGCCGCTCTGGCGGGCCAGTGTCAGCGCCGCCCGGCAGTAGTCGATGGCTTCGACGAACCGGCTCGTCCGCTCCATGGCGGTGCCGAGAACGTTCAGGCTCTGCGCCTCGCCCGACCGGTCGCCGGCCTGCCGGAAGAACGCCAGCGCCCGTTCCCAGTGGTCGATCGCGGTCTCGTACTCGCCCGAGCGGTCGGCCAGCATGCCCAGGTTGTGCAGGGCCACGGCCTGCCCGACCGGGTCGCCGACCTGGCGGAACAGGTCGTTGGCGTCGCGCATCAGGCCGGCGCCGCGCCCGGTCTCGCCCATCCGCAGGTGGACGACGGCCATGCCGACCATCGCGTGCCCCTGCCCGGCCAGGTCGCCGCTGTCCCGGCCGGCGTCGAGGGCGTGGCCGTGCACGGTCAGCGCGTCGTTGTTGTCGCTGCCCTGCAGGTAGCGGTAGAGGATCCGGGCCAGCCGGGTGGTGTGCCCGGGCCAGCCGTTCCCGGCCGTGTGGGCGGCCACGGCGACCAGGGTCGGGCGCTCGGTGTCGAGCCAGGCTGCGGCATGCGCGGGGTCCGACAGGTCGGGGGTGGGAGTGTCCGCGGGCTCGACGGACGGCCGGCGGCGCGCCTCGGCCGGGTGCAGCGTGTTCATGGCCGCCGCGGCCGCCCCGAGGTAGTAGTCGAAGAGCCGGGTCAGGGCTTCCCTCCGTACGGGCGGGGGGTCTTGATCCTGGGCCCGGGTGGCCGCATAGGCGCGGACGAGGTCGTGGAACGTGTAGCGACCCGGACCGGCCGGCTGCAGCAAGTGGTCCTGACCGAGCCGGTCGAGCAGAGCCCGCGTGGCAGCCTGCCCGGCGCCGGCCAGCGCGGCCGCGGCGTACACGTCGAAATCCTGCCCGGGATGCAGCGCGGCCAGCCGGAAGAGCCGCTGCTGGTCGTGGGGCAGGCCCTGGTACGACAGGTCGAGGGCCAGCTCGACGCCCGAGTCGAGCCGCCGGTCGCGGTGCCGCTCGTCGAGCCGGTCGGCGTGGTCGGTCAGCGTCCAGCCCGGGGTGCCGAGGATGTGCCCGGCGATCAGGCTCAGCGCCAGCGGCAGGTGCCCCGCGCGCCGGGCGATCCGGCCCGCCGCGTCCGGATCGGCGCCGGTGGGCAGGCCGGCCAGCGTGCTCGTCAGGAACGCCAGCGCCTCGTCGGGAGTGAAGGCGTCGACCGCGAGCTGGGTGGCCGGCTTCAGGTCGGCGAGGTTGCGGCGGCTCGTGACCAGGGTGAGACAGCCCGCCACGGCCGGCAGCAGCGGGCGTACCTGATCGGCCGTGGCCGCGTTGTCGAGCACCACCAGTGTCCGGGTGCCGGCGAGCCGGTCGCGGTAGGCGGCGGCGCGGGCCTCGAGACCGTGCGGGATCTGCTGTCCCGGCACGCCGAGCAGGCGCAGGAACCCGTCCAGCACGGCGCCCGGGTCGGCCGGCGGCTGCGAACTGTCCGGATGGAAGCCGCGCAGGTTGACGAACAGCACCCGGTCGGCCGCCTTCTCGCGCACCAGACGGTGCCCGGCGTGCACGGCCAGCTGGGTCTTGCCGACGCCGGCCATGCCCTCGATCGCCGAGATCACCACCGCGTCCCCGGCCCGCATGGCCGAGCGCAACTCGTCGAGCTCGCCGGCCCGGCCGGTGAACGAGTCGAGGTCCGGCGGCAGCGAGTCCTGCACCCGCACCTGGGCCACCGGCTCGGCCTCGCCGCCGACCACGCGCAGCGCCTGGGCCCACTGGTTCACGTAGCCGATCTCGGGGTGCAGCGCCTCGACCACGGCGATGACCAGATCGGTGTTGAACCGGCGGCGCCCCGGCGTGAAGATGCTGGCCACGGTCGAGCGCCGGGCCAGCTCGCTCGCCGGCCGCCCCGCCGCGGTCCAGGCGGCATTCACCCGGTCCTTGATCATTTCGTACGAGGGATCGCCCGCCCACACCTTGAGCAGGCGCAACCGCTCCACGAGGTCGCCCGACGAGCCGGCCTGGGCCGGATCGGGCAACTCGGCGAAGGCCCCCGCGGGCGCCTGTTCCTGCGACGGCATCGCTCACTCCCCAGTCAGCGCTCGACGATCGAAGATCCTCGACGCTAGGCCACCGCCGATCGCCGTCCAAATTCGTCCAGACTTCGGACGCGCCGCCGCCGGAGGCCGGAGACTCATCCGCAGAGCTTGCTCAACGACGAGCGGCACTGGCCACGGGGGTCGGGGAACTCAGAGTCCCCGGCAGGCCAGTCACAGACGATCGGCCCCGGCGGCCTCCCAAGCACAGGCCGGGGCCGATCGCTCCGTTTCCGGCCAAAGTTGCGTCGGTTCTTGCGTCGAAAAGGAGCGCACCGCCCGGTGCCGGGTATCCACCGGCGGCGTGCTGCGGTCGCCGATCCGACGACGACGTCGTCCCATCTTCACTGGCGTCGATGCACTACCCTGACCTCGGCGTTCGGAGCGGGGGAGGCGGGTTGATGGCGACGGCGACCGTGATCTTTCTGGTGATCGGCGCTGTCGGTGTCGCGGTGCTCGCGCTCGCTCTGCTCGGTGGCGAGCTGATGAGTTTCCTGCACTTCGGTGACGGGCCGGTCTCGCTCGAGGTCGTCGCCGGATTCCTCGGCGCTTTCGGCTTCGCCGGGGCCATCGCGGCCGAACTGCTGGGCGCCGGCACGTCCGGGGCGATCGCCGCGGCCTCCGCCATCGGGCTGGTCGCCGCCGTGCCCACGGCCTGGTTCGCCCTGCGGCTGTCGCGGGCCGCGCGCACCATGCACACCGATGCCACCCCGCGCCGCCAGGATCTGGTCGGCAGCCTCGGCGTGATCGTCACTTCCGTACCGGCCGGAACGGGTTACGGCGAAGTGCGCATCATGCTCGGCGGGCAGCCGATCAAGCTGTACGCGCGCTCGGACCACGCCATCGCGGCCGGCGCGCATGTCTTCGTGGTCGAGGCGCCGTCCGACACCAGTGTCGTCGTCGAGGAAACGCTCCGGGTCGACGAGACCCCTCACCCTGGAAAGGTATAGATGTCCCCTCTGCTCATCGCTGTCGGCGGTGCCGTTCTTCTTGTCATCCTGATCATCCTGTTCGTGCTGTCCCGCATCAAGGTGGCCGGTCCGAACGAGGCCTTCATCATCACCGGTCGCAAGGGCCGCACGACCCAGTCGGCCGACGGCACCAGCAGCACCGACATGTCCGGCCAGAAGGTGGTCATGGGCGCGTCGGTGTTCGTCCTGCCGGTCGTTCAGAAGCTGCAGTCGCTCGACCTGTCCAGCCGCCGCATCGACGTCAGCATCCGGGGCGCGGTGTCGAAGCAGGGCATCCGGGCCGAGCTGCACGGCGTGGCGATCGTCAAGGTCGGCGGCAACGAGGGCGCGATCCGAGCCGCCGCCCAGCGTTTCCTGCACCAGCAGGCCGAGATCGAGGAGTTCACCCGCGAGGTGCTGGCGGGCGCGCTGCGCTCGATCGTCGGCCGGCTCACGATCGAGGAGATAATCCGCGACCGGGCCGCCTTCGCCAGCGCGGTGGCCGAGGAGGCCGAGCACTCGATGACCAACCAGGGTCTGGTGCTCGACGCGTTCCAGCTGCAGGACATCGTGGCCGAGGGCTCGTACCTGCAGGACCTGGGTCGTCCCGAGGCGGCCCGCGTGCTCAAGGACGCGGCCATCGCCGAGGCCCGGGCCCGGCAGCAGGCCGAGCAGGAGCGCCTGCTGGCCGAGGAGGCCATCGCCGAGGCGCAGCGCAACCTGTCGCTCAAGCAGGCCGGCATCCAGGCCGAGATCGACGCGGCCAAGGCGCGGTCGGCCGCGGCCGGCCCGCTGGCCCAGGCCGAGCGCGACCAGGCCATCCTGGCCGAGCAGCAGAAGGTGGCCGAGCAGAACGCCGAGCTCAAGCAGCGTCAGCTCGACACCGAGGTACGCAAGCCGGCCGACGCCCAGCGCTACAAGGTCGAGCAGGAGGCGGAAGCGTCCCGCGCCGCCGCGGTGCTCGGCGCCGACGCGCAGCGACAGGCCACCATCGCGGCCGCGCAGGCGCAGGCCGAGCAGTCCCGCCTGACCGGTGAGGGCGAGCGGGCCCGCCGGGCCGCGCTGGCCGAGGCCAACGCGATCGAGGGCGCCAAGGAGGGCGAGGCCGAGCAGCGGCGTCGTACCGCGATCGCCGAGGCGATCGAGCGTGAGGGCGCGGCCGAGGCCGCGGCCATCCTGGCCAAGGGTGGCGCCGAGGCCGAGGCGATGGCCCGCAAGGCCGAGGCGTTCGCCGCCTACGGCGAGGCCGCCGTGCTCGACCTGCTGGTCCGCGTGCTGCCGCAGGTCGTCGAGGCCGCCGCGGCCCCGATGGGCTCGATCGACAAGATGACGGTCATCTCCACCGACGGCGCCTCGTCGCTGACCAAGTCGGTCGCCAACAACGTGGCCCAGGGCCTGCAGCTGGGCACCGACCTGACCGGCATCGACCTGTCCGCCCTGCTCGGCAAGCTGGGCGCGGCCAAGGCCGTGAACGGCACGACGCCCGAGATCGAAAAGGAACACTGATCCGCGGTCAGGCCGGCGGCGCCAGCACCCGTACCGGCGCGCCGGCCTGCCACGCGGCGATGTCCTCGACGACCTGCTGATACATGCCGCGCAGGCTGGCTTCGGTGACGTAGCCGAGGTGCGGCAACAGCACCGTCCGGGGCGCGCCGCGCAGCGGGTTGCCCGGCGGCAGCGGCTCGACGTTGTAGACGTCCAGCCCGGCGCCCGCGATCGAGCCCGCGATCAGCGCCGCGACCAGCGCCGCCTCGTCGACGATCGGCCCGCGGGACGTGTTGACCAGCACCGCGGACGGCTTCATGGCGGCGAACTCGGCCGCGCCGATCAGGCCGGTGGTCCGTTCGCTGAGCTTGAGGTGGACGGTCAGCACGTCGCTGCCGGCGAACAGCTCGTCCCGCGACACCAGCGTCGCACCCGCCTCGGCCGCCCGCTCCGCGGTGAGGTTCTCGCTCCAGGCGATCACCCGCATGTCGAAGGCCTGCCCGATCCGCGCCACCTGCGTACCCATCCGTCCCAGCCCCAGCACGCCCAGGGTGCTGCCGGCGAGGTCGGTGCCGACGGTGATCTGCCAGCGCCCGTCGCGCAGGGCCCTGTCCTCGGTCACCACGTGCCGCCGGCAGGCCAGGATCAACGCCCAGGTGAGCTCGGCCGTGTTCGAGCTCTTCGTGTTGCCGTACATGGTCGTTCCGCTGATCGTGACCCCGTGCGCGGCGGCCGCCGCGAAGTCGACGGCCGCGTTGGCCATGCCCGTGGTGACCAGCAGCCGCAGCTGGGGCAGCCGCTCGAACACCTCGGCCGGAAACGCCGTGCGCTCCCGCATCGCCACCACAACCTCGGCATCCCGCAGCGCCGCGACCAGCGCGTCCCGGTCGGCGATGTGCTCGTGCACCACCTCGACGTCGGCCTCCGGCAGCGAGTCGAAGTCTCCGTACGCCCGGGCCACCCGCTGATAGTCGTCCAGCACCACGATCTTCATGCCCCCACCGTAGTGGCCCTCGCGGCGCCTGCCTCCCGGCGTCAGCCGGCTGAGACACCGAACTGCCACACCGTCGTCGAACGGTAGGTCTCGCCGGGCCGCAGCACGGTCGACGGGAAGGCGGCCTGGTTGGGTGAGTCGGGGAAATGCTGCGTCTCCAGCGCCAAGCCGTCGCCTTGGCGGTAGAGGCGCCCGCTCGTGCCGATCATCGTGCCGTCGAGGAAGTTGCCCGAGTAGAACTGCAGACCGGGCTCGGTGGTGGAGACGGTCAGCGTCCGGCCGCTGACCGGGTCGCTCACCTCGGCCGCCGTGGTCAGAGCGCCGTCCGAAGAGTCGAGGACCCAGTTGTGGTCGTAGCCGCCGGCATGGCTCAGCTGCTCGTCGCCGGTGCGGATGCGCTCGCCGACGGCCACCGGCTCGCGGAAGTCCATCGGCGTGCCCGCCACCGGGCGTAGCTCGCCGGTCGGGATGAGGTCGGCGCCCACCGGGGTGAAATGGCCGGCGTGGAGCCGTACCCGGTGGCCGTAGATGTCGCCGCTGCCCTCGCCGCCGAGGTTGAAGTAGCTGTGGTTGGTCAGGTTGACCACGGTCGGCGCGTCGGTAGTGGCCTCGTAGTCGATCCTGAGGGCGTTGCCGCCGGTGAGGGTGTAGCGCACCGTGACCGTCAGGGTGCCGGGGTAGCCCTGATCTCCGTCGGGACTGATCAGCCGCAGCTCGACTGTGTCCTCCGTCCGGGTGGCCGACCAGATCCGCTTGTCGAAGCCGGCGGCCCCGCCGTGCAGGCTGTTCGGGCCGTTGTTGATCGGCAGCTCGTAGCCGGCGCCGTCGAGCGTGAAGCGGCCCCGGGCTATACGGTTGCCGTACCGGCCGATGAGAGCGCCGAAATACGGGCCGGGGTTGTCGACATAGCCCCGCAGCCGGTCGAAGCCGAGAACGACGTTGGCCGTCGCGCCCGTCCGGTCAGGCGCCTCGACACTCTGGACGATCCCCCCGTACGTGAGGATGCCGACCCGCATGCCCTCGCCGTTGGCGAGGACGTAGCGGTCGACGGCGCCTTCGGACGTCGCTCCCCAGCGCTCGGGGCGATCTTGCGGTGCGGGCATCCCCTCACCCTAGAGGGGCGACTTAGTGGCGGTGGCGGTGGTGATGGCGGTAGCCGGCCGTCAGCGACAGCGCCGCCATCGAGATCAGGGCGCTGACCACCAGCAAGGTGCCGAGCAGGATGTCGAGAAGCATGGCTCACCTCCTCTCCATTCACGATGCGACGGGGGAGGGCTGGCGTCAACCGGTTCGCGTGATTCGCAACGGGGAGACTTGGCCGTCTCCAAGATCGTGAGCTACTGTGCGCGGCGAGGGGAGTACCTCGCAAAGAGCGTTGCGGTCATCACGGGCATCTCAGCATGCCCCCGTGCGCTCGCCTGCCACGCCGGCAGGTGAGGGAGACCTCGGACGATGGCGCACATCTCCGAGGAGGCTCCCCGATGTCGCATAGTGTCACCCTTGCCGCCCCGCTCGAAACTGTTGCCTCGCCGCAGTTGTGGATCATCAGCATCGTGGTTCTGCTGGGGTTGCTGGCCGCCGATTTCTTCGTCACCCGCCGGCCGCACGACGTGCCGATGCGCGAGGCCGTCGGCTGGTCGGTCTTCTACCTGACCCTGCCGGCCGTGTTCGGCCTGGTGCTGTGGTGGGCGTACGGCAGCACGCCGGCAGTGGAGTTCTACACCGGGTTCGTGGTCGAGAAATCGCTGTCGGTCGACAACCTGTTCGTCTTCATGCTGCTGCTCAGCGCCTTCGCCGTGCCCTCGGCCCTGGCCCAGCGGGTTCTGCTGTACGGCATCGCCGGCGCCCTGGTGCTGCGAGGCATCTTCATCGCGCTCGGCGCGGCCGTGCTGCAGGCCGGCACCTGGGCGTTCCTGCTGTTCGGGGCCGTGCTGCTGGTGACCGCGATCAAGGTCATGCGGGACGCCCGGAAGGGCGAGGAGCACGCGGTCGACATCGACAACATGCGCAGCGTCAAGCTCCTGCGCCGGTTCTTCGGAGTCACGAAGGAGTACCACGGCAGCAAGATGGTCATCCGCCAGGCCGGCCGCCGGGTGCTGACGCCCCTGGCCGTCGTGGTGGTCGCCGTCTTCATGACCGACGTCGTGTTCGCCGTCGACTCGGTGCCGGCCGTGTACGGCGTGACCGAGGATCCGTACCTGGTCTTCGCGACCAACGCCTTCGCCCTGATGGGTCTGCGCGCCCTCTACTTCGTGCTCCGCAACGTGCTCGACAAGCTGCGCCACCTCGACTACGGCCTGGCCGTCATCCTGGCCTTCATCGGGGTCAAGCTGGTGCTGCACTGGGCGCACGGCATCTGGACCTGGCTGCCCGAGGTGCCGACCCTGGCCTCGCTGGGCGTCATCGCGGTCACCCTGATCACGGTGACGGTCACCAGCGTGCTGGCCAACCGCCGCGACGAGGCGGCCGCCCGGATCGCCGCCGATGAGGATCCGGTCCCGGCCGGGAGCGCGCGCCCGGATCAGTGACCGCGGGGAACCGGATCGGCCGGCCCGGATTCTGATGCCCATGAGACTTGGCCGGGGATGCTCGTCGCGGCGGCGTCGTGCGGATTCTCGGCCTGTGGCCGGCAGCCCCGCCGGTGATCGAGGCGGCCGTGCCGGAAGGTTGGCAGCAGGTGACCGGCGGGCCGCTGAGCCCGCGCGAGCAGGCGCTGGGGCTGTGGACGGGCACCGAGGTGCTGCTGCTGGGCGGCAGCGACTCCTTGCCGTGCCCGCCCAACTACGTCCTCGACCCGGCGACGATGCGCTGGAACGCCCTGCCGGACGACCCGCTGGGCGCCGCGTTCAGCCGCACCCTGGAGTGGAGCGGCCGGGAGCTGCTGCTGTTCGACCACGAGCTGGTGCCTGACCCGAACGGGAAGAAGCCGTCGCTCACGCGGGTGGCCGCGCTGAATCTCGGCACTTGGCGCAGGCTTCCGGACGCGCCGATGCTGTTCACCGGGCCGTGGCTGCGGACCGACGGCGGCCTGGCAACCCCACGCCCGGCGGCGGCGACGGCGGGCAGGTCAACAACTGGGGCCGTACGTATCTCAACGGCGGCCTGCTCGACCCGGCCACCGGCCGGTGGTCGGCCCTGCCGGATCCACCGGGCGGCGAAGGGCTCGGCGCCGGGGCCCGCACGGCCACCTCCGCCCGCTATCCCGTGGTTGCCGAGGCGGTGCTCAACACGGAATCCGGTACGTGGGAGAAGGTGCCGGCATCCCCGGCGGCGACGCGTCCGGGCGGACGGTCGTGGCCGCCGGGATCCGCATGGTGGTCTTCGGCGGCGCGACCGCGAGGCCGCGGCCTGCCGTGCCGATGGGTCAACCGGCGGTCGGCTGCAGCTCACGTGGCGCGTACTCGACGCGCTCGAAGGGCCAGACGGCATTGATCCACTCGTTCACCAGGCGGTACAACTCGATGTCGAGTCCTGCATGGTCCTGAATGACCCACGAGCGCACGGCCGCCTGACCCGGACGGCCGTTCAGAGGATAGATGTAGACACATCCGGCGATCACGCCATCAATCATCGCCGTATATGTGAAACCGGTTCGTCGTTTGAAATCTTCGGCGTGCTGCTTGAGGTCCTTCTCGTTGTCTTCAGGCGTCATGACATACGGCCACGGGTACTCCGTGAAACCGGGCGTTTTCTTGATGTGGTCGAAGCTGCCCATCCATGCCTGGAAATCACGCTCATTGTGTTCCGGCCCCAGCGGAACGAGTTCGAATCGGCCGGCTCTCAATCCGGTCGGTGCCTCGAAGTCTCCAGGGACGAAAGCGTCGTCGGTTGCAACCCTCATTGCGGAGATCCTAGTCTGTGGTCTTGGCGGAACAGGAAGTACATGCCGAGACTCGCCGTTCAGGTGAGCGGCGACATTCTTGTACACCTCATCGAGATTTGCCAGTCTCGACTCCGAGGTGTACCAAGCTATGCCCGGCGTCATGACAACATTGTCCAACGCCCGGATGCGGTCCTCGGATACTTCCGAAAGATGATCGAGGCCGGCTCCGGCCAGTCGTCCGCTCGTCAGTGCTTGGATGAGCTGTTCTTGATCAATGAGCTCGCCACGGCTTGTGTTGATCACAATCGCGCCATCCTTGAGTAAGCCGAGGCGGCGCCCATCGAGGATGTGACGGGTGGTTTCGTCAAGCGGCGCGTGAAGGGAGAGGAAGTCGCTTCGGGCCACGACGTCGTCCAGGGGGAGGAGCTCGATACCCGGCGCCTCCCGGCCGTGGCGATTCGCACCGACGACCGTCATGCCGAACGCCGACGCGATCCGTGCTGCCGCACGGGCCACATCTCCTGTACCTATCAGGCCCAACGTCCGTCCGGCCAGTTGAACGCCGAGGAACGGCGCGTGCGTGATCGGGCCACCGCTGCGTACGGCGGCATCGCCGGCGAAGATTCGGCGGGCGACTGCGAGAAGGAGCGCGAACACGTGTTCGGCGACGGCCTGACTCGAATAGCCCGGACAGTAGGCGACCGTGATGCCGTTCTTGGCAGCGGCGCTGATGTCGACGGAGTCGTAGCTGGTGGTCACCAGCGATATGTGTCGCACCCGGCTCGTGGCCCGAAGGATCTCTGCCGTCAATCTGGTCCACTCGACGATGGCGATGTCACAGTTTTTCAGCCGTGCGACAGTCGTCTCCGGGTCCGGCCGATCGTGAAACACCTCGAAATCGCCAAGGGTCTTCATGTCCGCCACGAACTGGTCGGAAATATACGTCGGCTCATCCAAGTAGATTATTCTCGTCATGCGACCACGGGACCTTCCTCTGAATTCTGGATCAGACTGAGCACACCCTCCAGTCGCTCGCAGGCCTGCGCGAAATTGGCCGGGTCCCGGGCGAGCGCGAAACGGACGAACTTTCGCCCAGGATCAGGATCGAACCAGAAGAAATGGTCGCCGGGAAGAATGCCTATCCCCGAGTCGGCGGCCCAAGTCACGACGTCCGACGACTGCAGGACGGGTGAATTGATTCGTACCCATTCCACGCTTACCGGCGCCCGGCCGGTCACCGGCGCCAGAATCGTTCCTCGAAGGGTGGCGCGGAGGCGGTTCCTATTGATGAGGACCGGCTGTCGCACGGTGGCGTCCAGTCCTCGGTCACCGCTATCGCGGAGGTATTCCACAAGGAGCATCAGCACGAATGGGCTCACGTTGAGTAGCACGTCGTTGTGAACATCCAGAAGCTTGAGGTAGATGTCCGCACTTGTGGCCAGGATGCTGCACTTCAGGTCGACCGAGGGCCACGTCTTGCCCGTGTCCTCCACGCACACGTAGCTGACGCCGCATTCTTCTAGTACGGCGTACTGGTCCCAGGTGCTCAAGGTGCTGAAGAACCGGAACGTCCAGTCGAGAATCAGGACTGTCCCCGTGTCTCGGCAATGTAGGGCCAGCCTCCGGAACTGGCTGGGGTCCAGCAGGAAACCGGTCGGGTTGTTGGGCAGGGTCAGCAGGAGCGCATCGGCCGGGGGAAGGTGGAGTGTCGTTGCGGTCAGGTCCTCTTCTCGCACCGGGACCATCGCGACTCGACGCCTGGCCATGATCGCCGCCAGATTGTCGAAGCAGGGTTGTACGAGGGCAACTGACCATCCGTGGTATCCCGCGCATGTGGCGATCAGGTCGGTCGACATCGACGCCGACGGGCTCAGCAGGGTTCGCTCATGGGTCATCGCCGTGTCCTGCCCGGCCAGAGCGAAGAAAATCCGCTGGAATTCGCGTTCCAAGGCGGGAAGCGCGACGGACTCGCTCGCTCGGTACAACTCGGGCAGCCGATCAGAGATCTCGATCTGCCCTTGATCCTGGTATTGGCGCGCGTGCCCGTCGGCGAGGTTGAACGGCAGGCCCAGGCTGACCCGCTCGTAACGGGTCAGATTGGTGAACTGCTCCATGGCAAATCAGTCCGCTCGCTGCCAAATGACCTTGACCGACATCTGTGCGCCGGCCGTCGTGCTGGCAATGATCGCGGACGTCTGGCCGGTGAGGCAGACGCCGATCTGGATCTCGATAGTGGACGGCGAGGACGCCATCTCACGCAGGCATTGGATCGCCTCGTCGGCGGCGGCGCGAATGGGTTCCAAGGCCTTGCCCAATGATCCGGCGGCGTCGGACACGGCTTGTGTCACACGAGAGCTCGTGGGTATCACCCCGTCCTCGTCCGGCACGGCGACGACGACGGACGTGCCGTCGGACATGGAATATCTTTCGAGTGTGCCCATTGGTGCCCCTTCGGCAGTCGGCCCACATCGGATGATAGGGCGACGGTGCCCGACGACCCCGTATCGTATAGCCGACACGGATTGCTCTTGTCAGACCCGAGGAAAGCTCTTGAAGATCCGGAGACACAATGAGGCCGTCGTCCGTCAAACCTACGGTGGTTCGTGTCATGGGTGCTGGTGGCGAGACTCTGGGCACGGGCTTTGTGGCATTCGACGGCGGCTACGTCGTCACCTGCTGGCACGTGATCGATGAAGTCGCCGAGGTCTTCGTCCAACTCGAAGGAGATCAGCGCCGAGCGCCGGCCGAGGTGCGGAGGGATCTTTCTCATCCGGAGGCGGACATCGCTGTTCTTCGTGTTCCGCACTGCGCGCATCAGCAGCCGGTGGCCCTGGCCCTCACCTGGTCGGCGAAGGAGGAGACTTGGTCCTACGGGTACCAGTACCAGGCCCACGTCAGTAGTGGCTATCCCGTGACGGGCCGGATATCGGGCGACACCGTCCGCGACGGCCACCAGTTCATCGTGATCGCGGACACCGATGTGCAGCGCGGCATGAGCGGAGCGCCACTGCTCGACATGGCATCCGGGCGAGTCGTCGGCGTTGTGCATGCACGCCTGGGGAACAGAGGCGTCGCGCTGGCGGTGCCGATCAAGGCCGTGTCTGCTCACTGGCCGGAACTGCGGAACAGGCTCGCCCGTTCCGCCGATCAAGTGCACGGGCGGGTGTCCGCGTTGTTTGAGGCGATGGGCTACGGCGTGAGATCCAACCCGCCGGAGTTGTCGGGCGGATTTCCCAGCTTCGCCGCCGAGATCGCTGTCGGTCCGGTGCGAGTATGCGCGATCGCCCTGATCCTCGGAAGCGATCATGAGGACACCGACGTGCAACGTGCTCTGTACGTGACGGGTTCGTTGCTGGCCGAGCGGCGATACGACAAGGGCTTTGTCGTCACCGACAGCGGCGAGTACGGCAGCCTCCAGGCGTTGGCCTCGGCCCAGCAGATCACCCTGCTCACGGTCCCGGAACTCGAACGAACCCTCATCGACTTCGGACGGTATCTCGATGCCGTGGTCCACGACTTCGAGAACTTCGGACAGCAGGACGGCGGAGGGCTCCATCCGGTGATCGACCACTTCCGTTGGTGCGACCTCCACCGGTACTACATCGATCTGCGAGCGGTCGATCTACTAACGGGACGGCACCTTGCCAGCTCGACGGAAGCCCTCCACGAATTCCTGACAAAGCCGGAGATGAGCCTGCTTTCGGTGCTCGGCGACTACGGCACGGGCAAGACGTCGCTCTGTCTGCAGATCACCTACGAGCTGGCTGACATGTGCCTGCGGGGTGAGGCCGGCGGCCGCGTGCCCATCTTCGTGCCGCTGCGGAACTTCGACAAGAGGCAGGGGATCCGGCGGCTGATCATGGATGCGCTCGCTGACTACGGCGTCCACGCGTCGGACTATCGGGCGTTCGACCTGATGCTACGAGCCGGGCGCATACTGGTCATCCTCGATGGGTTCGACGAGGCTGCGGACGGATTGGACCGCCGAGAGGTGGCACAGTTATTCGGGCAGGTCAGCCAGCTCGTCGTGGGAAATGCCAAGATCGTACTGACGTGCCGCTCGCACTATTTCCGCTCAGAGGATCAGAGCATCGAAACCCTCACCACCGAGGCCATGACGCCGCTGATGCGGGAGATTCGTGAGCACCGCGGATTCGGTGTCATGGAGCTCCTGAAGCTCGACGAGGCACAGGTTCTCGAGCTTATGTCTCGGCGCAGCTCCGATTACATGCAGCGCTGGGTGCACATGAACACTGTCTACAACCTCGCGGATCTGGCGCGCACACCTATCCTGCTCAATATTATCCTCAGCTCCTACGAAAAATTGATTTCCCAGGTGTCCACGGCGCCCATCGACTCTGCGCGACTATATGAGATGTACACGAAATTCTGGCTCGAGCGCGACGATGAGAGGTCCGACATCACATCGCTCGAAAGACTCAAATTCGCACAGTCTCTGGCGTGGCGAATGTACACGACCGACCGGCTCATGATTCCCTACGAGGAATTGACGGCTGCGGTCGACGAGTTCTTCTCCGGATCGTATGCCCGCGATATCCAGCGTTTCAACCGACTCGACACGAATGTGCGCACCTGCTCGTTCCTGGCGCGCGACCGGTTCGGCAATCTGATGTTTGCGCACAAGTCGTTCATGGAGTTCTTCGTGGCGAAACTGCTGGCTTCCAATATTGGCGACTGGCCGGGGCTCGACTTCGGATCGCGTGTCGTTCCCTACGAGATCGGGGATTTCGTCAAACAGCTGGTGTCGGCGAACGACGTCGTGTCCATCAAGGAGTTGGCACTGGATCGGGGGAACACCGACATCGTGCGAGGCCTTTGCATGGACGTGCTCATCGGGCTGGGCGACACGGTGCGGGATGAACCCCTCGTCTTCGCCATCGTTGTTACCGAGGGCGGAGCCCTCGTGACTGCGAACGCGGACGGCACCGCTACGGTCCTTTCCGGCGATCTGACCATCGAGGGGACCTTGAGCGGCCACGACGACTGGGTGCGGCAGGTAGCTGTCAGCCCTGACGGCCGGAGTGTGGTTACCTGTGGCTGGGACGGCCGCGTCGTCTTGTGGGCTCTGCCCGGCTTCGCGCGCCGGGGAGAATATCGACTGCCCGAGCGTGTCAATTCAGTCTGTTTCGATCGTCACTCAGAGTTGTTGGTATGCGCCGGCTACGACAGCGCCATCTCGGTGCTGAGCACAGCGACTATGGCGCCGCTGTTCGAGCTGACGGGACATGGCGGCGGCGTCAACGCCGTCATCGCCAGCCCGGTGGATGACCTCATCATCAGCGCCGGTCTCGACAAGACTCTCCGGGTATGGTCGCCGGAAAACCCTTCGGCCAAGCCCGCCGTCGTCCATCTCGACGAGCCGGTCACTCGACTCGCTTTCGCTAGGGACGGACGATTTTTCGCCTCGGGCAGTTGGGCGGGCGAGGTAACCGTGTGGGATGCCCGGACCCTGAGGTCGCTGTGGTCGAGTCGCAAGCACGCCAACCAGATCGGCGCCGTGGGGTTCTCGCCCGACAGCGAGGTCTTGGCCAGTTCCTCGGACGACCGGACGGTCAAGATATGGCGGGTCGCCGACGGTGCGCTGATCAATTCGATGGACCACAGCGACTTCGTCACAGCCGTTTGTTTCGGTCGTGGGGCTGACGTCTTCTACTGCGGTGGGTACGACTCGCAAGTACACCTGTACGACGTAGCCACCTGGACCAGTACGAAGGTCGTGTCGCTGAAGTAACGCGTGACGATTCCGTCAGGGCGTCATACGTCAGCCTGGGGGAAAGGCGTAGCCGTGCAGAGGGCGTCGGCCCGGTCGACCACCAGGTCTTCCGCGGTCGGGCAGCGGCGGTGCAGGGCGGCTAGCGCGTGTTCGTACGCGGGGCGGCTGAAGGGCATCTCCCGCATCCGGGTGACCGAGGCGCGGACGACTGCCGCGAAGTCCTCGGGCCACTGGACGCGGTGCAGGGCCTTGACGATGTTGGTGTCCCGGTCGACCAGCACGATCTGCACCGTGCCGTCGGTGTCCACGCCGGGCAGGCCGTCCTCGGGGGCGAACAGGTGGGGGTTGTACGGGGCCTGGGACCAGGTCAGGACGGGGCCCAGACGGTAGGCGAGGATGCCGGCGTGTTCGCTGTCGACCCAGGCGAACCTGGTCGGAGCGGCCGTGACGGCTTGGACCTCCAGCTCGTGCGGGCAGCTCAGGAACATCATGAGCTGCACGGGCTCGCCGGCGAACATCGTCAGGGCAGCTCCCTCGGGCCAGCTGACGTCCGGCTCCAGCCGACTGCCCACCTCCACAATCAGGTGCACGGACCCAGCGTAGCGGCGCGAACGCCCTCAGGTGCGAGGTTGGTCGGACCGGCGCCCGATGGCGCGTCCATGCCAGTGCCCCCTGTGGCGCCAGCCGGTTGGCCGGGCCGGGAAGTAATCGGTCGGTAACAGGCCCTCATCGGGCGCCGGGCGGGGTGATCAGCTCGACCTCGCCGGCCTCGAGGGCGTCGCGCAGCTCGGGCCCGGGCATGGCGTCGGTGATCAGGTAGTCGGCGCTGGCCAGCTCGGAGACCTGCGCGAACAGGCGGCGGTCGAACTTCGAGGAGTCGGCCAGGATCGCCACCCGGGCCGCCCGCGAGATCATCTCTTGCATCATGGCCGCCTCGGCCAGGTTGCTGGTCGTGTAGCCGGCGCCGGCCGCGACCGCGCCCACACCGATCAGCGCCAGGTCGCAGCTGATGTCGAGGTCGGCGCCGCCGTTGGCCCGGAAGCTGACCGGTCCGATGGTGGCCAGGGTCAGCGAGCGTACGGCGCCCCCGAACACGTAGATGTCGCGCACCGCCGAGGCGGGCAGCGCGGCCGGCACCAGCAGGTTGTTGGTGGCCACGGTGAGGTCGCGGTGCTGGCCCAGCAGGCGCGCGAGCGCCAGCGTGGTCGTGCCGCCGTTGATCATGATCGTGGAGCCGTCCTCGACCAGCGACGCCGCGAGCGCCGCGATTTTCTCCTTCTCCTGCTCCTGGATCGAGAGGCGCTGGTCGACCGCGCGGTCGGTGCGGGTGATGGTCGAACGGCTGACCGCCCCGCCGTACGTGCGCACGAGCACCCCGTCCGCGCTGAGCTGGTCGAGGTCGCGCCGGACGGTGTCGATCGAGACCCCGAAGCGCTCGGCCAGGGCACTGACGGTGACCTGCCCGGCCTCGGTCACGTACGCCGCCAGCTGGGCCTTGCGGCCCGCAGGCAGGTGGCGTTGCCGATCGTCCTTCTCGACGTTCGTCACTGCGTCCCCCCTCATTGTGTGCGGCAGTATGCCACACCTGTGCAGCTCCTTGCTTAGAGTGGCGAAGAGCCGCATAGTTGGGCAACTGCCCGGTCGGACAGCCTTGAGCAGCAGTTCTCCAAGGTGGACGACCGATCGTTGCGACGGCAAGTGTGCACCATCCCGCAGCTCCTTGCCGAACTTCGCAAGATTCTGCGGTTCTTGCTCTTGTTAACTCCCGTAACACGTTGCTAACGTGACGACAATCTCGCAGAGAACAGAGGAACCTCTCTATAGAAGGAGTCCGCGATGGCGGCACGTTCCACCCGGTTGAGGCGTTGGACAGCAATAGCGACGGCGGTCGGCCTGGCCGCGGTCATGGGGGCCTGCGGGGGCGGCTCGGACGATGCGAGCTCGGACGGAACGGTGACGCTGGAGTTCGCCCAGTGGTGGGCTCCCGAGCTTCCGGACGGCTCGTTCGACAAGATCATCAACGAGTTCCAGACGGCCAACCCGACCATCAAGGTCAAGCTGCTGAGCGCGCCCTACGCGTCGACCAAGCAGCAGCTGGTCACCGGCGCCGCGTCCAAGACGCTGCCCGACGTCGTCGGCCTCGACGGCGCCTGGGTCAACGACTTCGCCAAGCAGGGCGCGATCGCCGACATGTCGAAGCTGATGACCGACGCCGGCTACGACGCCTCCCAGCTGGCGAGTCAGATCCAGCTCGACGGCAAGACCTACATGGTCCCGGTCGTCAACTTCGTCTACCCGCTCTTCGTCAACCAGGACTTGCTGGCCAAGGCCGGCGTCGACAAGGTGCCGAGCACCCGCACCGAGTTCCTCGACGCGGCCAAGAAGATCACCGCCACCGGTGGCAACGTGAAGGGCTGGGCCCTCCCGCTCGACACCGCGGTTCCCAACGGCATCCAGAACGACGTCATGTCCTGGCTGTGGGCCTCCGGCGGCAGCATGCTGGCCGACGGCAAGCCGGCTCTGCAGACTCCGCAGGTCAAGAGCGTGGTCGAGTACGTGAAGAGCCTGAACGACGCCGGCGTCATCGCGCCCGGGTCGCTCACCATGAAGGAACAGGACAAGGTCGAGAAGTTCACCACCGGCCAGGTCGGCATGGTGGTCGACTCGCTCGCCCACATCAACCTGGTCAAGAAGAACAACCCGGACCTCAAGTTCACGGTCGCGCCCATCCCGGCCGAGGACGGCTACACCGGCAAGCGCGGTATCCCGTACGCCTCCTGGGGCATCGGCATCGCGAACTCCTCCGAGCACAAGGCCGAGGCCTTCAAACTGGTGCAGTTCCTGATGGACGCCAAGGCCAACGCCGAGCTGGCGACGCTGGCCAACGGGTTCCCCGGCAACAAGAACGCCGAGCCCGACTTCACCGACGCCGACCCGCTGTTCAAGCAGGCCTTCGACATCTACTCCGAAGGCACGCCGGCCAACGAGTTCGTCGGACTGCCCAAGTCCGAGGACCTCATGCGCAGCTTCGACGAGCAGCTCCAGCTGGTGCTGACCGGTAAGGGCACGGTCGACGACGCCCTCGCGAAGTCCCAGGAGAACTGGTCCTCGGTGATCGAATAGTCCGCCCGGGCGTCGCGCCGGTCCGCCGGCGCGGCGCCCGATCAAGGAGACAGCGAATGACAACCGCGCCCGCCGACCCCATCGTCAAACCGGAAAGCGCTCCGCCGGCCGAGCCGGCCGCGCCGGGACCGAAGCGCTCGTCCGTGGCCCGGCGCCTGGTCCCGTTCGGCTATCTGTCCCCGACGATCGTGCTGATCGTGGTCCTGATGATCGTCCCGATCGTCATGGTGATCAGCTACTCGTTCCGGGACAACGTGATCGTCCAGGAGAACTCGGTCTTCGCCGGGCTGGCCAACTACACCGACGTGTTGACCGACCCCGACTTCCTGGCAGCGATCAAGAACACCGGCATCTTCATCACGGTCAGCATGGTGGCCCACCTGCTCCTCGGGCTGGGCTTCGCCATGATGCTGAACAGCCCGCTGCTCGGCGGCGTCGCCAAGTCCCTGTTCCGGGTCGTCTACGTGCTGCCGTGGCTGTTCACCATCGCGGTGATCGCGGTCATCTGGCGCCTGCTGCTCGACCCGTCCGGCGTGGTCAACTACGTGCTGAACGCCCTGGGCCTGATCGACCAGGGGGTGGACTGGCTCGGCAGCCCGAGCACGGCGCTCTGGGTCGTCACGTTCGCCAACATCTGGTCCGGCTACCCGTTCTTCATGATCAGCCTGCTGGCCGGCCTGCAGGGCATCCCCGGCGAGCTGTACGAGGCGGCGTCCGTGGACGGCGCCAGCCCATGGCGCAAGTTCCTGCACGTGACGCTCCCGCAGCTGCGACCGGTGATCATCAGCATGGCCGTGCTCGACCTGATCTGGACGTCCCAGCAGTTCGCCCTCATCTGGATGATGACCGGCGGCGGGCCGCTGAACTCGACCGAGATGCTCAGCACCTTCACCTACAAGCTGGCCTTCAGCGAGTACGAGTTCGCGACCGCCTCGGCCAGCGCCGTGGTCGTGCTGCTGCTGACGATGATCCTGGCCTTCTTCTACGTCCGTCAGCAAAGGGAGCGGTGAGATGGCGACTGTGCTGCCCGACAGGACCGCGCCCGGGATGACCCCGAAGACGCGGCGCACGCTCATGAAGACCCTGCTCTTCCTGGGCCTGGTGCTCGGCGCTGTCTTCGCCGGCGCGCCGGTGCTGTGGATGCTGTCGACCTCGTTCAAGAGCAACGGCGAGGTGTTCCAGAACCCGCCCAAGCTGATCACCGAGAACTTCTCGCTCGACGCGTACACCGAGATCCTGACCAACGGCGCTCAGCTCCGGTTCTTCGTCAACAGCTACATCGTGGCCATCGCGGTGACGGCGCTGACGCTGTTCGTGGCGATCCTGGCCGCGTACGCGTTCAGCCGCTTCACCTTCCCGATGTCGAAGACCATCAACGCGGTCATCGTCAGCGTGCAGGCAGTGCCGCCGATCACGCTGGTCATTCCCTACTTCGGGCTCGTCGTCGGGCTCGGGCTCTACAACACGTACCCCGGCCTGATCCTGACCCACATGGTGTTCACCCTGCCGTACGCGATCATCATGCTGACCGCGTACTTCAACACCCTGCCGAAGGAGCTGGACGAGTCCGTCAAGGTCGACGGCGGCAACAGCTGGACCGCGCTGTGGCGCATCCTCGTCCCCATCTCGGTGCCCGGCATGATCGCGGTCGGGGTTTACACGTTCATGATCTCGTGGAACGAGTACCTGTTCGCGCTCTCGCTGACGCGCACCGACGACATGCGCACGGTCCCGATCGGCATCCAGCTGCTCATGGGCCAGCACTCGTACGAGTGGAACCAGATGATGGCGATGAGCATTCTCGGGTCCATCCCGGTCCTCATCCTCTTCCTGGCCTTCCAGCGGCGCTTCATCGGAGGCCTCACCTCCGGCGCCGTAAAAGCCTGACCCCATCCACCCGAAACCGACGGAACACCACCCCTGTTACGCGGAGACCCCGCAGCAAGAAGGAGAAACTCGGAATGCTGACGACCGGCAAGGCGATCCTCGACGTCGCGAACCAGCACAGCTTCGCCGTGCCCGCCTTCAACATCAGCGACTGGGCGATGTTCAAGGGCATCGTGGAGATCAGCGAACAGACCAACGCCCCCCTCATCGTGGCGATCCACCCCGACGAGGTGGCCCACATCGGCCGCGAGATGCTCCCGGGCATCATCGCCCGCGCGCACACCTCGACCGTCCCGATCGCGATCCACTGGGACCACGGCGCCACCTACGAGCAGGCGCTCCAGGCGGTCCAGTACGGCTTCACGTCCGTGATGATCGACGCCTCGATGAAGCCGTTCGACGAGAACCTGGCGATCACCCGGAAGGTCGTCGACTCCGCACACGTGCTCGGCGTCTCGGTCGAGGGCGAGCTGGGCACCATCGGCGGCAACGACACGTACGCCGAGGGCGGCTCGGACACCATCATCTACACCGACCCGGACGACGCCGTCACCTACGTCGAGCAGACCGGGGTGGACAGCCTGGCCATCGCGATCGGCACCTTCCACGGCTTCTACCCGGCGCACCTCAAGCCGGAGCTGAAGCTGGGCCTGCTCAAGGAGATCAAGAGCCGGGTCGGCATCCCGCTGGTGCTGCACGGCGGCTCCGGCAACCCGGACGACGAGATCCGCGAGGCCGCGCGGATCGGGATCAACAAGATCAACATCTCGACCGACATCAAGGTCGCGTACCACAACAAGATGCGCGAGGTCCTGGGCAACGACCCCAAGACCCGCGAGCCCAACGCGATCCAGCCCGCCTGCGTCGCGGCCATGAACGAGGTCGCCGCTCAGAAGATCGAGCTGTTCGGCGCCGCCGGCAAGGCCTCGCTCTACTGACATGGCCGACGCGTCCCGTGTACTCCTGGGCCTCGGCGGTTGCGTCGACTTCGAGTTGAAGCTGACTGCCGGCGTCCTGGAACAGCTTGTCGCCGAGTACGGCATCCGTTTGTCGGAGCTGGATTCGCCGGGACCGGTGACAAACGAACGGGACCTGGTCGTGTCGATCCTCGGGTACGTGGCCCGGGGCGGAGGCGGCGAGCACTTCGTCGCCTCCGCCCCGGCACTCGAGACCTTCGCCGGCCGGTTCCCGCACCGTCAGACCCTGGGCGGCACCTCGGTGCGGGCCGGGATCCTCCTGGACCGGCTCGGCATCCCGTCGACGCTGCACCTGGTGAGCGTCAACGACACCGTACGGCGGCTGGCGCCCGCTTCGGCCGAGTACATATCGTCCGGCACCGAGGACACGCTCTACCCGCACCTGATCGTGCAGTACGACAAGGGCCTGCGCGTATCGGTGGGCGAGGTGGTGCTGGAGGCGCCGTTCCCGAATCGCCTGATCTACGTCAACGACCCGGCCAACGACACCATGGCGCTCACCGGCGACCTCGGCGAGCGGCTCAGTCAGGCCTCGGTCTTCCTCATCTCGGGCTTCAACGCCATGCGCGACAAGGGTCTGCTCGACGAGCGCATGACGGCGCTGCGGGAGCACATGCGGCAGCTGCCGGCCGAGGCGGTGACGTACTTCGAGGACGCCGCTTATCACGAGCCGGCCTTCAGCCGGACCGTTCGCGAGGCGCTGATCGACCGCATCGACATCTACGGGCTCAACGAGGACGAGCTGCAGGCCTATCTGGGGCGGTCGGTCGACCTCCTTTCCGTACGCGAGATCGCGGCCGCCCTGGCCGACATCCGGGTGCTCATCGCGGCGCCGACTCTGGTGCTGCACACCAAGTACTGGGCCCTGGCCGTCGGCGACCGGGCGCCCTCGTACGCGGAGGCGCTCGACACCGGCACGGTCATGGCCGCCACCCGTTACGTGCGCGGCGACGACTACACCGACGAGGACGTGGCCGCCCTGCGCGCCCGCCCCCGCCGGCCGGAGTCGGTGGGCTTCGCCGCCGCGATCGAGGAACGTCTCGGCGACGGTGTCCGCTGCGTGCCCGGCTTCGAACTCGACGTCGCCGACCCGACGACGGTCGGCCTGGGTGACACTTTCGTCGGTGGTTTTCTCTCCGCGCTCGCTCTTGAGGTTTGCTGATGACCGTCGTACCTCTGCCCGCCAACCAGCCCGAGACGTTCTACCGCGGCGACGGCCGGATCGCCGATTTCCGCAACGTGCCGGCGCGGCACGACTACCCCGAGGACTGGGTGGGCTCGGTCTCGACCCGGTTCGGCCTGGCCCCGTCCGGGCTGTCCAGCCTGCCCGACGGCCGCCTGCTGATCGACGCGATCACCGCCGAGCCGCACTACTGGCTGGGCCCGGACCGCGCCGACACAGGGGTGCTGGTGAAGCTGCTCGACGCCGGTCAGCGGCTGCCCCTGCACGTCCACCCCGACCGCACCTTCGCGAACGCGCATCTGGCGTCCCCGTACGGCAAGACGGAAGCCTGGGTCATCGTGTCGGCCCGCCCCGGCGCGTACGTGCACCTGGGTTTCAGCCGTGACGTGGAACCGGAGGAACTGGCCGGCTGGGTGGCCGCGCAGAAGACCGACGAGATGCTGGCGGCGACAAACCGCATCCCGATCGCGCCCGGCGACGCGATCCTGTGCCCCGCCGGCGTCCCGCACGCCATCGGCGACGGCGTCCTGTTGGTCGAGATCCAGGAGCCGACCGACTTCTCGGTGCTGCTCGAATACGAGGGCTTCGGCCTGTCCGACGGTCACCTCGGCCTGGGTTACGACCAGGCTTTGCAGTGCGTGGACCGCAGCGCCTGGAGCCCGGCTCGCCTGGAAGCCCTGCGTGGCACCCCCGATCGCCTGCTGCCGGCCTCGGCCGACGAGTTCTTCCGGGCCGAGCGCCTGTACGGCGGTGACCTGCTGGCCCGGGGCTTCAGTGTCGTGGTCGTGGTCGCTGGTCAGGGCACACTGAACGGAGACCACGACAACCACCCGGTCCGCCGCGGCGACACCCTGCTGGTCCCGCACGCCTCCGGCCCGCTCCGCCTGACCGGCGCCGTCGAGATCATCCGCCTGACCGGCAACTGACGCACGCGTCCCGATCGTGTCTGCGCGACCGGAACCGGCATTCGCCGTCGCCGTCGCGTGTGATCACGGAAGATGCGGGTCTAGATGCGGGTCTGGTCGCCGCCGTCGACCAGGAGGGCGCCGGTCTCGCGGACCAGGGAATCCAGAGTGTTGTCGCCGGCGGCCGAGGCGGGCGCCGCAGCGACGCCCAGCCCGATGCCGGCGGCGACCAGGGCGCCGATTGTGCGCAGAACGAGAGACCGCACTGTCTGCTCCTTCGAGGAAGCGAACGGCGGCCCGGACGGACCGCCGAGAACAGCAACGCGGCAGTGGGGCGCAAGGTCACCGCAGCCACCTCGATAGCGCTACGTTCGCTCCACCATGGACCTGCCGATACCGGCCAGCGTGAGCTCTCAGACCGCTGGGCTCGGTGCATATTGATCGACGAGCATCGCATCGCTGCCGAGCTCGAGCCCATCATCCGAGAGCTCCGCCACCGTCCGGGTTGATCCCACGGCAGCGGGCTCGGAGATGAGGCCGGGGCAGTTGTGAGCGCTGTTAGTGTTTCGCGTCGTGCGGCGATTGATGGTCTTGGTTCTTGTGGTGGGGGCCCTCGGGTGGGGTGGATATCGGGTGTTTGCGCCCGATGAGCCGGAGCAGGGGCCCAGCATTGTTGTGGTCACGGCGGCTTCCGCTACGGCGAAGCAGTTGAACGTGATCGGGCCCCGGATCCAGGGGGCGGCCGGGGTCGTCGAAGTGGAGTATCTGAGCATTCACACCGAGTTCCAGGACCAGGTTTGGGATGACACCGAGTTCTACCTGGAGAGCTTCGGGACGCCGTTTCCGAGCTGGTACTCGGTGACTGTCAAAGATGATGCTGCCCATGAAGCGCTGGAGAACGGCGGCTTTGCCGAAGGGCTGCTTGATTTGCCCGGGGTCGCGAAGGTGTACTTCGGCTGTCCGGATCTGGCCGCTTGCGCCTACCGGGAACTCTCGCCCAGTGATAGTCCCACCAGGACTGTTCCTGGCTCAACGCCGATTTAGGGGTCTGCGCCCGGCCCCGTGGCTGGGGACCCTCCGCAGGGATCGGCTGCGGCACGGTCCCGGGAGGGTTGTCACCCGGACCGGCGTTGGCCGATCGCCTGCGAAGGGGCCGAGCTAGGCGCTCACCTGCACGTAGTCGATCAGCATGCGGCTCTCCTCGGGGAGGCCGGCGGGGTTGCCCTGGCCGAAGTTGCCGCCCACGGCCAGGTTGAGATGACGAAGACGGTCAGCGGTCTGCCGGCGGGCGGTAGAGGTCGCACTGACGGCCGCGTTCGGCCTGGCGCAGGGTCCAGCCGCTGCAGAGTCGTACCGGGGGCTGGACGGCGCGGAACATGTAGTTCGCCTGGACGCGGAACTTGGTCCGGCCCGGTCCGCAGTGGCGGCCGAACGTCTGCCACTCGAGGCCGTCGGCGGGGCCGCTGCGGCCGACCTGGATGACGGCGCATCGGGAGTAGCCGCGGCCGGCCAGTGTCCCGGTGACGCGGATGGGTGGCACCGGTTGCTCGGGGATGCTCATCATGTGGTCATACGTGCCGGACGCGACCACGCCGCCGCTGACCAGCCGGAATGCGGTGTCGCCGGCGGCTGAGGCGGGTGCCACGGCAACACCGGCCCCGATGCCGGCGGCGGCGAGGACGCCGAGCGTACGCAGAACTGGAGACCGCACTGGTGTCTGCCCCTTCGATGAAGGTACGGCGACCTGGACGGGCCACCACTAGCAGAACGCGCCAGACCGCCTCGTGGTCTCGGCAAGCGACCAGGAAACCATGGGCTGACCAGCTCAGACAGTGATCGTCATGCGCGTCCGGCGGCGACTTCGGCTTCGCTGCGCAGGATGCAGAACTCGTTGCCCTCGGGGTCGGCCAGCACCACCCAGCCGGTCCCGTCGGCGTTGCGCAGGTCGGAGACGACAGTTGCGCCGAGGCCGGTCAGCCGGCCCAGTTCCTCGTCGCGCGTGCCCTCGGCCGGCCGCAGATCGAGGTGGATCCGGTTCTTGACCTGTTTCACGTCCGGCACCTCGATGAACAGCAACCGGTGCCGCCCGTCGGCCGACATGATCAGGCATTCCTCGTGCCCGGGCTCGTTCGGATCGTCGGCGTCCTCCCGATAGTCGAGAACGGACTGCCACCACCGCGACAGTGTGAACGCGTCGGCGCAATCGATGGTGGTGTGGGAAACGTAAGCGGTCATCGCCCGATGATGTCAGTCCGGGTCTTCCTTGACCCGCGCCACCAGCTGGGTGGGGTTGACGAAGCGCAGGGCGATCACCAGCAGCACCAGCATGGAGGACGTGTAGAGGACGGCCATGGCGTCGACGGATTGCTGGGCTCGGATGCCGGCCGCCGACATCGAGTAGTAGAGGGCGACCACCAGGGTCTGCGAGTCGGGGCCGGCGGTCAGGAACGTCAGCTCGAACATGCCCACCGTGCGGACCAGGACCAGGATCGAGGCGGCCAGGATGCCGGGGACCAGCAGCGGGGCCAGGATTCTCAGGAAGATCTGCCAGGTCTTGGCTCCGCACATGCGGGCGGCACGTTCGATGGCGGGATCTATCTGTTCGATGAACGGGGTCATCGTCAGGATCACGAACGGGATGGACGGGACCAGGTTGGCCAGCACGACGCCGGTCAGGTGGCCGGCGAAACCGTACTTGTAGAGGACCGTGGCCAGCGGGATGCCGTAGGTGATGGGAGGCATCAGGATCGGGAGCAGGAACAGCAGATAGACGAGGCGGCGGCCGGGGAAGGAGCGGCGGGCCAGGACGTACGAGGCGGGGACGCCGACCAGCACCGAGATGCCGACCACGAGGATGGCGACCTCCAGGGTCACTGTCATCACCTGAAACAGGCCGAATTCGGTCCACGCGGTGGCGTACCACTTGGTCGTCCAGCCCGACGGTAGCCACGTGTCGAACCAGCGGTTGCCGAACGAGTTGACCACCACCGAGGCGATGACGCCGGCCAGGTTGATCAGGAAGAACGCCACCGCGCCCCAGATGAGCCACGAACTGGGGGAGGCGACCAGACGACGGCGCCGGGTCTTCTCCGCCAACAGGGTCATCCCTTGCCTCCCGTCGAGCCGGTGTAGAGCAGGGAACGCAGCCCCAGCACCACGGCCACCACCAGCAGCTCGACGACGCCCATGACGACGGCGATGGCGCTGCCCAGCGGATAGTCGTAGACCTCGTACGCCGCGTGGTAGGCCGCGATCGAGATGACGCGGGTGGTGCCGGCCGGGTCGCCCACCAGCACCGCCGACGGGAACACGCTGAACGCCAGCACGAACGTGAGGCAGAACGTGGTGGCCAGGCCGGGCGCCAGCAGCGGCAGGGTGATGCGCTGGAAGCGCTGGCGGCGGCCGGCCCCGAGCGTGGCGGCCGCGCGCTCCAGCGTCGGGTCGATGCCGGACAGGTACGACAGGATCAGCAGGAACGCGAACGGGAACCCGGTGATGACGAGCGAGAAGAAGACGCCCCAGTAGTTGTTCGTGAGGCGTACCGGCTCGTCGATGACATGCAGTGCCATCAGCGTGCGGTTGAACCAGCCGGCCGGGCCCAGATAGTTGAGCAGACCCTCGGCCGTGAGCACGGTGCCCAGGGTGATCGGCACGACCAGGATCGTGGTCAGCAGGCGTTTGCCGCGGAACCGGCCGCGCATCCGGTAGGCGATCGGCACCGACGCGGCCACGTTGAGGATCGCCGCGGGCAGCGACAGGCCGAGCGTGGTGGCGATCGTGTCGCGCTGGTAGGCGTCGGCGAAGAACGTGCGGTACGCGCCGAAGACCCCGCCCTCGGCGGGTTGGAAGGACAGACCGATTCCGTACGCGAAGGGATAGACGAACAGAGCCAGCACGCACGCCAATCCCGGTATGAGCAACCACAGTTGCCGGTCGACGCCGCGTTCAGCCAGGCGGTGCCGCAACGCCACCCGGGTCATGCCGGAAACACCAGCACTCGCGAGGGCGCCGCCGTCACGGTGATCTGGTCGCCCGGCGCCGGCCGCGTGGCCGCCCGCAGGTGCACCGCGACACCGGAGAGTGTGCGGGCTTCGACGGCCAGTTCCCGGCCCTGATATTCGACCACCTCGACGGTGACCGGCACCCCGTCGCCGCCCTGGTGCAGGTCTTCGGGGCGGATGCCGGCCACCACGTCGTCGCCGGGGGAGACGTCCCTCACCGGCGTGCCCTCGAGGGTCAGGCCCGACCCTTCGACGGCCACGACCGGGCCGTGCACCGCCTTCACCTTCATCGGCAGCAGGTTCCGATAGCCCATGAAGTCGGCCACGTGCCGGTTGGCCGGCCGCTCGTGCAGGTCCTCGGGGGTGCCGATCTGCTCGACCCGGCCGTCGCGCAGCACCACCAGGCGGTCGGCCAGCGACAGCGCCTCCTCCTGGTCGTGGGTCACGTAGACCGTGGTGAGCCCGAGGGTCTGGTGCAGGCGGCGGATCTCGGTCCGCATCTCGAGGCGCAACTTGGCGTCCAGATTGGACAGCGGCTCGTCCATCAGCACCAGCGACGGTTCGAGCACCACCGCCCGGGCGATGGCCACCCGTTGCTGCTGCCCGCCGGAGAGCTGGCCCGGCAGCTTCTTGGCGTGCTCCTCCAGCCGTACGAGGGAAATGGCGTCCTCGGTGCGGCGGCGCACCTCGTCGCGGGGGAGCCGCCGCATCTGGAGCCCGAACGCGATGTTCTTGCGCACCGACAGATGGGGGAAGAGCGCGTAGCTCTGGAAAACCATGCCGAAGCCGCGCCGCTCCGGTGGCAGCGTGTCGAGCCGCGCCCCGTCCTGCCAGATGCTGCCCTCGGATAGCGGCAGCAGCCCGGCCAGGCAGTTCAGCGCGGTCGACTTGCCGCAGCCGGACGGGCCGAGCAGCGCGATGAACTCGCCGCGCCGGATCGTCAGGCTCAGTCCGGCCAGGGCGTCCCGCGCGCCGAAGCGACGCCGGACGCCGTCGAGGCGCAACTCGTCGAAGCCGGTCACTTCTTCACCTTGGCGCCGCCGATCTCCCTGTCCCAGCGGTCGAACGCGGCCACCAGCGCCTTGGCGTCCAGCGGCACCTCGACCGGGTTGCTCGCGATGAGCTGGTCGTACTCGGGCCGGCCGTATTCGCCGAGCGCCTGCCGGCTCTCGGCCGGGGCCATGCTGAGCGTCACGTCCTTGACGGCCGGTCCGGGGTAGAAGTAGCCCTTGTCGTACGCCTTCGCCTGTTGCTGCGGGGTCAGCATGTCCTGCAGCAGGTTGAGGACGGCGGCCTGCTTGGCGACCGGGACCCCGCGCGGGATGACCGCGTAGTGCGCGTCGGTGACCCAGTGGAAGCCCTCGAGCGTGCCCACCTTCGCCTCCTTGGGCACGGTGCCGAGCACGCGCGGGTTGATGTCCCAGCCGGTGGTGGTGACGATGACCTTCGCCGAGCCGTTGGCCAGGTTCTTCATCGTCTCCGACGTGCTGGACGGGTAGAGCGTGACGTACTTGTTCAGTTCGGCCAGGTAGGCCCACGTCTTGGACCAGCCGTTGACCGGGTCCTTCGGGTCGCTGTCGCCGAGCAGGTAGGGCAGGCCCATGAGGAAGGTGCGCCCGGGCCCGGAGTTGGACGGGCGGGCGTACTGCACGGCGCCGGGGTTGGCTTTCGCGTACGCCAGCAGCTCCTCGGCCGTCTTCGGCGGGTTCTGCAGGGCGGGCAGATACTCGATGAGCGGCCCGGACGGGTAGTACGTGACGGTGACGCCGTGGTCGCCGGCCAGCTTCTGCATGGCCGCCGCCCCGGCCAGGTAGTCCTTCATGCCGGGCAGCCGCGCGGCGTGGGTGGGCAGCAGTGGCGTCCACAGCCCCTGGTCGATGCCCGCGGCCAGGCCGTCGACGCCGGTCAGCACGAGGTCGATGTCGACCCGGTCGGCCGCCTGCTGCGCCTTGACCTTGCCGACCAGTTCCGGGGCGGTGGCCTTGGAGTAGGTGACCTTGCCGATCTGGTCCTTGTTCCTCGATGCGAAGTCGTCGATCATGCCCTGGGTCAGCTGGAGGTTGCCGGCCACGTCGAGGATGTTGAGGGTGACGGCGCTGTCCGGCTTGTCGGGCACCGGCCCGTCGGTGGCGCCGCTGCTGCCGTTCGGACTGTCGGGAGCGCCGCAGGCGGCGAGGAGCAGGGTGGCGGCGGCCAGGACCATTCGCTTGTGTGCCATGGGGGTGCCCTTCGTCAGCGGGCGGGACCGGTGGAGCCCCGCACCATGAGTTGGGTCGGTAGTTCGCGCCGGACCTCCTGGTGGCCGTCCAGCAAGCGCAGCAGGAGGTCCACACCGGCCTGGCCGGCCTCCTCCTTCGGTAGGGCAACGGTGGTGAGCGCGGGATGCACCATCTCGGCCAGGGGGATGTCGTCGAAGCCGAGCACGCTGACGTCGCCGGGAACCGCGACACCGCGGGCCGCGAACCGGTGCAGCAGTCCGAGGGCGACCAGGTCGTTGTAAGCGATGACAGCGGTCACCTTCGCGGCCAGCACGCGATCGGCCACGGAGACGCCGCCGTGGAACTGGGGAGCCACGTTGCCCATCTCGGCGAGCTCCACCCCGGCCTTCCGGGTGACCGCGCGCAGCGACCGGACCCGCTCCCGGTTGGCCCACGAGCTGCGCGGCCCGGCCACGTACGCGATCTCCTTGTGGCCCAGGGCGACCAGGTGATTGACGGCCTGGCGCATGCCGTCGAGGAACTCGGCCGTCACGGACGGAACCCCGGGGATGCGCCGGTAGACCAGCACCGTGGGAACCTCGGCGGCGAGCTTGCGCAATTCCGGCTCGGCCATCCGGGGCGAGCACAGCACCATGCCGTCGACCTGCTTGGCCAGCTTGCGCACGAGCCCGGCCTCGGCCGCCACGTCCTCGTCGGTGTCGGCCAGGAAGACGGCGTGGTCGGCCTCGTGCGCGCGGGCCTGCACGCCCTTGACGATGCTGGGGAAGAACGGGTTGGCCAGATCGGGCACGAGCAGGCCGAGGTTGCCGGTGCGCCCGGTGATCAGCCCACGGGCGGCCCGGTTGGGGTGGTAGCCGAGGCTGGCCGCCACCTCACGGACCCGCTCCCGGGTGTCCGGCCGGACGACCTCCGGTGTGGACAGCGCCCGGGTCACCGTGGCCGTCGAAACGCCGGCCACGCGTGCGACCTCCTTGATGGTCACTGCCACGTGGCCCAGCTTGAAATCTGTTACCGGCAGATGTCAAGGCATCGAGCATGATCAGTGTAAACCTTTTCATGGAGCGACAAGAATCGCCCGGCCCGGCAGGACGCGGTGTCACGAAACCATGGGGACGCTGGTGCAAACTGGTTTGCTGTGGAAACCTATTGGCATGACCGCTAACTCGATACCCGCCGCCGACGATCCGCGCCGGTTGCTGTCGGAACTGCGCGCGCTGGCTCACCGGGTGCGGCTCGACCAACGGATGACCTGGGTCGCGCTGCTGGTGCTGTCGGCGGCGACGTTCGCCGCCATCCCGGTCGACTGGTTCGGCATGAAGGTGAACTGCCTGCCCGACGGCGGCTGCCAGTTCGCGCGCAACGGCATGCTCTGGTACTGGATTCCGGCCACGCCACTGGCGTACGCGGCCATTGCCTTCTTCTACCTGCGGGCCGCCCGGGCACGGGGGCTGGGCGGCCGGGTGCTGCCGTACGCGATCACCGGCGCCGTGACGACCATCGTGTTCCCGGCCGCGTGGCTGGCCGTGACCACGTACTTCGAGAGTCACCCGATTCCCGGCCAGCCGCTTCCGTACTGGTGGTTCGTGCTCGACCGGCTGGTCATGCCGTGGGGCATGATCGGGGTGACGCTGTTGGTGCTGGCCTGGCTGGAACGCAACGTCGCGCTGCTGCTGTTCACGCTCGGCTTTCTCGCCCTGGTTCTGCTCGTGCTGCCGATGAACTTCGGCTTCGACTCGCTGCATTTCAGGTCGCCGGACTTCGGCATCCGGGCCGGAATGGCGGTGCCCCAGCTCATCGTCGGCGTGGTGCTGCTCCTGGCCGCGCTCGGCTTCCGCCGCGCGGCCCGGCGGCACCGGTGACCGACGCCGCGCACCCGGTCACCGGCCTGGACGAGGTGGTGCACCAGCGGGTGCGTCTCGGCATCCTGACCGTCACCCACGAGGCCCGCCGGGTCGAGTTCGGCTATCTGCGCACGCAGCTCGAGCTGACCGCCGGCAACCTCTCCAAGCACCTGAGCGTGCTCGAGGAGGCGGGGCTGATCGAGGTCGAGAAGGGCTACGAGGGCCGTCGCGGCCGCACCTGGATCACCCTCACCGACAGTGGCGCCGCCGCGCTGAACGAGGAGATCGGCCGGCTCAAGCAGCTCATCGCCCGGGTCGAGACTTCGGGCTCCTAGACATCATCGACGTCGCCACCGGCCCGTCCCGGCCGGTGGCGACGTCGTCCTCCGGCCGGTCTAGCGGCAGGTCCACTTGAGCGGGCGGTTGGCCACCGGCTCGGTGCCGGTCGTGTCGGTCGTGTAGCCGGCCGCCGTCCGGCCGTCAGCGCTGAAGGCCGTCATCTCGTACTCCTTCATCTTCTTGTACGCCGGCAGCTTCACCACCTTCTGGCCGGCCAGGATGACCGGCCCGCCGACGCTGCCGAGCACCCAGCCGTTCTCGGCGCCCAGCGCGGTGATCAGCTGGGTCGCGAGTTTCTCGTACTTCCCGGTGGCGATCACGTAGCGGTACGACTTGAACCTGCGGGTGGAGCCGTCGGCGGAGTCGTCCACCGCGCGGCCGAACACCCGGCCGTTGCTCATCGAGTCGGCCCAGAAGAAGTCGGCCTGACCGGGCTTGGGCAGCAGGCGCCCGGTGCCGTCCGGCAGCCACAGGTACGCGGTTCCCTCGCCGTTCTTCCCGTGGACCAAGCCGAGCACTGTGCCGTCCTCGCCGATGTCGACGGCGGCGCCGCCGGTGAAGCCGGACGGGATCGGCAGCCTCGTGGGCGTCGCCCGGGACGACTTCCAGGTGACCGGTGTCGCGGAGAGGTAGGGATCGCCCAGCGCTCCGGCGATGACACCCCGGTCGTTGATCGCGGCAGCGGTGGCCTGCCCGCCGCGGAGTCGCCGCACGGAGTCACCTTCCAGCACGTACGCCTGCTGGGTCTCCCCCTCGAAGCTGTAGCCGACCGCGACGCCCGACGAGTTGATGTCGCGGAACGACGGGTCGCCGCCCGGCATCTTCGGCACCGGCAACAGGGCGCCGTCCCGCCAGACCACCGTGTGAACCTTTCCCCCCGCCGGATAGACCCGCCCGGCCTGGTAGCGCCCGGTCGGGTCGCCCGCGGTGACCAGCGCCTTCTTGACCCCGCCGCTGGGCAGCAGGGTCACCTTGCAGTCCTTCGGCACGAGCGGCGCGGCGGCGGGCGCCTTCGAGGTGGTTGTCGCCGGGGTGACCGGCGGCGCCGGAGTGTCCCGCTGAGCCGTCGCCGCCACAGTGCCACCGCCCGCCGCGACCGCGGTCACCGCGACCAGCGCCACCCCGCCCGACCAGTGCCGTACCCGGCGCCGCCGTCGTCCGTCGGCCATGGTGCGCGGCACGTCGACGGTCGACGGCAGCGGCGGCTCCGCCGGCATGGTGCGCAGGATCCGCACCGCGCGGTCGTCCTCGGTCATGTCTTTCTTCTCCTCCGTCATCGCCTGTCCTGAACGGTGACGGCGTCGGGCAGCTCGTCGAAGACCAGGCGGAGCCGGTCGAGCGCGTTCGCGGCCTGGCTCTTCACGGTGCCCTCGGAGCAGCCGAGGACCCGCGCCACCTCTTTGACCGGTTGGTCGCAGAGGTAGCGCAGCACCACGACCGCGCGCTGCCGGGGCGCCAGGCTCATCAGAGCGGTGTGCACCACCGACTCCTGTTCGACCTGCCCGGCCGGCGACCCGCTCGCGACCCGCTCGGGCAGCCAGTCGAGCAGCGCGACCTTCCACCAGCCCCGGCGGCGCTCGTCGAGGAACACCCGGACGAGCATCGTGTTGACGTACGCGTCGAGATTCTCCACATAGCTGATTCGCGGCCAGCGCGAGTACAGCTTCGTCAGCGTCTCCTGCACGATGTCGTCCGCGCCGTGCGAGTCACCGCAGAGCAGATAGGCCGCCCGCCGCAGACCGGTGACCCGGCCCCGCACGAAGGCCAGGTATTCGCTGTCGGTTCTCTTCGGCATCCGCCGTCCCGCCCCCTGTCACCGTCACTGCGTATCCGACGCGGGATCGATGACGATCGGTTGGGTCCGTACGGAAATATTCTGACCTACTCGCGGGCGGTCCTGCGGCCTCACTGCTGGTCGATCAGGTCGAACCTCTCCCACGTGCCACCGACGGCGCCGGCCTTGACGACGGCCGGGTCGCCGCCGGCCAGGTGACAGGTCGCATCGCCGTCCCGCAGCACCAGGCAGCCGTCGAAGGAGCGTTAGCCTGCCTGTCATGACGGGTCGCGAGTTGGACGAACTGGTCGTAGCCGACGCCGAGGCGTTGCGGGTGTGGTTGGTGGAAAACCACGCCAGTTCGCCCGGGGTGTGGCTCGCGCTGAGCCGGAAGGGTGGAACCGTCACCACACTGACCTGGCAACAGGCGGTCGACGAGGCCCTGTGC
This sequence comes from Paractinoplanes hotanensis, assembly GCF_023717965.1. Classification (NCBI taxonomy): domain Bacteria; kingdom Bacillati; phylum Actinomycetota; class Actinomycetes; order Micromonosporales; family Micromonosporaceae; genus Paractinoplanes; species Paractinoplanes hotanensis. The sequence continues at coordinate 167,265 of NZ_JAMQOL010000003.1, read as the reverse complement.
GTCGGATGGATCGACGGCCAGGGGCGTAAGGGGGGCGACTCGATATCGTGGCGACGCCTGACGCCACGGCGGCCCCGAAGCGTGTGGTCGCAGCGCAACGTCCTCAACGTGGCCAGGCTGGACTCGCAGGGACGGATGTTGCCCGCCGGTCGGGCCGCGGCGGAGTCGGCGCAGGCGGACGGGCGGTGGGCGGCGGCCTACGCCCCGCCCTCGGCGGCCGAGGTGCCCGCCGACCTGCTGGCGGCGATCGCCGCCGACCCGGCCGCGCAGGCGATGTTCGACGTCCTGACCAAGGCCAATCGTTTTGCGATGACCTACCGCCTCAACGCCGTCAAGCGAGCGGAGACCCGCGAGCGGAAGATCGGCGAGTTCGTCGCCATGCTCGCCCGTCACGAGTCGTTCCAGCCGCAGAAGGCCAAGCCCGAAGACGTCGGCTGAACCGGCCGCCAGCAGAGACGTGCAGGCCGGCGGCCGCCGCGCCGCGACCCCTTTCGTCCGGTGATCGCCTGTGATAGACCGACATCACTGCGTCATTCTGTAACGGGGTCGAAACAGGGAGGCCACATGGCCACGCCGATCAGCCGTCGTTCCGTTCTGGCCGCCGGTGCGGGCGCCGCCGCCGGGTTGGCTCTGCCGGGAGCAGCCGCCCAGGCTTCCCGGTCGTCCACCGAGGTCCGCTTCACACTCGGCGCCGAGACGCTCGACGGGGGTGAGCAGGTCACCTCGCTCACCCTCGCGACCGGGCGGCTGGGCCGCGTCGACCCGGCCAGCCTGACCACCGGCACGTTCACCGTGCACGCCAAGGCGACCAGCCCTATCCCGCTGGCTCCGGGCGACCTCATCTTCACCGAGTACGACCTCGACCGCACGGTCACCGGGGCCCGGGTCGGCCGCGACGGCGACATCGTGCTCGACCTCGCGTACGCCGAGGGGCAGACCGGCGGCGGGACGCTCGGCTACATCGTGAGCAGGGGGCGCAACGTCCAGCTCGACCTGGTCTACACGATCACGCAGAACAGCCCGGTCGTCGTGCGCGGGCGCCCGGTCACCTTCACGTCGTTCGAGCAGGGCCGGTTGTCGAATCCCGAGGTCGACGCGTTCAGCTATCACACCTCCGGGTCCGGCATGAAGTACCGCCTGTACTCGCCGTCGCGCCACCGCCACGGCCGGCGTCCCCTGGTGGTCTGGCTGCACGGCGGCGGCGAAGGCGCGTCCCTGCCCGACAACTACTACGACAACGAGACGCCTCTGCGGGCCAACCGGGGCGCGCTGGGCTTCGCCACCCGGGAAGCCCAGCGCATCTTCGACGGCGCCTACGTGGTCGCGCCGCAGAGCCAGTCGTTCTGGCTCGAGGACGGCGACCGGTTCGCCCCCCAGATCCGCGACATCATCCGCGGCGTGGCCCGGCGCCATCCGATCGACCGCGACCGGATCTCGGTGGTCGGCTGCAGCAACGGCGGTTACATGAGCCTCAAGATGACCGTCGAGTATCCGGACCTGTTCGCCTCCTCGGTGCCCATCTGCGGCGTGGTCCAGTCGTTGCAGCCCGGTGGCGGCCGCCAGATCACCGACGCCGAACTTCAGGCCATCACGACGCCGACGTGGCTGGTGACCTCGCGCGACGACACCACGGTCCCGCCGGAGCCCAACACGGTGCACGCGCACGATCTGATTCCGGGGTCGCTGCTGACCCTCTACGACAACGTCACCTGGAACGGCCACCGGTTCGCCGGCCACTGGTCCTGGATCTACGTGGCCCGCAACGACCCCCGCCAGAACGGCTTGACCGTCTGGCAGTGGATGGCTCGCCAGCGCGCCTGAGCAGGTCAGGGCCGATCGAACAGGGCGGCCAGCGCCGCGTCCGAGGCGGCCAGGGCAGCGCGGTCGAAGGTGCTGCCGGCGGCGACCAGCTCGGCGGCGCCGGTGCGGTCGAACAGCTCGGCGAGCATGTGCTCCACCTGTGCCGGCGTGCCGGCGACGGCCGCGGCCATCGTTTGCTCAAGGTACTGCTGCTGGCGCGCGGTGCGGGTGGCGGTCCGCATTGCGGCCACCGGTTCCAGGGGCGGGAACACTCCGGTCGTACGGCTGCGGGCCATCGCCCACGCCTCGGGGAGCAACAGGTCGGCGGCCTCGGCGGCGGTGTCGGCGACCAGCACGTCGAGGCTGATCGCCACCCAGGGCTGCGGCTGCTGCGGCGACGGCCGGAAGGCGCGCCGATAGCCGGCCAGCGCCTCCAGCCCGGGGGCCGGGTCGCCGCCGACGCCCAGGAGGGGACCGCCGACGATCACCGGCAACCCCAGCTCCGCGGCGATTCGCAGGCCGGTGCCGGTGGCCAGCACGTACAACGGCACCGGCCCGTCCGGCCGAGGGTGCAGGCCGACCTCCGACGTTCCGTCGAAGTAGCCGCGCAGCTCCCGGAGGTCGGCCGCGAAGTCACGGTCGGTCTGCCGCAAGGCCCGGCGCACCGGCGCGGTGAAGCCCGGTGAGCGGCCCAGCCCCAGATCCACCCGCCCGGGCGCGAAGGCCGACAGCGTGGCGAACTGCTCGGCGACGACCAGCGGCTGGTGGTGGGGCAGCATCACACCGGCCGAACCGATCCGGATGGTCCTTGTCGCGCCGGCGACGGCGGCCAGGAGCACCGCCGGCGCCGAGCCGGCGATACCCGGTACCGCGTGATGCTCGGCGACCCAGAACCGGTCGTACCCGAGTCGTTCGGCCTGACCGGCGCGCGCGACCGTGCCGTGCAGCGCCGCCGGCTCGGCTTCGCCGGCCCGGGTGCGGGACCGGTCCAGCAGCGAGATGCGAAGCCCGGAGTTGATCACCCCTGGTGCAGCGTCGCCCGGCCGGGGCTTGTTCCCCCGCTCGTCTCAGCGGTTGTCGCCGCTGCCGCCCAGGACGCCCCGGCCCTGGCGGCTGGCCAGCTTGGCCAGGTTCGCGGTGGCGATGTCGTCCAGTGAGAGATCCAGGTAGTCGGCCAGCACCGCCACGTACCAGAGCACGTCACCGAGCTCCTTGGCGATGCCGGCGCGGTCGATCCGGGCCTCGTCGCTGTCGAGGTCGCGGACCCACTTCTTGAACTTCTCAGCGACCTCGCCCGACTCGCCGGCCAACCCGAGCACCAGGTGGAGCAGTTCGTTCTTCTTGTCACGCGCCGCCGCCGTGCGCAGGGCGCCGCGCTGGTACTCGTCCAGGTCCATGGCAGAGCAGTATGGCGGTCCGGTCCGTGGGCGGCGCGGCGGGTCAGGGCCTGATCGGCTGTTTCGGTCCCCGCACCTTGCGAGCCCAGGCGACCAGGGCCGGGTCGGCCGGCGAGGCGAAGACGGCGCCGGCGCCCACGTACGCGGGAAGTTCCATCCGCCCGGTCCTGCCATCACGGCCGGCCGACGATCAGCCGCAGCGAGCCGTGGAACTCGGGCTGGGTGCGCAGGTGGCCGTGGCGTGCGTCCCAGGTGCCGGAGTCGAGGTCGGCGCGCAGCGCTTCGACCGCCCGGTCGGCCGCGCGAGCGTCCACGAAGCCCCAGGCCGACTGCGCCGCCCGTACCCGCGGGTCGAGAAACTGCTCGGGACGCGCGTAGTAGGCCTCGGTGAACCCGTCGACGCAATCGATCGGGATCGGCACCTCGAGCACCTCGGCGCTGCTCCCGGCGAGCTTCGCGATGGTGTCGATGGCCGGGTAGCGCCGCCGTTCCGCCGCGATCAGCTCCGGCGCGTAGCCGGCCAGCCAGAGCCGATCGAGCGCGTCCCCGTCGAACGTCAGCACGACCACGGCCTGCCGCGCGACCCGCCGCAGTTCGCCGAGCCCCCGCGCGACGTCGGACCACTGATGAACCGTGACGGTGGCCATGACCGCATCGAACGAGTCGTCGTCGAACGGCAGCTCCTCGGCGGTCGCGTGCAGCGCCGGCACCGCCGTGGCCGGACGCTGGGCGCGCATCCGCGCCGACGGCTCGACCGCCACGACGTACCGGTCGTCCGGCTCGTACGACCCGGCCCCGGCCCCGACGTTCAGCACCGTGCGGGCGTCCCCCAGGGCAGCACGGACCATGCCGCCGATGCGCGGATCGGGCCGCCGCTGCGCCGCGTACCCGTGTCCCTTGCTCTCGTAGTCGAAATCTCCCACGCGCCGAAGCTAAACCCGTACCTCGGGGTCCGGGTCAACCTGTGTACTGCGGGTACCTCCGTCGGCGGTGCCTTCCATGACCCTGGCCCGGCGCCGAGGGGTGCTCTGTCAGCACGTCTTCCGGTAGTGACTCCCTCGGCGCGCCTGCCGTCACAGATCGGGTGACTGTTCGGTCTCGCTGACATGGGACCGATCAGCCTTTCCCGGCCCGTCGCCGTGGCGGTGGGTGGCGGCGGCGTGCTCGGCGCGGCCCACGTGAGCGCGGGCTACGCGCTGGAGCAGCGTGGCTTCGTACCGGACCTGATCGCCGGCGACCGGCTGGACATCGGCGGACCCGGCCTCTACCGGGCCGCGGCGGAATCAACGGAGGTCGAACGATGAGCACCATCGCGTTCCTCAACATCGCCATGCACGGCCGGGTCAACCCGACGCTGCCGATCGTGGCCGAACTCGTCCGGCGGGGACACACCGTCACCTATCACACCTCACCCGCCTTCGCGGCCGAGGTCGAGGCGGCCGGCGCCACCGTGCACCTCTATCCCGGCGGTGAGCAGCCGCTGCCCGATCCACCGACGCCGCTCACCCTGCTGCGCGGGCTGGCCGAGGCGGCCGTCGGGCTGCTGCCGGCCGTGCTGGCCGACCTGCGGCGCGTCCGGCCGGACTTGATCGTCCATGACTCCGCCTGCCCCTGGGGTCTGGTGGCCGCACGGCAGCTGGGCGTGCCCGCGGCGTCGTCGTTCACCACCTTCGCCTTCAACCGCCAGGCGCTCAGCCCGACCCGACTCTCCGGGGAACTGCTGGCGGAAGCCCTGGCTCGTCCCGGCGACGTCCTCGGCTACCTGCGTGCCCGGTCGAAGCTGGGACGCGGGCTGCCCCTGACCGACCTGGGCAACCTGCGCCAGCCGCTCAACCTCGTCTACACGTCGCGGGCGTTCCAGATCGGAGCCGACGCCTTCGGCGATTCCTACCGGTTCGTGGGCCCGAGCATCGGCGCCCGCCCGGCCGACCCGTCGTTCCCGATCGACGAGCTGAAGGACCCTGTCCTGTACGCCTCGCTGGGAACCGTGTTCGACGCCGACCCTCGCTTGCTGCGGACGTTCGCCGCCGCGCTCGCCCCGCTCGGCGGCACCGTGGTGATCGCGACCAGGGCCCACGATCCGGACGAGTTGGGCCCGCTGCCCGGCAACGTGATCGCCCGCCGCTCGGTGCCCCAGCTGGAGGTGCTGGCCCGGGCGGCCATGTTCGTCACCCACGGCGGCATGAACGGCGCCAACGAGGCCCTGCAGGCCGGCGTGCCGATGCTGGTCGTGCCCCAGGGCGCCGACCAGCCGCTGGTGGCCTCGCGGGTGGTCGCCCTCGGCGCCGGCCTGTCGCTCACCAACGACCAGGTCCGCGAGGACGTCGTCCGCGCCCTCGCCCGGCGCCTGCTCGACGAGCCGGGGTTCCGGACAGCCGCGGAAACCGTGCGCGCCGCCCAGCAGGAGGCCGGCGGCTACCCGCGTGCGGTCGACGAGATCGAGCGCTACCTGACGATCGTGCCGGCCGGGCGATGACCGGCGGCGTCGCTCTGCTGCTGGTGCTGGCCGGGCTGTCCGAGGCCGCCGGGCGCGTGCTGCCCGTGGTAGCGGGCCGGTTCGGGGCGTCGCGAGCCGGCACGGTGGGCTTGCTGCTCACCGGCGCCGTCGTGGACGGGGCCGTGTTCGCTCTGTGGCCCGTCCTCGCCTCCGCGGTCGCGGGAGCACCGCTGGCCTGGACTCCGAGCCTCCTGGCGCCGCTCCTCCTGTCCGCCGTCCTGGCGTTCCCGTTGCTCGGCCCCCCGCTGCACGGACTTCTGCAGCTCGGGGTGGGGGCCGGGCTCACCGCGGCGCTGGCCGCCTCGGCCGGGATCGGCTGGTGGACGGCGGCCGGCTGCGTGGCCGTGGCCGGTATCGGGCTGGCAGCGGCCGTGGACGGTGTCCGCCGTGTGGTCGTGCGCCTGCACCGGCGCCGGATGCCGGCGGTGGTCGCATGATCGGGCTGGGGCTGCTGGTGCTCGCCGGGATCGGCGCCGTGCTGCTCGTGGAGGGTCTGCTGGCCCGGTACGAGCTGCTGGCCTACGCCGCCGGCTGGCGAGCCCAGGCGACCGCGCTGCCGGCCGGGATGCCGTACGCCCGGGGAGCGCAGGCGGACCGACCGCCCGACGCCTATCTGGTCTATCTGGACGGCATCGGCAAGCGGCGGTTCCGCGACACCCGCGACGGCGGCCGGCTCGTCCAGGCCGTCCTCGACGGCGCACCCGAACTGCGGGTGCTGGGCCAGGTGCTGCCCTACTCGCCGCTGGCCGATCCGCTGGCCGACCGGCGGGTGTGGGCCTGGCTGCGGCGGCGGGCCGGGCTGGCGCTGTTCCTGCACAACGTCATGCAGATCTTCATCGCCGCCGACCGCCGCTACCGCCCGCACTACAACCGGGCAGTCGGCTCGCAGATCGCCGCCCACCTGCGGCTCGCGGGCTACCAGCCGGACAGCGGGGTGCCGGTCGTGCTGCTCAGCTACAGCGGCGGCGCCCAGCTCGCGACGGGCGCGGTGAACGGCCTCCGGACGCAGCTGCGGTGCCCGCTGCTGCTGATCTCGATCGGCGGCTTTCACAACGGCGCCAACGACCTCACCCACGTCCGGCGTCTCGACGTGATCACCAGCTCGGCCGACTGGATCGAGCACCTCGGCGCCCGGATCTTTCCCCCGCGGTGGCCGCTGCTGCGCGCGAGCGGGTGGAACCGGGCGGTCCGCGACGGCAAGGTCTCCGTGCATCGGCTCGACCCGGCGACCCACGTCGGCCCGCGCAGCTACATCAGCCCGGAGGCCCGGATGCCGGACGGGCGTACCTATCTCGAGCGGACAGCGGCCACCGTGATCGGGCTGATCCGTCAGCACGTCAGCGACGGACGGTGCGCGGCGGGGTAGGGCGTTCCGCACCGGCGGTCCGGCCTACCCGGAACTTGCCATCCGACAATGACCGCGCCGAACGCGTGCGCCATACTTCGGTGCCTTTGTCGTGAGGAGAGCCGATGTTCCGCGCACGCCTGCGAGGGTGGACGCTGCGCCGCCGGGTGGCGGTGCTGTTCACCGTGGCCGGGATTCTGCTGGCCGGCATCGGTGCGCTGGCCGCCGTGACCGCGGTCGACAGCAACGACAACCTCGACGTGATCCTCGAGAAGACCGGGCCGATGCGCGTCGCCGGCCAGGAGCTCTACTCGGCCTATCTCGACCAGGAGACCGGCGTACGCGGATACGCGCTCAGCCGGTCGGCCGAGAACCTCCAGCCGTACGAGGAAGGGATGGTCACCGAGCGTGACCTGCTCACCCGGATCGAGACGCTGAACGCGTCCGGCGGCGCGACGGCCATCACCACCAGCCTGCGGGTCGTGCGCGAGCGGGCCGCCGAGTGGCGCCGCACCGTGGCCCAGCCGGTCATCGACGGGGACTTCACCGGAAACATCGGCACCGACCAGTTCGACGCCCTGCGCGCCGCCGTCGACCAGCTCCAGGCCGACATTCTCGACCTGCGCAACGAGGCGGCCGCGGCCGCCCGGCGCACCGGTTCCACGCTGGTCGCACTCGAGATCGGCGCCGCCCTCATCGTCATCGTGGTCGGCGCGCTGATGCTCATCCTGCTCAACCGGCTGGTCGCCCGGCCGGTCACCGAGCTCGCCGGGCAGGTGCGCCAGGTGGCCGGCGGCGACTACGAGCGGCCCATCACCAGCGGCGGTTCGCCCGAGCTGCGCAGCCTCGCCGCCGACGTGGACGGCATGCGCCGGCAGATCGCGCGGGAGCTGACGCTGGTTCGGGAAGCGCGGGCCGAGGTGGAATCGGCCAACGAGCGGCTGGAGGCGAAGGCCGAGGAGCTCACCCGCTCCAACCGCGACCTCGAGCAGTTCGCCTACGTCGCCTCGCACGACCTGCAGGAGCCGCTGCGCAAGGTGGCCAGCTTCTGCCAGCTGCTCCAGCGGCGGTACGGGGGTCAGCTCGACGAACGCGCCGACCAGTACATCGGCTTCGCGGTCGACGGCGCGGAGCGGATGCAACGCCTGATCAACGACCTGCTGGCGTTCAGCCGGATCGGCCGGATCACGACCGGCTTCAAGCGGGTCGAGCTCGACCAGGTGCTGTCCGAGGTGAAGTCGCAGCTCGAGGCCCGTGCCGGCGACGAGGCGCGGATCAGCTGGGGCGACCTGCCGGCCGTGGAGGGCGAGGAGCCGCTGCTGACGACGCTGTTCGTCAACCTGGTCGGCAACTCGCTGAAGTTCCGCCGCCCCGACGTGCCGCCCGAGGTGCGGGTGACCGCCGAGCGCGACGGCGGCGAGTGGAAGATCAACGTGCGCGACAACGGGATCGGCATCGAGCGCGAGTTCGCCGACAAGGTGTTCGTCATCTTCCAGCGTCTGCACCCGCGCGACGCCTACGAGGGCACCGGCATCGGCCTGGCCATCGTCAAGAAGATCGTCGAGTATCACGGCGGCCGGATCTGGCTCGACCACGACGTCGAGCAGGGCGCGTCGATCTGGTTCACGATCCCCGCCCTGCCCGGCGGCGACCTCAGTGAACCTGCTGTGCCCGCTGCCGCCACTGCGAGGGAGTGACGCCGTACCGGGCCTTGAACCGGCGGGTGAAATGGGTGGGATCGCGGAAACCCCAGCGCAGCGCGATCGTGGCGATCGGCAGGTGCCGCCGGTCGGGCCGGGTGAGTTCCTGGCGTACGCGGTGCAGTCGCTCGGTGATGATCCACTGCTCGAGGCTGAGGCCGGCGCCGGCGCAGAGCTTGTAGAGCTGTCGCAGCGAGATGCCGTGCGCCGCGGCGATCATCGCGGGCGTGAGTTCCGGGTCGGCCAGGCGCAGCCGGGTGAAGGCGCGGATCCGGGTCAGCAGCGTCTCGGCGAACACCGGCCGGGCATGCCGCCGGGAGCGGGCGGCCGAGGCGAGCAGCGCCCGCACCAGGTCGATGCTGGCGGCCGCCGTGGCCGTGGCCGCCGCCGGATCCGCCGTGATACCGGCCGGGTCGCGGCCGAGCTGCGCGATGTGCCCGGTGACCAGGCGGTAGATCGGGCTCCTGGCGAGCTCGGCCGAGGCCCGGCGCACGACGTCGAGCGGAAGGCCCAACTGGTCGTACGGAATCTGCAGCGCCCCGGCCCCGCCGTCGCCCGACCACGAATAGTCGTACGGCGCCGACAGATCGACGGCGAGCAGCTCACCCGGCGGGACGACACGCTGATGCCCGCCCTGCTCGATCCGCCCGTCGCCGTGCTGCTGCACGGCCAGCGCGACCACCGGCATGGCGTCCTGCCGGGCCAGCTTCGCCGTGCGCAGCAACCGGATCCCCGACGACCGATGCGTGAAGATGTTGGCCTCGCCGAATTCCCACACCTCTAGCCGCGCGTGCACCGCGCCGGCCGGATCCTCGTGCAGCACGTGACACGGCGCCGAGGCATACAGCATCGCCGCGTTCACGGCCTCGACCCGCTGCCCGGCAGCCAGCTCAGCGGTGTCGAGCACGTACCCCATGGGAGCGAGTCTCGCACCGCCGGGCGGCCACCGGAATCAGCCGTCCAGCGCGGGCAGAGTGATCTGGGACGCGCGGGCGGCGTCGTGGAAGACCTCGAAATGGCAGGGGCGGCCGGCGGTGGCGGTGGCGAACGGCTCGTCCGTGCCCATGTTGCGGGCGTAGCGGGGGAACGCGCCGCCACTGACCTGCACGCGGAGGCGGTGCCCGGCGCGGAAGCGGTAGGCGGTGGGGAACAGCTCGACGTGCACGGCCAGGACCCCGTCGATGCCGGGCTCGATGCCGGGCGCGTCGAGGGTGCGCGGGTCGAGCCGGTGGATGCCGTCCACGACGTTGCGGGAGACACCCTTCTCGTCGACGTCGCAGAGGCGGACGAAGACATCGGCGTACGGGATGGACGTGCGCACGTGGAGGGTCGCGCTGACCGGGCCGACGATGTCGAGATCCTCGGACAGCAGCGGGCCGGTGAAGACGAGGACGTCGTCGCGCGCCTCGACCAGCCGGTTGTCGGCCTGCTTGCCCGGCGGTTGCAGCAGCGGGCCGCCCACGGTCGGGGTCGGGCGGGCCGGGTCGTAGGTGAACCGGCTCGGGCCGCCGCGGTCCTCAGGCTCCGCCACTTCGGCCAGGCCGCCACCGCTGCCCAGATTCAAGACCTTTTCCCGTACGGCGTTCGGCGGCCACTCCTCGAACTCGAGCCACTTGTTCGCCCGTTGCAGGTGGACACGCACCGGCGCGCCCGACGGCGCCGGACCGCCGCGCAGGTGGTGGTCGAGCCAGGCCGCGTCGGTCCGCACGATCGTCCGCAGCTCGCCGGGCTCTCCGTGCAGCCACGGCCCGACGACGAGCCGGGCCGGCACCCCGGCCGCGCGCAGAGCGGTGTAGTCGGCCAGGTTGCCGCCCAGGAACAGATCCCACCAGCCGGTGACCATGCTGACCGGCGGCATCCGGCTCAGGTCGGCCCCGTCGTGGTCGGCCTGTGCCCAGAAGTCGTCGCCGGGTTCGGCGTGCGCCACGAAATCCCGCCAGAACGGCACCGGCGCCTCTGCCACCTGCACGTCGACCGCCTGCAGGGGCAGCCGGCCCAGTGCCCGGCGCACCCGCGTCTTCACCCGGGGGTCGGGCATCCCGGCGAGCAGCCCCGGGCGCTCCTGGCGGCCGATCTGGGCCGACCAGCTCAGCGCGGTGTGGATCGACGGGACGCCCTGCTCGTAGAACAGGCGGTTGGTGACGTTGGCCGACGTGATGTGCGGGGCGACGCAGGTCAGGGGCGGGTCGGCGTACGGGGCGACGGCCCACTGGGTGTGCCCGAAGTAGCTGCCGCCGATCATGGCGATCCGCCCGTCGCACCACTCCTGCTTGCGCAGCCAGTCCACGGTGGCCAGGCCGTCGTCGCGCTCGGTGGTGAACGGCCGGAACTGCCCGCCCGAGCCGAACGTCCCGCGCGTGGCCTGCATGAACACCTGGAAGCCGCGGCGAGCGAGCGGCGCCGCGAACACCTGCCCGAACGCGCCGTCCCGCCCGTACGGCACCCGGATCAGCACCACCGGCAGCGGCCCGTCCGCCCCGACCGGCCGGTAGTGGTTCGCCAGCAGCGCGACGCCGTCGAGCATCGGCACGGAGACGTCCCTGCGGATCTCGTACGGCACGGCCCGCACCGGTAGTCCGAGCGCGAGGTCCGCGGCCAGTCCGGCCAACCTGCTGATCTTCGCCATGACCGCAACGTAACCCATGACGGAGGGGCGGCGCTCGGCCCGTCGCTTCGTTGCGGCGGCGGGGGTGACGGGGCCTGACGGGGTGTCGGATGGGATGAAGTGACCATCATCTGATCGGACATCTCCGACAGCCGTTCATCCATTCGACGCCTCCGATTGTGCGATCCGGGAAACCGGTCTATGTTTCGATCAAACCGGTTTAGTAACTCCGAAGAGGTGCGATGACCAGGGCAGACAGGCCGACGATCCGCGACGTGGCGCGCGCCGCCGGGGTCTCCAAGGGCACCGTCTCGTTCGCTCTGAACGGGCGGCCCGGAGTCTCCGAGGACACCCGCGAGCGGATCCTGGCCGCGGCGCGGGATCTCGGCTGGACGCCGAGCACCAAGGCCCGGGCCCTGTCCGTCTCCCGCTCGTTCGCCGTCGGCCTGGTTCTCGCCCGCGAGCCCGAACTGCTCGGCGCCGACCCGTTCTTCCCGTCCTTCATCGCCGGCGTCGAGCGCACGCTCTCCGACCGCGGGCAGGCCCTGGTTCTGCAGGTCGTGCCCGCGAGCGAGGAGGAGGCCGGCTATCGGCGGCTGGCCGGCGCCGGCCGGGTCGACGGGGTGTTCCTGCTCGACCTCCGCGTCGACGACCCGCGGATGGCGCTGCTCGAAGAGCTGGGGATGCCGGCCGTCTCCATCGCCCGGCCCGACGTGCCCAGCGGCTTCCCGGCCGTGCTGGTCGACGACCGGCCGGGAATCGCGGCCGCGGTGGAACACCTCGCCGGCCTCGGTCACCGCCACATCGCCCACGTCGCCGGCCCAGCCCACTTCCTCCACGGCTCCCGCCGGCGCCGGGCGTTCGAGGACGCGCTGGCCGAGGCCGGCCTGCCCGCCGGTCCGGTCGTGGAGGCGGACTTCTCGGCGGCCGGGGGAGCGGCGGCCACCCGCGCGCTGCTCGGCGCGGACAACCGGCCGACCGCGATCGTCTACTCCAACGACCTGATGGCCATCGCCGGCCTGTCCGTCGCCGTCGAGCACGGAGTGGCCGTCCCGGCCGACCTGTCGGTCACCGGGTTCGACAACACCGCCCTGGCCGCCTACGTCACGCCGCCCCTGACCAGCGTCCGCACCGACCCGTACCGATGGGGCCGGAAGGCGGCCGAAGCCCTGCTCGACCTCATCGACGGCGGGACGGTCGACGACGTCCCCGTTCCCGCCGCCCAGCTGGTAATCCGGGCGTCCACCGCGCCCCCGCCCCCCGCAGTCAGAACGGAGAAACGATGAAACGCACCCTCCCGGCCGCCCTGCTCGCCCTCTCTCTCGCTGTCGTCGCCGGTTGCGACGGCAGCGGCGGGGGTGGCGACGCCGACCAGGCCAACGCCGCCACCGGCCCGATCACCATCTGGCTCTCCAACAACCAGGAGGAGCTGGCCTGGGGCAAGGCCATGGTCGAGTCGTGGAACGGCCGGCACGCCGACCAGAAGATCACCGCGCAGGAGATCCCGGCCGGCAAGAGCTCGGAAGAGGTCATCGGCGCCGCGATCACGGCCGGCAACGCGCCCTGCCTGATCTGGAACACCGCGCCGGCGGCCGTCCCGCAGTTCCAGAAGCAGGGCGGCCTGGTCGCCCTCGACTCGTTCGACGGCGGCGCGCAGTACATCGCCGACCGCACGGGCGACACCGCCGAGCAGTACAAGTCGCCGGACGGCAAGTTCTATCAGCTGCCGTGGAAGTCGAACCCGGTCCGGATCATCTACAACAAGGACATCTTCGCCAAGGCGGGGCTCGACCCGGAGAAGCCCGCTCTCGCCACGTACGACGAGTTCCTGACCGCCGCTCGCAAGATCAAGTCATCGAACGCCGCCCAGGCCGCCATCTATCCCGCGCCGAGCAGCGAGTTCTTCCAGTCCTGGTTCGACTTCTACCCGCTGTTCGCCGCCGAGACCGACGGCACGCAGCTCGTGAAGGACAACAAGGCCCAGTTCAACACCCCGCAGGGCCAGGCCGTCGCGAACTTCTGGAAGACCCTGTACGACGAGGGCCTGGCGCCCAAGGAGATGTACAACGGGGACTCGTTCGCCGACAAGAAGGCGGCGATGGCGATCGTCGGCCCATGGGCGATCAAGGTGTACGGCGACAAGGTGAAGTGGGGAACCGTCCCGGTGCCGACCTCCACCGGCAAGCCGGCCGACCAGATCAAGACGTTCAGCGACGCCAAGAACGTGGCCATGTACAGCGCCTGCCAGAACCGGGCCACGGCCTGGGAGGTCATGAAGTTCGCGACCAGCCAGGAGCAGGACGGCAAACTGCTCGACGCCACCGGCCAGATGCCACTGCGCAAGGACCTGCAGACCGCCTTCCCCGACTACTTCGCGAAGAACGCCGACTACAAGCCTTTCGCCGACCAGGCCGCGCGCACGGTCGAGGTGCCCAACGTGCCCAACTCCGTCGCCATCTGGCAGGCGTTCCGGGACGCGTACTCGGAGTCCGTGATCTTCGGTAAGAAGCCCGTGGCCGACTCCTTCGCCGGCGCCGCCGAGAAGGTCGACCAACTGGCCAGCGGCTCCTGATGGCGGCCGCCACGCAGAATCGGGTGGCGGGCCTGTTCGGCCGCCACCCGGTGGGCATGATCCTGGCGGCGCCCTACGCCGTCTACCTCGCGGTCATCTTCGCCTACCCGTTCGGGTTCTCGGTGTGGATGAGCTTCCACGACTACTTCTTCGCCGCGCCCGGCGCGATCGTCGACCACCCGTTCGTCGGGCTCGACAACTACAAGGCGGCGCTCACCGACCCCGCGGTCGGGCAGGCGTTCAAGAACATCGTGGTCTTCCTGGTCATCAACGTGCCGCTCACGACCGGCCTGGCGCTGGTGCTGGCGGTCGCGCTGAACCGGGTGGTCCACGCCCGTACGTTCCTGCGGGTCTCGTTCTACGTCCCGTACGTGACGGCGAGCGTCGCCGTGGTCGGCGTGTGGCTGTTCCTGTTCAACTCGGGTGGCCTGGTCAACTCGCTGCTCGGCCCGCTCGCGCCCGACCCGTCGTGGCTGGTCAACGAGGGCTGGGCGATGCCGGTCATCGCGTTCTTCGTGACCTGGAAGCAGCTCGGCTTCTTCATCCTGCTCTATCTGGCCGCGCTCCAGAACGTGCCCAACGAACTGTACGAGTCGGCCTCGGTCGACGGGGCCAACGGCTGGAACAAGTTCTGGTCGGTGACCGTGCCCGCGGTGCGGTCGTCGACGGCGCTCGTGGTGATCCTGGCCCTCATCACCGGGGCCAACCTGTTCACCGAGCCCTACCTGCTGACCGGGGGCGGCGGCCCGAACGGGTCCTCGTCCTCGCCGGTGCTGATCATGTATCAGCGCGGCATCCAGCAGGGCGAGCCCGACTTCGCGGCCGCGCTGGGCGTGATCCTGGTGCTCGGCACGCTGGTCGTCGCGTACCTCAACCGTCGGTTCATCGAAGGGCGGGACTCATGAGGCGCTGGCCGAACGTCGTGCGCTACTTCCTGTTGTTCCTGGGCGCACTGATCTTCCTGTTCCCCTTCTACTACATGCTGATCGGGTCGTTGCAGTCGTCGCCGGACACGTCCGTGAAGGGCGCGTTCCCGACCTCGGGGCTGACGCTCGACAACTACCAGGACATCAACGCGCGCGTCGACCTGCTCGGCTCGCTGGTCAACTCGGGCATCTTCACCGGCGGCGTGCTGCTGGGGACGGTCGTGTTCGGCACCATCGCGGGCTACGCGCTGGCCCGGCTGCAGTGGCGCGGGCGGGGCGTGTTGTTCGCGCTCGTGCTGCTGGTGCAGGTGATTCCGTTCCAGCTGCTGCTCATTCCCCTGTACGTGCTGATCGTGCGCGGCTACGGCCTGGCCGACAACTACCTCGGCATGATCCTGCCGTTCGCCATCAACACCACGGCGGTCTTCATCTTCCGGCAGTTCTTCCTCCAGCTGCCGGACGACCTCTTCTCGGCGGCGCGGCTCGACGGCGCGAGCGAGCTGCGCATCCTGCGGTCGGTCGCCCTTCCCCTCGTACGCCCGGCTCTGCTCACCGCGATCCTGCTGACGTTCATCGGGCCGTGGAACGAGTTCCTGTGGCCGTTCCTGGTCACCAAGGACGCGGACATGCAGCCGCTGGCCGTCTCCCTGGCCAACTACATCAGCAACGTGTCGTCGCGGGCGTCGAACCCGTTCGGCGCGATCCTCGCCGGCGCCTGCGTGCTGGCGGCGCCCGCGGTCGCGCTCTTCGTCGCCTTCCAGCGACAGTTCATCTCCACCGACATCGGTTCCGGCGTGAAAGGCTGACATGGTTCCGTACACCCTGACCCGGTTGGGCGTCGTGATGGCGCCCGAGGCCGGCGACCCCCTCGAGGCCGAGGGCGTTCTCAACCCCGCGAGCGGCCGTACGCCCGACGGGCGCCTGTTCCTGCTGCCACGGCTCGTGGCCACGGGCAACGTGTCCCGGGTCGGATTGGCCGAAGTGGAGCTGAAGGACGGCGTACCCGTGGGGGTTGACCGCCGTGGCATCGTGCTCTCGCCCGACGAGGGCTGGGAGCGCGGGCTCAACAACGCCGGCGTCGAGGACCCGCGGACGACGTGGGTGCCCAGGCTCGGCAAGCACCTCATGACGTACGTGGCCTTTGGTCCGCTCGGGCCGAAGCTCGCCCTGGCGGTCTCCGAGGATCTGGAGCACTGGACGCGGCTCGGGCCGGTGCAGTTCGCGTACCAGCCCGACCTCGACACCGACCTCAACCTGTTCCCCAACAAGGACGCCGTCTTCTTTCCCGAGCCGGTCCCGGACCCGGACGGGCGCCCCAGCTACGCGATGATCCACCGCCCGATGTGGGACCTGGGCTGGTTCCGGCCCGGCGAGGGCGTGCACCTGCCGGCCGGGATCACCGACGAACGGGCCGGGATCTGGATCTCGTACGTGCCCGCCGGCGAGGTCGCGGCGGACATCAACGCCCTGGCCCGGCCGCGCAACCACCGCTGCGTCGCCCTTCCCGAGTTCGGCTACGAGGCGTTGAAGATCGGGGCCGGGCCGCCGCCGCTGCGGGTGCCGGAGGGCTGGCTGCTGATCCATCACGGGGTCACGGGCTACATCCCGCCCGGCTTCGACCCGACCAACCAGCGGGTCACGTACGCGGCCGGGGCGATGATTCTGGACCCGGCCGACCCGAGCCACGTTCTCGACCGTACGAGCGAACCGATCCTCGTTCCCGAGACGGCCGACGAGCAGTCGGGGACCGTGCCCAACGTCGTCTTCCCCACCGCCATCGAGCAGGTCGACGGCGTCCACTACGTCTTCTACGGCATGGCGGACAGCAAGATCGGCGTCGCTCGTCTCGACCGTCTCCCGTCCTCCGCCGAAGGAGTCAGCCATGAAGCGCCGTTCCGTGTTGCTGGGCAGCGGGTTAGCGCTGACAGCGCCCCTGCTGAGCTCGACACCTAGTTCCGCTTCGTCCACGCGCCTCACGAACACGGCGCACCTCGGCTTTCTGCGCGGTTCGGTGGCGCCGCCCGCGCAGGCGGGGCACACCACGTACCGGCCGGCCTCGCCCATCGGTGTGCTGTGGACCTATGCCGAGCCCGACGCCGACGGCACCTACCGCCTGATCGGCGGCGGCCCGTACGACGCGGCCACCGACACGTACGGGCAGGGCGCCTTCAACTCGGACGACATCGCGCGCGCGGCGGTCGTCTACATCCGGCACTGGAAGCAGACCGGCTCGGCGTCCAGTCGCGCGGCGGCCTACGAGTTGCTGCGCGGCCTGACCTACTTCCAGACGTTGTCCTCGGGCTACTTCGTGCTGTGGATGCAGCCGGACGGCACGTTCAACGCGAGCCCGGAGCCGGTCGAACTGCCCGATCCGTCCGACAGCGGGCCGTCGTACTGGCTGGCCCGGGCGATCTGGGCGCTGGGGGAGGGGTACGCGGCCTTCCGTTCCCCGGACAGGGCGTTCGCGGCGTTTCTCAAGGAGCGGCTCGACCTCGCGATCGGGGCGCTGGACCTCTCCCAGTACGGCCGTTGGCAGATCATCGACGGCGTACGCGTCCCGGCGTGGCTCGTCGTCGACGGCGCCGACGCCAGCGCCGAGGCGGTGCTCGGCCTGGCCGCCTACGTGTCGGCCGGCGGCACCTCGTCCGCCCGTCGGGTGTTGCGGCAGCTGTCCGAGGGCATCGCGGCGATGTCGGACGGCTCGATCCGTCGGTGGCCGTTCGGCGCGGTGCTGCCGTGGGCGCTGTCCCGATCCGACTGGCACGCCTGGGCCTCGCAGATGCCGGCCGCCCTGGCCCGGGCCGGCCAGGTGCTGGGGGAGAACCGCTTCGTACGCCCCGCGGTCACCGATGCGGCCGTCTTCACGCCATGGCTGCTCACCTCGGGCGGCCCCGACAACGGCCGCCTGCCCGCCCGGATCGACAGGAACCAGATCGCGTACGGGGTCGACTCGCGCATCCAGTCGCTGCTCGCGGTGGCGTCGTCGACCGGCCGTACGGGCTTCCGGCAGCTCGCCGGGATCGTGGCCGCCTGGTACTTCGGAGCCAACGCGGCGTGCGCGCCCGCCTACGATCCGGCCACCGGGCGCACGGTGGACGGCATCGCGGCCGACGGCGCGGTCAACCGCAACGCCGGGGCCGAATCGACCATCCACGGCCTGCTCAGCATGCTTGCCCTGGACGCCCACCCGGACGTTCTCGCCCTGGCGCGCCAGGGCAGCATCGTCGCACGGGTCGGTTCGGCCACTGTGGAGGCCGAATCGGCGGTGCTGGCCGGCGGCGCCGCCGTCGTCACCCCGCCGTCGCCCTGGACAGGAGAATCCCAGTACAGCGGCGACAAGTACGTCCGGATGCCGGCCGGGGCCACCGCCCGCTTCACGCTGCCGCCGGCCACCCAGCCCCAATTGGTGCTGCCGGTGGTCAATCTGCAACCCGGCAGTGCGGCGGTCACCCGCTGGACGTCTTCGGGCCGGTCGCTGGGCAGTGTGCGACACGGGCAGGTCGGCCCGCAGGGCAACTCACCGGCGCCCGGGGCGTTGCTGCCGATCACGCTGACCAGCGAGTTGCCGCCCGGCCGGACCGACCTGGTCGCTGCCGCCACCGGCGACGAAGCGGTGGTGGACGCGGTCATCCTCGAACCGCTGGTGTCGCGTTACGTCATCGGCGGTGGCGGCCACACGACGACGTTGCTGCGCAGCGCCGCCCGCACACCCCAGACGGTGCCCGTCGACGGCCCGGCGACCATCGAGACGTACGACGCCGCCGGGGTTCGCCGCTCCCGCACCTCAGGTTCCCGCGCGTTGGTGCTGCCCGGCGGATTCACTGTGGTCCGGAGCTGACGGACGTGGCGGCAACGTCGAGCCAGCGCAGACAAGCGCTTCCGAAAGGCTCGGCGTTGCCGGCCACGTCGACAGCGAGGCGATCAGCCGTACTCCGGGCCCGGTCCACCACCTCGGCCGGGTAGCCATAGGCCAGGGTGTTGGCCGGCTCACGCGAGCGGCTTCACCCAGCGCGACCATTCGTCCTGCTGCCGATAGCCATGCGCCGCCCAGGCGCCGTGCGCGCCGTCGTTCGCGTCGAGCACCATCGCGTCCACGCGGGTCGCCCCCAGGCTCCGAAAGCGTTCCTCAGCCGCCGCGATGAGCCGCCCCCCGATGCCGGCGCGGCGACGATCGGGCGCGACCGCCAGCCGGTACAGATGACAACGCCAGCCGTCCCAGCCGGCGATGACGGTCCCGACGATCTCACCGTCGTCGACCGCGAGAATCAGCGCCTCCGGATCCCGCCGTACCAACGCCTCGACTGCCGCCCCGGTATCCGCCGGCCGATTGTCGTTCTCCGCCGCCTGCTGCCAGAACTCCAGAACCGCCACCAGTTCGGCAGCCTCGGCAACCCGCAAGGTCAGATGTTCGTCGCTCACCCGACGAGGGTAGAACGAGCGCACCCGAGCGGCCCGCCGGTTGGCACGGGCGCGCCGGGCATGGAGAGTGGCTTCATGACGTGCATCGTCGGGATTACGGACGGGCGGACCGTCACCGTTGGCGGGGACTCGGCGGGAAGCGACGGGTGGCATGTCGCGGTGCGGTCGGATTCCAAGGTGTTTCAGGTGGGGCCCTATCTGATGGGCTTCACGACCAGTTATCGGATGGGCCAGCTGCTGCGCTACTCCCTGGACGTCGGCGAGCCCGACACCTGGGACGTCGACCGGTTCATGGCCACCACGTTCATCGATGCCGTCCGCGGCTGCCTCTCCACGGGCGGCTATGCCAGGACCGAGGACGGCCAGGAACAGGGCGGTCAGTTCCTCGTCGGCATCCATGGTCGCCTCTACGTTGTCGGCGACGACTATCAGATCGGGCACACGATCTCGGGGTATGCCGCGGTGGGGTCCGGCTACCTGGTCGCCTTGGGATCGCTGCACTCCACGGCCAGGTCACCCGTCACCAGCCGGCAACGTGCGGTGATGGCGCTGGAGGCTGCGGCCGAACTCACCGAGGGTGTGCGGCCGCCCTTCACGGTGGTGCAGTCGGATTGAGGGTTTCAGAGGAATCGGCCGGCCGCGACGCGGAGCAGAGCGTCCGGCCGGCCGGTTCGCCGCCGACGGCGCGGTCGTGTACGCCAGGCCGCGCCCCATGCGCCGGCCGGACCAGAGCGAGGACGCGGACGGCGTGCGCGGCCATCATCTCTGTTCGTCGGTCATGGTCATCGCCTTTTGTCGCGTTCGAGGCGCGTCCGGAATCCGGAAGGGCCGTACCCACTTCGGTGACAACACATCGCGGCGACGGCGGCAACCGGGGGCGGTAATCGGCTGGCGGGAGTGGCGGATCCGGGTCAGGATGCGGCTGCTTCACCAGGCACACCGAGGAGGCGCGATGACGGTGGACGTGCGAGTGGCAGCGGGAACGGTCCGCGGGCGCTGGGAGTCGGGTGTCGCGGTGTTCCGGGGGATTCCGTACGCCGCACCGCCAGTCGGTGCTGGGCGGTTCGCCGCGCCGAGGCCGGTGGAGGGCTGGGACGGTGTGCGGCCGGCGCTGTCGTTCGGGCCGCCGGCGCCGCAGAGTGACGCGCTCGGCCAGGGCACGTCCGGTGCGGCCGGCGACGACTGGCTGACGGCCAACGTCTGGTCGCCCGCCCCGGATCCGGCGGCCAAGCTTCCCGTGCTGGTGTGGATTCACGGTGGCGGGTACATGGTCGGCGCGTCGAGCTGGCCCGAGTTCGACGGCGGCCGGCTCGCCCGCGAGGGCCGGATCGTGCTCGTCAGCTTCAACTACCGGCTCGGGGCCGAGGGTTTCGCCCACTTCGCGGGCGCGCCCGACAACCGTGGTCTGCTCGACCAGGTCGCGGCGCTGGAATGGGTGCGCGACACCATCGCGGGCTTCGGCGGTGACCCCGGACGCGTGACTGTTTTCGGCGAGTCCGCGGGTGGGGGTTCCGTGGCCGCGTTGCTGGCCATGCCCCGCGCGGCCGGTCTGTTCCGCCGCGCCGTCGCGCAGAGCGTGCCGGGCACGTTCCTCTCGCCCGAGCTGGCTGCCGGCATCGGCGTCGCCTGCGCGGCCGAGCTGGGTTCCCGCCCGACCGTCGCCGACCTGGCCGGCGCGGACCCGGAGATGCTCGTTGCCGCGGGCGACGCTGTCATCGCCGGCGCCGCCGGGAAGGCCGAGCGCTGGGGCCCGGCCGGGTACCGGTCGATCCTGTTCGCCCCCGTCGTCGACGGCGACATCCTCCCGGTCACTCCCTGGCAGGCGCTGGCCGAGGGCCACGCGCGGGATATCGGTCTCATCGTCGGCCACACCCGCGACGAGCAGCGGTTGTTCACCGCCATGTCCGGCCGGCTCGGTCAGATCACGGCCGACGAGGCGGCCACCGCTCTCGACCTGTTCGCGCCCGCGCCCGACGGCGCCCGGCGCTACCGCGACGCCTACCCGGCGGCCGGTCCCGAGCAGCTGTACGAGCTCGTGCAGTCCGACTGGCTCTTCCGCATGCCTTCCGTACGCCTGGCCGACGCGCAGATCGCGGGCGGCGGGCGAGCCCACGTCTACGAGCTGACTTGGCCCGCCCCCGGCATGGGCGGCGTTCTCGGCGCCTGCCACGGCCTCGACGTGCCGCTGGTGTTCGGCAACCTGACCGGCAACCAGCCCGCCGCGCTGCTGGGCGAGGATCCCGGCGCCGACGCCATCGCGCTGTCGGAGCAGATGCGGGCGGCCTGGACCGCCTTCGCCACCCACGGCGACCCCGGTTGGCCCGGCTACGACGCCGCGGACCGCCTGACCCGGATCTTCGACGTTCCGGGCGCCGTCACCGCGTACCCGGAAAGCATTTCGCACTTGATCTGGCAGGACGTCGCTCAGGCGGTGAGCGGCGGTCGCACCTCGACCTCGCGCTCATAGGCGAGAAGGCGTTCGTGGACGACCCTTCCTCCGGTGGGGTAAGAATCGGGCATGAAGGCGATCGTCTACCGCGACAACGGCGGCCCCGAGGTTCTGCAGCTGCTCGACCGGGATGTGCCCGAGCCCGGAAAGGGAGAGGTCCGCGTCCGGATCGCGGTGTCCGGGGTCAACCCGACCGATTGGAAGACACGGGCCGGCGCCACCAACCCCAAGCAGTTCGACGAGGTCACCCCCCATCTCGACGGCGCCGGCGTGATCGACGCGGTCGGCGCCGGGATCGACCCGGGCCGGATCGGTCAGCGGGTCTGGCTCTTCATGGCCACCGCCGGGCGCCCCACCGGCACCGCTGCCGAGTTCACCGTGGTCGCCGCCGACAGGGCCGTGCCGCTGCCCGACGAGGCGAGCTTCGACGTCGGCGCCTCGCTCGGCGTTCCCGCGCTCACCGCGCATCGCGCGCTCACCGTGTCCGAGCACGGTCCGAGCCGGCTGCGCCCGGGCGCGCTCGACGGCAAGGTGGTGCTGGCGGCGGGTGGTGCCGGAGCCGTCGGCCACGCGACCATCCAGCTCGCCCGGTGGGCCGGCGCCACCGTCATCAGCACGGTCAGCGGCCCCGAGAAGGGCAGGCTGGCCACCGCGGCCGGCGCCCACCACATCGTCAACTACCGCGAGGGCAACCCGGCCGCCGCGATTCGCGCGATCGCTCCGGACGGCGTCGACATCGTCGCCGAGGTGGCGCTGGGTGCGAACCTCGCGCTCGACCTGGCCGTCCTTCGCACGCGTGGCGCCATCGCCACGTATGCCAATGACGGGGGCAAGCCGGTCCACCTCGACGTGCGGCAGAACATGACGCTCAACACGCGCTTCCAGTTCCTGGTGCTCTACACGGTCGGCGAGGAGGCGCTCGCGGCCGGTGCCGAGGATGTGGCGGCCGCGGTAGCCGACGGTGCGATGCCGGTCGGCGCGGAGCACGGGCTGCCGCTGGTCCGCTTCCCGCTCGGCCGTACGGACGAGGCGCATCGGGCGGTTGAGCAGGGCGCGATCGGCAAGGTGCTGGTGGACATCCCCTCCTGACCACAGCTAATGTATGACAATCATACAATCGGCGAGGGGATGCGACATGCAGCTGAGCGCGGTGGTCACCGGGGCAGCGCGGGGAATCGGACGCAGCGTGGTCGTTCAGCTGCGGGCGGCGGGCTATCGGGTGCTCGCCCTGGACATCGCGCCCGAGGTCAAGGATCTGGCCGAGACGGACCAGGTAGTGCCCCTGGTGGCCGACGTGACCGCCGACGACACCCCCCGGGCGACGATCGACCGGGCGGTAGCCGAATTCGGGCAGCTCGACCTGCTGGTCAACAACGCCGCCCGGTTCCTGCGGCGGCCCGTCCTGGACACCTCCGACGAAGACTTCGACGGCCTGATCGCGACCAACGTGCGCCCCGCCTTCCGTTTCGCCCGGGCCGCGCTGCCCCGCCTCGCCGAGACCCGCGGCTGCATCGTCAACACCGCGTCCATCTCCGGCCTGATCGGCGTGCCCCATCAGGTCGCGTACGCGATGACCAAGGGCGCGATCGTGCAGCTGACCCGGCAGCTCGCCGTCGAGTGGGCGGCCCGGGGCGTACGGGTCAACGCCGTGGCGCCCGGCGCGGTCGACACCGGCTTCATGGACGAGGCTCGCGCGGCCGACCCCGACCCGGCGGCCAGCCTCGCGGTCACCTTGAGCAACCACCCCATCGGCCGCATGTCGACGCCCGACGAGGTGGCCCGTGCGATCGTGTTCCTGGCCGCGCCCGAGTCGGCCGGCATCACCGGCACGATCCTCAGCGTGGACGGCGGTTACGTGGCCCGCTGAGCGGCTTCCATCTCTTCGAGCAGGATCGGCGCGGCGGCCGTCACCCCGTGGATGCCCAGCACCGACGCGATCTCCATGACCTCCAGGATCTCGCGCGGGGTGGCGCCGTAACCGATCGCGTTCTCGATGTGCAGCTTGAGGCCCTTGACGTACAGGTGGGTGGCCGCCGTGTCGAACGCGATGTAGACGAACTCCTTGACCTTCGGCTCCAGCGTGCCCGTCCGCCACGGCACCGACGAGAACTCGGTGTAGGCCTCGAACATGTCCGGGTCGAGTTCCAGCATCTCGTCCCAGAAGGTGTGCCAGTAGCCCCGCGTCTTCGTGAAGTCGGCCTTGAGCTGTTCCTGCCGGTCGTCGAGCGGCGCCGGGCCGTTCCGCAGCCCCTTCTCCGTCAGCACCTCGACCAGGATCGGCACGCCGATGTTCATGGCGTGGATGCCCAGGGTCGCCGAGAGCTCCAGCACCTCCATGATTTCCTGCGGGGTGGCGCCGAGGGCCAGGGCGGCCTTGATGTGCTGGCGGACGCCCGGCAGGTACATGTGGGTGGCGTTCGCATCGATCGCAATGTAGATGAACTCCTTCACCTTCGGATCGAGCACGCCCGAGCGCCACGGCACGGCGGAGAAGTTGAGGTAGGCGCGCAGGAATTCGGGGTCGAGGCGGAGCACGCCTTCCCAGGTGTCGCTCCAGGTTCCGCGTACGCGAATGAACTCGTCCTTGATCTCCTGCTGTCGTGCGGTGAGCTCCATCGCGGGTCAGTCCTTTCGCAGCCAGTTGACGATCTCGGTGTGGTCGGCGCCGGCGTCCAGGGCTTCGGCGGCCCGCTCCCAGAGGCCGGCGGCGGCTTCCCCGAGCGGGTCGGGCGTGCCGACCTGCGCGGCCAGCCCGACGGCGATGCGCATGTCCTTGAGCATCAGCCGCAGGCCGAAGCCGGAGTCGTACGTCCCGGGCAGGATGAAGTTCGGCCACTTGTTCTCGGTGGAGCCACTGCGGCCGCTGGAGCTGTTGAAAATCGACAACATCGTGGCCGGGTCGAGGCCGAACCGCTCGCCGGCGAGGAGCGCCTCGCTGGTGACCAGCAGGTGGGTGGCCGACATCAGGTTGTTGAGCGCCTTGACGGCGTGCCCGGCGCCGACCTCGCCGGCCCGGGTGGTCGTGCCCAGGCAGGCGAGGATCGGTTCGACCCGCTCCAGATCGGCACGCGGGCCTCCGGTCATGATGGTGAGTTTTCCCGTACGGGCCCGGGCGACGCCGCCGGAGACGGGCGCATCGAGCAGCGCGATGCCTTGCTCCTCCAACGACAGTGCGAGCGCACGCGTGCGCAGCGGCTCCGACGAACTCATGTCGATCACGGTCGTGCCCGCCGCGAACCCGGCCGCGTGGACGGTCGACTCGACGATGTCGGAGTTGGGCAGCATCAGGATGACGACCTCTGCCCCGTTCACCGCCTCGGTCAGGGACTCGGCGACCGTGCCGCCGGCGTCGGTGAGTGCCTGCCGGGCGTCCGCGGAGAGGTCGTAACCCCGAACGGCATGGCCGGCCCGCACGAGGAGGGACGACATCGGCCCACCCATGTTGCCGAGCCCGATGAAGGCGATCGTCATACAACCTCCTCCGCCCAGTGCGTCGTGCCGAGCGAGATGGCGAGATGGGTCATGGGGGAGTCGGCCGCCGCGCCGTGCCAGTGCCGCTCGCCGGCCGGGATCCAGACGACGTCGCCGGCCCGGATCTCCGACGGCTGTTCGCCGTCGGGGCAGATCAGCCCGTGCCCGGAGACGATCTGCAGCACCTGACCGCCCTCGTGGCTGTGCCAGAACGTGCGGGCGCCGGGCGCGAAACTGACGTTGGCGATCGTCGTGCCGTCGGTCACGGGCAGCACCGGCTCGAACCAGACCTGCCCGGTCACGGTGACGCGTTGCTCGGCCGGTCCACGGTCCGACTGTCTGACAATCCTCATGCGTCCCCCCGAGAAGTGGAGTTGTCGTGCAACCGGACGCCGCCGGACAGGTCACCGAGGGCGTCGACGACCGTGTTGCTGATCTCGTCGGCGTAGCCGAGAGCGCGGGCCAGGCCGAAGCTGGCCAGGGGACCGGCTGAGTTCGGGCTGACCACGCCCAATCGCGCCGCCAGCTCGACGTAGAGGTTCACGTCCTTGAGCATCAGCGTGTTGGTGAGCCCACCCTTGAGGTAGTCGCCTCGGATGATCTTCGGGAAGCGGTTCAGGGTGGCGAAGTTGACACCGGAGCTCGCGTTCAGCACCGCGAGCACGGTCTCCAGGTCGAGGTCGGCCTTGCGGGCGGCCACCATCACCTCGGCCGTGGCCGCAAGAGCGGTCGCGTTGAGAAAGTTGTTGAGCAGCTTCACCGTGTGCCCCGCCCCGCTCGGGCCGCACAGGAAGATGGTGGCGGAGAACAGATCCAGCACGGTGCGGGCTCGCTCGAGCACGTCGGCCTCGCCGCCCACCATGAGCGTGAGTGCCCCCTTCTCGGCCGCGGCGGCTCCACCCGAGATGCCCGCGTCGAGATAGGCTGCGTCACGCGAGGCGAGCAGCCCGTGGATCCGGGTGGTCGAATCGGGCGCCGCGGTGGAGAGGTCGACCACGATCAGGCCGGGACGGGCGTGCGCGAGCACACCGCCGTCCCCGAGGACCACGGCCTCGACCACCTTGCTGTCCGGCAGCGAGAGCAGCACGATGTCGCTGCCGTCGACCACCTCGCCGATCGAGGCCGCCGGCTTGGCCCCGGCCGCGGTCACGTTCTCCTCCCGTACGTCGTAACCCAGCACGTCCTGGCCGGCGCGCACGACACAGGCGGCCATCCGCCCGCCCATGTTGCCCAGGCCCACGAAGCCGATCCGCATCAGCATTCCTCTCCGATGGTGGCGGCCAGCCCGGCCAGCGTGCCGGTGCCGGCCGGGGTGAAGCGGGCGAGCGTGTCCGGGTCGTGCCCGGCGACGAGATGGTCCGGTCGCATGGCTCGCAGACGCTCGAACCCGTCGTACATGTCGATGAGGTTCGCGACCTGGGTGAACGGCATGTTCCGCTCGTACTCCTCGTAGTAGTGCACCGCGTCCGACGCGAGCAGCACGACGCCGTCCGTGGTGTCCACGCTGACCACGCTCTGGCCCGGTGTGTGGCCGCCGATCCGCAGCACGCGGACGCCGGGCGCGAGCTCGACCGAGTTCTCGAAGGTCCGCAGCCGTCCCTCGCGCGAAGCCCGGCGCAGGTGGTCGATCTCGTCGTCCTCGACCGAGTGGTGCACGAGGGTGCGTGTCGCGTAGGGACCGGTCCAGAACCCGTACTCGGCCTCGGCGATGTGCAGCGGCGAGTCCGGGAAGAGACCGAGGTTGCCGATGTGGTCGTAGTGCGCGTGAGTGACCACGACCGGCGGTCCGGCCGCCCGGTCGACACCCAGGCTGTCGAACGCGGCCGCCGGCTCGATCAGCGTGGTGCGCTTGCGGTTCGCACCACCCGTGGCCGAGAAGCCGGTGTCCACCACGATCGTGCGGTCGGCGTTGCGGACGACCCAGAAGAAGTAGTCCATGCCGATCGGGCCGTCGGGCTCGCCGTACAGGTGGTAATTGAGGTAGACGTCGCTGCGGACGGTCCGGCGTGTGCCGTACTTGACGACGGTCACCTGATACAGCGCGGTCATGGCAGAAGCAGTCGCCCGGCGTTCGTGCCGACGAGCTGCCGGATGTCGTCCTCGCCGACGCCCGCGTCGAGCAGCCCGCGCACGGCCCGGCGGAACAGCGTCACCGGTAGCGGGTTGTTCTTCTGCCCCGAGTCCGACGACAGCACCGTCCGCTCGACGCCGACCTCCTTGATGAAGGTCAGCAGCTCGTTGAGGTCGCGCCGGCGTTCCTCGCGGCCGAAGTACATGACCACGCAGTGCTCGATGGTGACGCCCTTGCGGGCCCACGCCACGGCCTGGTCAACCGAGGCGCCCACCACGAAGATGGGGTGGTTGACCACGATGCGGCTGATGCCGGCCTCGAGCGCCGCGTCGATCAGCGCCGACGACTCCTCGACCCCGAGGTGGCCGCAGGTGAGCACGGCGTCCTCGGCCGCGATGACCGACAGGATGTCGCGCACCTCGGGCAGCACGGCGCCCTTCTCGTCGAGGATCGTGATGATCTCGTTGGGCCGCAGCTCCACCTCGGACGTCGGAAATCCGGTGTCGTGGTGCTCGTGGTGCTTCACGTGGGCGTTGGACGAGAGGGTCGGGAACCACACCATGCGGCCGCCCATCCGCAGGGCGAGCTCGACCGCGTACGGGTTGAGGCCGCCGACCGTGCGGTTGAGCGCGACACCGCCGTAGACCTGGGTCGGCAGCTCGGCCAGTCCGGCCGCGCGCAGCGCGAGGATGTCGGTGACCATGCTGTGGTGGTGCGACTTGGCCACGATGGCGCGGAAGCCCGCGTCCGAGGCGTCGCGGGCCGCGTCCAGAATGCTCATCCGCCGGGGGAAGGGGCTGGGACCGGGGTGCTGGTGCAGATCCACCGCGCCGACGAGGAGGCTGTCGGCCTGCTCGTCGGGCTGCCGGTTGTCGGATTCGGTGGTGAAGCCGTAGTCGACGTTCATAGTGTTCCTCACTCGCTCACCAGGACCTGGTCTTCGGGCCGCCAGTGGGCGATCACCCGTGTGCCGGGATCGAACGACGCCGGTGTGCCCACGGGCAGCACCGCGCAGCCGACGGAGTCGTCACCGAAGGCCAGCTCGATCCGGAAGTACGTGCCGTAGAAGGAGACGTCGGTGACCGCGGCCGGAGCGACGTTGCTCCCGGCGGGCACCGACGTCTCGTCGGCGGCGATCCGCATGCGCTCGGGCCGCACGATCAGCGACTGCTGCTCGCTGCCGTCACCCGGCTCGGGGACCGTCCATTTGCGGTCGTGCCACTCGTACACGTCGGCCGACCGGTAACGCCCGCCGAAGACGTTGGACTCACCCAGGAACCGCGCCACGAACCGGGTTGTCGGACGGTGATACAACTCGCCCGGCGTGCCGACGGCGACGATCCGGCCCTGGTCGAAGATGGCGATCCGGTCCGACAGCGTCATCGCCTCGTCCTGATCGTGCGTGACGAAGACGAACGTCAGGCCCAGTTCCTGGTGCAGGCGCTTGATCTCACGCTGCAACGACTGGCGCAGCTTGCGGTCGAGCGCGCTCAGCGGCTCGTCGAGCAGCAGCAGATTGGGCGAGAAGACCACCGCGCGGGCCAGCGCGACCCGCTGCTGCTGGCCGCCGGAGAGTTCGTGCGGGCGGCGCTCGCCCATGCCGCCCAGGTCGACCAGCTCGAGCGCCTCGCCGACCAGCTTCGCCGTCTCGGCCGCCGGCACCTTGCGCTCGCGCAACGGGAAGGCGACGTTCTGGGCCACCGTCAGATGCGGGAAGAGCGCGTAGTTCTGGAACACCATGCCGAAGTTGCGCTTGTGGGCCGGCGTACGGGAGATGTCCTTGCCGTTGAGTTCGATGCGGCCCGACGTCGGCTCGGTGAAGCCCACGACCATGTTGAGCGTCGTCGTCTTGCCCGAGCCGCTCGGCCCCAGCAGCGTGAGGAACTCGCCGGGCTGGATGTCGAGGTCGATGTGGTCGACCGCGGGCGGCCCCGAGCCGTACTGCTTGCTCAGGTCGACCAGCTGGACCCGAGCCCCGCGGGCGGCGTTCTGGATACTCATCGGGTCCCCTTCTTCGAGCGACGAGCCCCGGCGAGCTGCGCCAGCAGGATCGGAACACTGACCAGCACGACCATCAGGCTGGAGGCCGCCGAGATGGTCGGGTCGATCTGGACGGTGATGCTGTTGAACATCTGGACGGGCAACGTGATCGCGCCCGGCGCCTGCAGGAACAGGGCGATGACGACCTCGTCGAGCGACGACACGAAGGCCAGCACGGCGCCGGAGAGGATGCCGGGCAGCACGAGCGGCAACGTCACGCGCCGGAACGCCGAGACCGGGCTCGCGCCGAGGCTCGCCGCCACGGCCGGCAGCCGGACGTCCATGCCCTGCAGCCGCGCGGTCACCGCGATCACCACGAACGGCAGCGCCATCGCGGTGTGGGCCAGGATGATGCCGATCAGCGTGCCGTTCAGCCCGAGCCGCAGGAAGGCGGAGAACACCACGAGCGCGACCAGGATGTGCGGGACGATCATCGGGGAGAGCAGGAACCCGTTGACCGCGCCGCGCCAGCGGGGACGCAGCCGGGCCAGGCCGAACGCGGCCATCGTGCCGAGCACGGTCGCGATGACGGCGACGTAGACGCCGACCTGGATGGTGTTGAGGATCGCGGCGGTCCACTCGGGCGAGGTGAACAGGTTCTCGTACCAGCGCAGCGACCACTCGTCCGGCGGGAACTGGAAGGTCGTGGCGGCCGAGAAGCTCATCGGGAAGATGACCAGGGTCGGCGCGACCAGGACGACCGAGACGATCGTGGTGTGGATGCGCAACCACGGGCGTACGGAGGAACCCTGCCCTCCGGTTGTGCCGGCGCGCGTGGGCTGGCCACCGGCCGCCGCCACAGCCACGTTCTGCCCCGCCAGCCGCCGGCTCAGGCCGAGCACGAGCAGGGTGACGATCAGCAGGAAGATGCCCATCGCGCCGGCCCCGCCGAAGTCGAGCAACTCCTTGGCCCGGACGTTGATGACCTGGGCGATCATGGCGCTGCGGGTCGAGCCGAGCAGGGCCGGGGTGACGTAGAAACCCAGCGACAGCACGAAAACCAGCGACATGCCGGCCACCACACCGGGCGTCGACAGTGGCAGATAGATGCGGCGGAACGCCCGTGCCCGCGGTGCGCCCAGGCTCTGACCGGCCGCGACCAACCGGCCGTCGATCTGCGACATCGAGCTGTAGAGCGGCAGCACCAGGAACGGCAGCAGCACCTGGGTCATCGAGATGCCGACGGCCAGGGGAGTGCCGAGCAGGCGGACGTCGCCCAGCCCGAACGGGGTGAGAATCTTCTGGACCAGGCCGCCGTCCTGGAGCAGCACGAGCCAGGCGAAGTTGCGGGCCAGCATGCTCGTCCAGAACGGCACGAGCACGATGGTGACGAGCACCGCGCGCATCGTCGGGCCGACCAGGGTCATCGCGTACGCGTAGGGATAGGCCATCAGCACCCCGGCCACCGACACGATCAGCGCGATGAGCAGCGTCCGCCCGAGCACCTTGACCGTGTAGCCGTCGGTGAACAGCGAGGCGTAATTGCCCAGCCCGGTCTCCGGCTCGGTGAAGCTGTCCACCACCAGGCTCGCCAGCGGAACCACGAACAGCACCACCAGGGCCAGCAGAGCCGGCGCCAGCGAGAGCCAGCCCGAGGACTTCCGCACCCGGCCCGCCGGGGCCGCCCCGGGACGCCCGGTCGGGGGCGCCTCCGGAGCGACGGTCGAGACTGCCATGATCAACCGACCTTCCAGCTGGTCCAGCGCTTGACCAGAGCGTCGGTGTTCTCGATCCACCACTGCTTGTCCTGCTCGAGCGTGCGGCCGCGGTCGGGGAGGAAGGCGTTGTACTTCTTCTGCTCCTCGGTGTAGCCGACCGAGTTGAGGTCGATCTCGGGCCGCGAGGGCGCGGTCCCGGTCAGCTTCGCGTACGCGATGGACTGCTCGGGCTCGGTGACGAAGGCCAGCATCTCCTGCGCGAGATCCTTGTGGGGCGCGCCCTTCGGGATGACCAGGGCGCCGATGTCGGTGGTGTTGAAGTCCCACACCGGTACGAGGTTGGCGCCGCTCTGGGCCGAGACGATGGTCCGCGCGGTGACCGTGAGGACCATGCTCGCCTGCTTGTCGACCATCATCTGCTGGATCGCGCCGTAGCTGGGGGCGAAGACGAGCGAGTCCTTGATCGTGTCGATCTTCTTGAAGGCCCGGTCGAGGTCGAGCGGGTAGACCTTGTCCGGCGCGACCCCGTCGGCGACGAGCGCGGCCTCGAACAGGCCTGCCTTCGGGTAGTCGTAGACGACACGCTTGCCCGGGAACTTCTTGGTGTCGAAGAAGTCGTCGATCGTCGTCGGCTTCTCGTTCGGGTAGAGGTCGGCGTTGTAACTGAAGATGTTCGCGTACCGGTAGGTCGGCACGAAGCAGTCGCCGGTCGTGCCCGGCGGGAACTTGCTGCGGTCGAGCGCCGGGTTGTCCAGCTTCTCGAACAGCTCGCCGCAGTAGGCGCCGGCGTAGATCCAGCTCATGTTGGCCAGATCCCAGATGGTCTTGCCGGACGCCACCATTGTGCGGATCTGGGCCTGCTCGGCCGGGCTGATGTTGGTGAACTTGGTGCCGGTCTTGGTGGTGAACGGCACCTGGAGGGCGTTCTTCTCGTCCTCCTGGAACTGGCCGCCGGTGCTGGCCCAGATCAGCGCCTTCTCGTCGGCGCCACCGCCACCGGAGTCGCCGCCCACCCCGCAGGCCGAGATCAGGAGGGCGGTCGCGGCTATTGTCGTCAGAAACTTATATGTTTGCATATTTATCGCCTCTTCTGGGATCGGGAACTATCGCCGGTTCCCGCGCGCGGTGAATCGGAGGGGCCGACCGGGTGTCAGTCCGCCGTGGTGTCGAGCGGACTGACCATCCGCCGGCTGATCGTCTCGGCGCCCGACAGCAGGGCGCGTGCGACCTCGCTGTCGGTTCCTTCGGGTACGAACTGGGCGATGTCGACGGCGGCCAGGGTCGCCACTACCTGGCCGTTCTGGTCGCGTACGGCGGTCGCCACGGCACTGATGCCGTTGTGCGGGCTGCCGCGGAACGCGACGCCGGTGCGACGGACCTCGTCGAGCTCCGCCTCGGTGGCGTTGACGGGCGGGGCGCCCTCGCGGAAGCGGTAGTAGGACTCGTCGCGGAAGGCCCAGAAGACCATCGTCTGCGCCGCGTCCGGGCCGAGCTGGCTGCCGACCGCTATCGAGACATGCGCCGTACGGCTGGTGTCCTCGCGCACCTGGGCCACCACCGGGGCGGTGCCGTTCCAGACGCTGAGCACGATCGTGAGGCGCACCCGGTCGCAGATGTCCTCCATCACCGGGCCGGCGAGGTCGAGGACCCCCAGCCGGGACAGAGCCATGGTGCCGAGCTCGGCCAGCAGGACGCCGAACTCGTACTGATTGCGGTCCCGGCGCTGGAGGAGGCCATGGTTCTCCATCGAGGCCAGGTAGCGGTGGGCGGTGGACTTGCCGACGCCGAGTTCCTCGGCCGCCGACACCAGGTCGATGGTGTCGTGGCCGGCGAGCAGCCGGAGCAGTTGGACGACCCGCGCGACCACCTGGAGGTCGCCGCTGGCGATCTCCAGTCCGTCGGCCGCGGCCCGCGGGCCCCGAGAGGTGCTGGTCATGCGTCCCTCCCCTACCGTCCCGCATTGCGGGGCGGCCATCCAGATATCCGGTACCGAGGAATGTAGGTGATCCATCCCGCGACATGTCAAGGTCCGGACGAGATTTCCTGCTCATCAACCGCAAGTTAATTCGGTGAGTGACAGCATTGTACGATTGACATACAATCCGTGACCAGTGTGAACAGGCGATCCGGAGGTAGGAACATGCGGGGACTCACGGGCAAGGTAGCCATCGTGACCGGTGCCGCGGGCGGAATCGGGGCAGCGACGGCCCGCCGGCTCGCCGAGGAGGGCGCGCATGTCGTCGCGGTGGATCTCGACGAGGAGCGGCTGCGCAAGATCACCGAGTCCCTGCCCACCGAGGGCCACTGGGTGCGGGCCGACGTCTCCGCCGAGGACGAGGTG
The DNA here is from genome assembly GCF_023717965.1 of Paractinoplanes hotanensis. Classification (NCBI taxonomy): domain Bacteria; kingdom Bacillati; phylum Actinomycetota; class Actinomycetes; order Micromonosporales; family Micromonosporaceae; genus Paractinoplanes; species Paractinoplanes hotanensis. The sequence goes on along the minus strand of NZ_JAMQOL010000003.1, from coordinate 133,974 downwards.
GCCGCGTACGTCCGGGCCGCCGTGGAACGGTTCGGCCGGGTCGACCTGCACCACCTCAACGCCGGCATCCCCGGGTCGTTCGCCGCACTGCCCGACCTGTCGGCGAACGAGTTCGACCGGGTCATGGCGGTCAACGTCCGGGGTGTCTTCCTCGGCGTGCGGGCCGCCTTCCGCCAGTACGCGGCGCAGGGCTCGCCGGGCAACGTCGTGATCACCGGCTCGATCGGCAGCCTGCGGGGCAGCGCCGACCTGCTGGCCTACCAGACCTCCAAGCACGCCGTGCTGGGCATTCTGAAGGGCGCGGCCATGTACGGGGGGCCGCTCGGCGTACGGGTCAATGCCGTGGCCCCCGGCATCGTGCCCACCGACCTGTTCGCCGCGACGCCCGACGTGGCCGGCGGCAAGGACGACATGTCCCGCCGGGCCGGCAGCACGCCGCTGCGCCGGGCCGGCACGGGCGATGACGTCGCCGGGGTCGTCGCCTTCCTGCTCAGTGATGACGCCGCCTACATGACCGGAGAGGTCGTCTCGGTCGACGGCGGCGCCGCCATCGTGAGCACCGTGCGTCCCTCCGGCGGCGCCGGCGCCTGGGACTTCGCCGCCTACGACGAGTCTTTGTACGGCCGTCCTACGAACTGACGGCCCTGTGCGGGCCGCGCGTTGAGCGTTGTGCGCGATGAGCGTTGTGCGTGGCCGCACGGTGAGCGTTGTGCGTGGCCGCACCGTGAGCGTTGCGGGCGGCTGTGTCACGAGCGTTGTGTGCGGTCCGCGTTATGAGCTCACGGGGAGTGGGGCCACCACTTCGATGTCGGTGTGCACGTCGATGACGACCGGTCGGCCTGCCGACAGCGCCCGGTCGAGCGCCGGCGCCAGGTCGCGTGGCTTGTCGACGCGGATGCCGAGCGCGCCCATCTCCCCGGCGATGCGGGCGAAGTCCACGTCCTCGTACGTCCACAGCTCGCGCGACTGCGGGGTGCCCTGCCCGCCATAAGCGCGGTCGAAGCCACGCTTGCTCTGGTTGCCGCCGCGGTTGTTGTTCACGACCGTGATGAGGTTGGCCCTCCGGCGTACCGCGGTCTCGATCTCGCCCAGGTGGTAGTACAGCCCCGCGTCCCCGGTGAACACCACGACCGGCCGCTCCGGCGCCGCGAGCTGAGCGCCCACGCCCGCCGAGAACGCCCATCCGAGATGGCCGGCGCTGCGCAGATAGCCCTGGCCGGGCCCGGTGACGTCGTGGAACTGAGCCATCCACATCCCGGCGTGGCCCGTGTCGGCCACCAGCACCGCGTTGTCGGGCAGTCCGGCAGTCAGCTCGCTCGCGATGCGTTCCGGCCGGATCGGCACCGCGTCGCTGGTCAGCACCTCGCGATAGCGCGCCCGCCAGTCCGCACGCAGCCCCTCCACCTCAGCCAGCCACGCTTCCCGTCGTGCCGACCGCGTCTGCCCGTCTCCTGCGCGAGTCTGTTCGTCTCGTGAGCGTGCCTGCCCGTCTCCCGCGCGAGCCTGCTCTTCCCGCGGGCGTGCGGCCCGTTCGCGCTCATCGGGCGTGCGTTCTTGCTCGTCGTGGGCGCGTTCCTGTTCCTCGCGCGAATGGGTCAGCGCGAGCATGCGGGTCAGCGCCGCCTTCGCGTCGGCGGAGAGGAAGGCCTTCAGCGGATAGTTGAGCCCGAGCCGCGATGGTTCGATGTCGATCTGGATCGCCGGGGTGCCTTCCGGCGGCACGGCCCAGAAGTGGGTCGTCATGCCGCCCGTGCCGGTGCCGATGAAACAGACCAGGTCTGCCCGAGCGACCGCCTGGTTCGCGGACTCCCGGGAATAGCTGCCCACGACGCCCAGCGACAAGCGGTGCGTACCGGGAATCGTGTCTTTGCCGTTGGCCGATGTCGCGACCGGGATGCGCAGGGCCTCGGCCAGCGCGACCAGCTCCGCGCCGGCGCCCGACGCCCGCACGCCGCCGCCGGCGACGATCACCGGCCGCTCCGCCCCGGCCAGCAGCCGCAGGATGTGTCGGACGGTCTGATCATCGGGCACCGGCCGGATCGGCGGCACCCGGCCGAACACGGGCTCGACGAGGGGTTCGGCGTCGGTCTCGTGCAGGTCGAGCTGGCCCTCGTTGCCCTGGATCTGCAGGTGGACCGGGCCCGGCGCGCCCGTCGTGGCGACCCGGAAGGCCTGGCGCAACATGTCGGGCAAACGGCCGGCGTCGTCGATGGTCGCGTTCAGCTTGGTGACCGGGTCGAAGGCGGGCAGATCGTCGATCTCCTGATAGACCCGCCGGAACTTGGTCGCGGGGGAGCGGCCGCCGGTCAGCGCGATCACCGGCGAGCCGGCCAGGAACGGCTCGCGCAGACCGGCGGCGAGGTTGAGCGCACCGACCACCTGAGCGGCTGCGATGCCGGGGCGGCCCGAGACGCGGGCGTAACCGTCGGCCATGTAGGCGGCGGCCTTCTCGCCGTGGGTGACGACCCGCGCGATGTGCGGGTGGTGCAGCTCCAGCTCGGCGAGAGTGCGCCGCAGGATCGCCGGGACGAGAAACACGTGGGTGACGCCGTAGCCGTCAAGCATGTCCGCGATGATGCGAGCGCCGGTCGTGGTGATCCGGCTTCCCGTTTCGTTTCTCCGAGCCGGGTTGGATGTCGGCCGGCTCCTGGTCATCCGGCGACGATTCCGGCCGGCTGGTTCTCCTCGTGCCATTCGGTGATGGCCCGCTCGGCGAGCCGGAACGCCTCCAGGGCGGCCGGGGCGCCGCAGTAGGCGGCCGTCTGCAGCAGCACTTCCTGGATGTCGCCCTCGGTGCAGCCGTTGTTCAGCGCGCCCCGCACGTGCACCGAGAACTCGTGCGGCCGGTTCAACGCGGTGAGCATGGCCAGGTTCAGCAGGCTTCGCGTACGCCGGTCGAGCCCCGGACGCGACCAGACGTCACCCCAGCAGCTGGCCGTCACGTACTCCTGCACGACCTGGGTGAACGCGGTGGCCCGCAGCATCGACCGGTCGACGTGGGCGTCCCCGAGGACTTCACGCCGTACCCGGTTGCCGCGCTCGAGCCGGCTCTCGTCAACACTCATGGACCGCTCCTGTCTCTGCCGATGGGCAGGGACAGCGTACGACGGTCATACAATCTTGAGAAGGTGTGACCTAGGGCTCGCCTGGTGGGCCACGCCTCGCCACCAAGCGATTTACCAGGTCCGCCCTAGCTTTCGCCCTGCTCGGCCAGTGCCTCGAGGCCGGCCCGGCCGGCGTTCTTGACGTGCAGCGCGCACAGGGCCGAGACGGCGTCGGCGTCGCGGCGCTCGGCGGCGTCGACGATCGTCTGCAGCTCCTCGACGCTGTGTTCGAGGCGGCCCGGGACGGATGTCGACAGTGAGCGCAGCACGCTGACCCGCGCGTGCAGGCTGCCGGCCACCGACTTGAGCGCGTCGTTGCCGCCGCCCTCGAAGAGCACGTCGTAGAAGGCGTCCTTGGCGGCGAGGATGGGCTGGCCCTTGTCGGCGGCGCGCTCGACCTTCTCGAGCGCGCGGCGGAGCGCCTTGAGGTGGCTCGGGCTCGCGTTCTGCACGAAGAGCCGGCCGGCCAGCGCCTCGAGAGCCTCGCGCACCTGGTAGATCTGGCGCGCCTCCTCGGCGCTGACGCTGGCGACCACCGTGCCCTTGTTGGGGATGGCGGTGACCAGGCCCTCGGCCGCCAGCTCGCGCAGCGCCTCGCGGACGCTGGTGCGCGAGACGCCCGTCATCTCGACCAGTTCCCGTTCGATCAGCCGTTGACCCGGGGCGAGGCGGCGGTCCAGGATCGCCTGCCGGAGGTTGTCGGTCACCTGGGAACGGATCAGGGCCGGAGCCCGCTCGACGCGCAACACGTTGGCTCCTGCCACCGGTCCTCCTTTGTGTGTTTGTCCGACATCTTACCGAGCCGGTCCAGGCCGCCTCATCGTTGTTTCGGATCGTATGACGATGATACGATCCTGAAACCCAAAACCCCTCGTGAGGAGCATCATGGCGCGGTTGGGATTCGCTCGCAGGCTGGCTTCGGCCGACCGCTGCCTGGTCGGCACCTGGCTCAAGATCCCGGCGCTGGAGCCGGTCGAGATCCTGGCCGACGCCGGGTTCGACTACATCGTCATCGACCAGGAGCACGCGCCGTTCACCCTCGAATTCGCCTACCAGGCGACGGTGGTGGCCCAGGGCGCCGGCCTGTCGGTGCTGGTGCGCGTGCCCGACCGCAGCGGCAGCCACCTCCAGCGGCTGCTCGATTCCGGCGTCGACGGCATCCTCGTGCCCCGCGTGACCACCGTCGAAGAGGCGTCCGCCGCCGTCCGGCAGATGCTGTTCTCACCCGGCGGCGACCGCGGCCTGGGCACCACGTCCCGCGCGGGCCGCTGGGGCGGGCTGCCCCGCGAGGAATATCTGCGCTTCGGCGACGAAGAAGTCATGCGGGCCGTGCAACTGGAGGACCGCGGCGTGCTCGAACAGGTCGAGCAGGTGCTCGACGTGCCCGGCCTCAACGGCGTCTTCCTCGGCATGGGCGATCTCGGGCTGTCCACCGGCCTTCCCGGCTCGGACCCCGAGATCCAGAAACTGGTCGACCGGCTGTTGTCCGCCGCACAGGCTCGCAGCATCCCGGCCGGCACCGCCGTGCAGACGCCCGCCCAGGCCCGGCAGGCCGCCGACCGCGGCTACTCGTACGTGATGGTCAGCAATGACACCAGCCTGCTCAGGTCGGCCGCGACGTCCGCGGTGGCCGACTTCCGCGCTTAACCGCCGACTTCCGGGCTTAACCGCCGACTTCCGCGCTTAACCAAGGAGAACCCGCATGGCGTTCGACAAAGGCGATCTACGTTCCACCCTGCCGTCCAGCACGGCCACGGCGCCCGCCCCCGAGCGGTTCTCCGGTGCCGAGCACGTCCAGTTCGGCGACCTCGCTCCGGCCGAGAAGGGCGACGGCGTCTCGACCTGGTACGCCCGCGGCCAGAACTTCGTGGTCGGCTACTCCGAGCTCGACGGCACGGCGTCGTTCAGCCGCACCGGTCAGCCCGACGAGTACGTGGTGCTGCTGGCCGACGACACCCTCAGCGCCTCCGTCGGTGATGTCACCGCCTCGGGCAAGACGATGATTGTCGTACCGCCGGGCGACAGCACGGTCACCGTGACCGGACAGGGCCGGGTGCTGCGGCTGCTCACCACGCGTTCGTCCGACATCGCCGACCTGGCCGCGAACGCCGCCTCGTACGCGGAAAGACACGAGAACATCGCGGACTTCCAGCCGTGGCCGGAGCCGGTCGGCGGCTACCGCGTCCGCACCTACGACCTGAACGTCGAGCCGCTGAAGAACCCGCCGTTCCGGCTCTACCGCTGCACCACGTTCATGGTGAACTTCATCGACCCCAAGCAGGGTCCGCGCGACCCGTCGAAGATGTCGCCCCACAAGCACGACGATTTCGAACAGTGCTCGATCGTGCTGGCCGGCGAATACCTTCACCACATCCGCTGGCCGTGGACGACGAACAAGGCCAACTGGCGCGCCGACGAGCACCAGCGGGTCGTGGCGCCCTCGGTCACCGTCATCCCGCCGCCGTCGCTGCACACCAGCGAGGCGATCGGCGCGGGCACCAACCACCTGATCGACGTCTTCTCCCCGCCCCGGGCCGACTTCTCGGCCATGGAGGGCTGGGTGTTCAACGCCGCCGACTACCCGTCCGCCCAGGCGGACTGACATGCGGGTAGCGATCATCGGGGCCGGGCTGGGCGGCATCGCGGCCGCGGTGAAACTGAAGAAGAGCACGTCGGCCGAGTTCGTCGTCTTCGAGCAGTCGGCCGGCGTCGGCGGCACCTGGTACGACAACCGGTACCCGGGCTGCGAGGTCGACGTGCACTCGCACGCCTACTCGTTCTCCTTCCTGAAGTACGACTGGAAACGCACCCACGCGACCCAGCCCGAGCTTCTGGCGTACGCCGAGCACGTCGTCGAACGCTTCGGCCTGACCCCGCATCTGCGGCTCAACACGCGGGTCACCGACCTCGTGTGGGAGGAGTCGACGTCGACCTACACGCTCTCGACCGCGGACGGCGACAGCCACGAGTTCGACGTCGTCATCTCGGCGCTGGGCCTGCTCAGCGTGCCCCGCTACCCGGAATGGCCCGGCCTCGAGACGTTCGCGGGCCCGTGCTTCCACACGTCGCGCTGGGAGGAGCACGACCTCACCGGCAAGTCCGTGGCCGTGGTCGGCACGGGCTCCACCGCCGTGCAGATCATCCCGTCGATCGCGCCCGTCGCCGGGCAGGTGCACGTCTTCCAGCGTGAACCGGGCTGGGTCGAGCCCAAGAACGAGCGGGAGTACACCGACCGCGAGCGGTGGGTGTTCCGCAACGTACCGCTGGTTCAGCGCTTGCACCGGGCCCGGATCTTCCACGAGGGCAACAAGCGGTTCAAGGGGTACGACGTCGGATCCCGCCGCCAGCGCCGGATGCGCGAGGTGTGCGAGCGCTTCATCGCCGGCAGCATCGCCGATCCGCAGACGCGGGCCGCGGTCACGCCCGGCTATCCGTGGGGCTGCAAGCGCCCGGTGCTGTCGTCGACGTTCTATCCCGCCCTCAACCGCGACAACGTCGAGCTGGTGCCGCACGCGGTGACACGGGTGACGCCGACCGGGGTGGTCGACGCCACCGGGACCACGCGCGACATCGACGTGCTGATCCTGAGCACCGGCTTCCAGCCCACGAAGTTCCTGGCCGGTCTGGACGTCAAGGGCCGCGACGGCCGGAGCGTTCACGACGTCTGGCGCGAGCGGGCCAGCGCCTTCCTGGGCATCACGGTGCCCGGCTTCCCGAACTTCTTCATTCTGTACGGGCCCAACACCAACGGCGGCGTCTCGGTCATCGCCCAGCTCGAGCGGCAGGCGGAGGTCATGGTCGGCGCCGTACGCCGAATGGAACGAGCCCGCCACGGCAGCGTCGACACCTCGCCGAACGCGACGCGCCGCTTCGTCGAATGGGTCGACCGCCGGCTGGCGACCAGCGCGTCCGCGATGAATTCGGGCTGCCACAACTACTACCACGACCCGTCCGGCCACAACGTGACCCAGTGGCCGGCCGGTCATCTGGCCTACGCCGTGGCCACCCGCGTCCTGGCCCGCTTCGGACTGCGTACCCGCCGCTGATCCGGCTCCGCTCAGCCCGTCACTTCGAGGCTGCTCTTCGCCAGCTCGTAGGCGGGGAGCATGTCCTTGTGCTCACCGCTGTCGAAGCTGTCCACCGAGACCGCGAGGAGCCCCTGGCCGGTCTCGACGACGAACGCCTGCTCCGGTTCGATCGCGTCGTCGAGCTGGCTCTTCTTCTCGTAGACGACCTCGACGGCGGGCCGGCCGCCGATCTGCAGGTCGGTGAAGACCGGCTTCAGCGCTTCCTGGCCGATGAAGGCGGTCAGATTCGCCCGAGGGTCACCGCTCTTCCCGGTCCAGACCCGGAGGAAGCCGATCAGGCCGGCCGGCTTCGCGTCGATCTCGCACGCCATCGTCATGGGGCCCCGTTGCGCGAGTTCGGCCAGCAGCTCGTCGCCGGCGATCGTCACCGCCTTGGGCTTCCAGTCCTCGGCCAGACCGAACGTGACAGGCAGCGTGCAGCCGCTGGCCGCGGCGCCGACCCGGGCGGCCTCGGCTGCCTTCGGGCTTTCGGCCGCCTTCGGGGTCTCGGCAGCTTCCTTGCCCTGGCACGCGCCGAGAAGGAGCGCCGTGGCGGCGAGGGCGACGAGCTGTGCGGTACGGGCTGGAGGTCTCACGAGGTCGGAAGTGTACGGCCCCGCGCGGGTCCTGTCCGCCCCGTACCGACCGGGTTGATCTTGCCGTCGGGTTGAGATTACTGTCTCGGCCCGTGATCCGAATGCGAGTACTTCCCGCCGTCCTGATCGGCGTTTCCCTGATGGCTCTGACCGCCTGTGGCGGCGACGACACCCCCACCGCGTCCGCTCCCGCGGCGACGGCTGCGGTCGAGACCACCGCCGCGGCGGAGCCCGCGGGCGCCCCCGCTGCGAGCGACAAGAAGCTCTGCGAGGACGCCGAGAAGGCCGGCAAGGCCATGAAGACCGAACTCATCAACGTCATGAAGGAGAGCCAGGGCGAAATGCCCACCGCCGAGGTGAAGAAGATTCTCGCCGGACTCGGCGAGGAGCTGACCAAGGTGGCGGGGACCAGCGACAGCGCGGTGGGTACGGCCGTCAAGGACTTCGCGGCCAAGTCCACCGAGGCGTCGAGCGCGGCCGACCCGGTGACGGCGTCCGACAACCCGGCCTACGAGAAGTCGGGCAAGGACCTCACCGCCGCCTGCAAGGCGGCGGGGGTCAAGGTCGTCTTCTGATTTCTGCCACGTGCAGGCCGTCGTCGAACGTCGTGGACGGGAAACGGTCCCAGACGGCGGCCTCGTGGAAAGGCAGGATGCGGCGGGTGTCGTGGCCGACGCCCGCCAGCATCTCGTCGGCGAAGGCGAGCCAGGTGGTGGCGCTGCCGGTCGTCATCGCGATCGGGGCGTAGACGCCGTCACCGTGCAGTCCCTCCACGTTCTCGTAGCTGTAGACGTTGTCACCGGCGAAGACCCAGGCGCCGTCCGAGTCGCTGGTGACGGCGACAACCTGGGAGCCCGCGGTGTGGGTGTCGTGGGCCGGGCGCAGCTCGACGCCGGGCGCGATCTCGGCGAATCCGTCGACGAGCGTCGCCGTGCGACCGGCCAGGTGCTCGGGCAGGTCGGCCTGGCACGAGCGGGTCAGGAACTCGAAGCGGTGCGCGCGCTCGGCTGCGGCCACGTAGGAATCGATCTCCCGGCGCTGGATGTAGACGTGCGCCGCCGGGAAGGCGCCGACGCAACCGGCGTGGTCGAAATGGTTGTGGGTCAACAGGATCGTGTCCACCTGCTCGGGCGCGACGCCGACGCGCGCCAGCACGTCGACCGGGTGGGCCCACCGGGTCTCGCCGTACTTGCGGGTGAGCCGTTCGTGGACCGCCGCGTCGAAGAAGCCGGTGTCGACCAGGATGCACCTGTCCGGCGATCGGACAAGTCCGAAGCAGTACGGCATGCGGCGGTGGCCCTCGTTGGGCTGGGCCGCGAACAGGTTGCTGGCCGGGAAGCGGTCGACGTAGCCGTACTCGAGGATCTGGATCGCCCAGTTCATGCCGGCGGCCGCACGTCGCTCGCCGAGGGCCGGACGCCTTTCACCGGCGGCTGGACGCCTTCTGCCGGCGGCTGGACGCCTTTCACCGGCGGCTGGACGCCTTCTGCCGGCGGCTGGACGTCGAAGACCGCCAGTTGCCAGGCGACCATGTTGTAGTAGCCGACGATGGTGGTCAGCTCGAGCAATCCGGGCTCGCCCAGCAGTTCGGCGGCCGCGCGGAATTCGTCATCGTTCACGGTTCCGGCGTCGAGGATGCGGACGGTGGTCCGGAAGACGACGGACTCGATGTCGGACAGTCCGACAGGCTCGCGGCAGTCGGCCAGCGCCGCCAGGTCGGCCTCGCTCAGCCCAGCCGCGGCGCCGGCGCGCTCATGGGCGTACAGCTCGAAGGCGCTCTTGTGGTGATGCCCGACGAGCAGAATCGCGATCTCTCGCGCCCGGGCCGGAATCTGCGATCCGTACCGGACCGCGCTGCCGATCTGCTGCAGCGGCCGCCCGAAGACCGGATTGATTATCCAGATCGCGGGCGGGCCGAGCAGCCGCCCGTCCGCGCCGACGAGGGTGAACGGGCTGTCGGGCGCGACGCGCTTGCCGGAGGTGTAGATGTCGTACAGAGCCCGCTGTTCGCCGGTCATGGTCGCGGGGTCGACGTCGTCGATTCTCAAGCGGTCTCTCCCAGAAACGTTCGCGGGTTGGTGGAAACCATGGTGGCGATCTGGTCGTCGGCCCAGCCGAGATAGGCGAGCTGCTCGACGAACATCCGCAGGCATTCCGGCTCGGGCGGCACCCAGCGTGAGAAGACGTCGGTGGTGAGGATCGCCCGCTCCGGTCCGACCGCGGTCAGCGCCTCGTGCACGTCGCGGACGGTCAGATGCGCGTCCGGATGCACCAGGGGAGCGTTGCAGAACTCCAGGTAGGCGCCGGTGTCGGCGAGCTCCCGCAACTCCGCGGGATCGGTCGTGTAGTGCAGCGGATGGGTGATCAGCAGTTGCTGCCCGACGCCGGCGCAGTAGTCGGCGACGGCGCGGCTCTCCTCGACCGAGGCGTGCCCGGTGGCCAAGGCCAGGCCGAGCCCCCGGCAGGCGTCGATGACGGCCCGGGTCCGCCCGGTCAACCGCCCGTCGGCTTCGCACAGGTTGCTCGCGGTGCGGCCGGCATACTCGCCGAACGACGGCGCGATGCGCCCGAGCAGGGTGGAGATGTAGCCCCCGCGTCCCACATCGGCGGCGCTGCCCCAGGTCGGCAGAAAGACGACGCGTGCCCCGTGCGCGGCGGCCAGCTCGACGACGGCGGGCTCGAGACCACCCACGGGCGGGTTGAGCGTGATGCTGCCGTGCGCCGCGAACCCGGTGCCGGCCATGCGTTCCTGAATCGAGCGCGCCCGGTCGGTGGTCGCCCACAGGTGCGACTTGAGCACCCAGCCCGCCATGCCGTACGCGTGCGCCAGCCGGGCCACCTCGAGGTCGTCGCCCCGGTTGGGAAGCCCGGGGGAGAGGTCGGGCCGCCCGTGCACATGAACGTCGACGGCCCCGCGTAACAGTCGGTCGAACCCCTCCGGCTGCGCCGCGGCCAGCGACACCTCGTCCTGATCAGGCATGGCAGGATTGTATGACTGTATGACAGGATGCTCAAGCATGACGGCACTGACAGGCAAGGTGGTCCTCATCGTCGGCGCCAGCGCCGGAATCGGCGCCGACACGGCACGCCTCCTGGCCGCCGACGGCGCCGCGCTGATGCTGGTCGCCCGCTCCGAGCGCCCGCTGGCAGAGCTGGCCGAGGAGCTGACCGGTCACGAGGTCGCCTACACGACCGGTGACGTCGCGAAGGCGGCCGACGTGGCCCGCTTCGTAGCCGCCACGGTCGAGCGGTTCGGCCGCCTCGACGGCGCGTTCAACAACGCGGCCACCACCCAGAGCGGACGCCTGGACGAGGTCACTGAGCAAGACTTCGACCGCATCATGGCCGTCAACGTGAAGGGCGTCTGGCTCTGCCTGCGCGAGGAGGCACGCGCGATGACCCAAGGTTCCATCGTCAACATGAGTAGCATCGGCGGCCTCCGCGGCAGCTCGGGAATGGGCGCCTACCAGGCAACAAAGCACGCCGTCATCGGCCTGACCCGCACCGCCGCCCACGACTTCGGCCCCCGGGGCATCCGAGTGAACGCGATTGCCCCCGGCCCCACCGAAAGCCCCATGCTCGACCAGACCCGCCTGGCCATCCCCGGCGGCGTAGAGGCCCGCATTGCCGCGACCCCGTTACGCAAGGCCGGCACCGGCGCCGAGGTCGGCGCCGTCGCCTCGTTCCTGCTGAGCGATCGCTCAAGCCATGTCAGCGGAGTCGTTCTTCCCGTTGACGGCGGCTTCCTGGCCTGAGGGCTGGTGCGCTTGACAGCGAGTCAGTCCCAGACGACCACGTTGCGGCGGACCGGGGTGGAGCCGTCGTTCGAGGCGAACAGTTCGGGGGAGCGTTCGCGGATGCGTTCCACGTCGTCGAAGACCGCTCGTAAGTGGAGTCGCATGGTGGCTCGGGCCTCGGCGATGTCGCCGGTGCGGACGGCGTTGAAGATCGCCCTGTGCTGGCCGGCGTTCACGGCCGGTGGGGTGGCCTCGTGCAGGCCCAGGCGGCGAGCTCGGTCGAGGTGGCCCTTGGCGTTGCCGACTGTGGTCCAGGCCGCGCCGTGGCCACTCAGTTTCAGCAGGCCGAGGTGAAACTCCTCGTCGAGGGCGAAGAATCCCTCCAGATCGACGTCGGGTTCGTCCTGGCGGCGAAGATTCTCTTCCAGTTCCGTCAGCAGGGCCGGGTCGAGTGTGGGCGGCAGATCGTCCAGGGCGGCCAGTTCGACGGCCTCGCGGAGGAACTGGGCGTCGGCAACGCGGACGGGGTCGACTCGGGAGACGAAGGAGCCGACCTTGGGGAAGACCTGCACCAGGCCCTCTTCGGCCAGCAGGATCAGACTTTCGCGTACGGGAGTGCGGGAGACGCCCAGGGCTGCGGCCAGTTCGTTCTCGCTCAGAGGGGCGCCGGGCGCGAGCTCCGTGGTGAGCACCTTGCGCCGCAGCGTCGCATACACGTCTTGCCGATTTCTGCCTGCCACGGGCGTCAGCATAGGGCGTTGACTTTCGGTACGACCGTGGCTTGTATACAAGGTGCTGCACACAAGATGCGCCAGGGAGCGGTCTGATGGCAACGATCGATCGCGTCGAGGTTCTGGTCACGTCGCCGGGGCGTAATTTCGTGACGCTTCGGATCACCACGTCCGACGGGGTGACGGGGCTGGGTGACGCGACCCTCAACGGGCGGGAGCTGGCCGTTGCCGCCTATCTCGAGGAGCACTTGGCGCCTCTGCTGATCGGGCGTGATCCGGCGCGCATCGAGGACACCTGGCAGTACCTGTACAAGGGCGCCTACTGGCGGCGGGGGCCGGTCACCATGACGGCGATCGCCGCCGTGGATGTCGCGCTGTGGGACATCAAGGGCAAGGTGGCCGGGCTGCCGGTTTATCAGTTGCTCGGGGGGCGTTCGCGGGACGGCGTGCTGGTCTACTGCCACGCCAGCGGCAGTGATGTCGAGTCGCTGCTCGACGACGTGGCGGCGTACCGGGAAATGGGTTTTCAAGCCATCCGAGCCCAAGCGGCCGTGCCGGGGCTGAGCGGAAGCTATGGCGTACGCAGAGGTGCGATTTACGAGCCGGCGGCCACCGATCTGCCGGAGGAGCAGGTGTGGAGCACCGAGGCCTATCTCGATTTCGCCCCGTCGTATCTGGCCCGGGTGCGCGAGAAATTCGGCTTCGGCATCCACCTATTGCACGACGTGCACCACCGGCTCACCCCGATCGAGGCCGCCCGGTTCGGCAAGAGCGTCGAGGAGTTGCGCCTCTTCTGGATGGAGGACCCGACACCTGCCGAGAATCAGGAGGCGTTCCGGCTGATCCGTCAGCACACGACGACGCCGATCGCCACCGGCGAGGTGCTCAACTCGATCTGGGACGTGCAGACGCTCATCACCGAGCAGCTGATCGATTTCGTTCGTACGACGGTCGTACACGCGGGCGGCATCACGCACCTGCGCCGCATCTTCGACCTGGCCGCGCTCTACCACGTGCGGACGGGCTCGCACGGCGCCACCGACCTCTCGCCGGTGACGACCGCCGCCGCGGTGGCCGTCGACATCTGTGTGCCCAACTTCGGCATCCAGGAGTACATGGGCCACACCCGCGAGACGTACGAGGTCTTTCGCGGCATGCCCCGGCTCGAGAACGGCATGCTGTATCCGTCGGACGAACCGGGCCTGGGCATCGAGTACGACGACGATGTCGCCGCCCGGTTCCCGTACGACCCGAAGTATCTGCCCGTTGCCCGCCGCCTCGACGGCTCCGTGCACGACTGGTGACCCCGAAACCCCAGTGAACACAGCCCGTGACCGGGCCGTGGTTACCGCGCTCTCGGCCGGGGATCCCGCCGGTCAGACGTCGGTGTCACTCGCCGAGTCGGCCTGGTCGTGCTCCTCGAGGCCCTGGCGGTCGGCGGGCTTCTGCTGCGAGGCGCCGGTTTCGCCGGCCTCGACCGGCGCGTCGCCGGCTTCCTCGTCGGCTCCGCGATCAAGGTTCTGGTCGGTCACGATGATCCCCCCTCGGTGCTGTTCGGGACTCTCTTACCCGCGAGGCGGCCCGCCACTCACGCGGAGGCGTCCTGAAGCAGGAGGCCGTCGAGGTGAGCGATCTCCAGCACCATGCGAACCATGGGGGTCGGCCGGCGCAGCATCAGTGTGCTGCCGCGGTTGGTCGCCAGGCGCTGGGCCGCGATGAGCACGCCGATTCCGCTGGAGTCGAGGAACGTCACGGCGTGCATGTCGACGTCGATGAAGGCCGCATGCTGACTGTCCACAGTGCCGCGGAGCACCTCTCGCAGCACGTCGACCGTCTCGAGGCTGATGTCGCCCTCGGGGATCACGGTCACGCGGTCGCCGTCACGTTCGATGCGGTACTCCAGGGACATCGCTACCTCGGTTGAAATGGGGGCCTCCGGCCGGGGCAGTGTTCCCGTTGACGGACGGATCAAACATGGCCTGCGCTGCCGCTCAGCCTCAGCAGGTGCCGCGGCTCTCGCGAGCCGGCCTTCGGCCCTCATTGCGCGGGTGTGTGCACGGACCGGGACCGGAGCCGGTGCGCGGATCTGCGCAGCTCGGTGCGGGAGGCGAGCTGCGAGCCCGGGCTGTTTGCTATGCCTCGGGATCGGGGTGCAGAGCCATCGCGAAACTGGCCCGGCGGCGGTTAGGGCCGTCTGCCGGCGTGCGCAGGGGTTCCAGTAGTTCGGTGATCCTGGCGGCGAGCTCCCGGGATTCGGCCGGAGTGGCCCAGATGGGAACCTGCTGGTAGGCGATGGCGTCCCGGGTGGGGGAGGCGCCGGTCGAACGCAGGTAGCGGTCGAAGCCGGCCACCAGGGCGCCGGCGAAGGCGGCGAAGTAGCGCTGATGGTCGGCGGGAGAGGCGGCGTCGAAGGCGTCAGGGCCGAGGGTTACGGCCGGCTCGACCGTGGCGTAGGTGCGCTGGGTGCCGCCGCGCACCTGTTCTTCCCGGGTTATGCGCAGGACGCCGGCGTCGACCAGGCGGGCCACATGGCGGTAGAGAGAAGCCTGGGGCACGTCGCTGAGTTCGGCGCTCAGCCGGCGTGCGGTCAGTTCGCGACCGATCAGCGCGTGCACGATCCGCAGGCGGATCGGATGCAGCACGGTTTCGGCGATTCTCGCGCCGTCATTGATTCCCACAATCGAGAATGTTAGCTTCAGCCTGATGATTCTCAGAAGTGAGAACAAAGAGCGGGCAGTCGAGATCCTCTCCGGCGAGCTGCGGCTGGCCGCGACACTCACGCTGCCCACCGCAGGCGCTCGCCGCGACGGCCTCGGCGCCGCGGGGAATGACGGCTTCCGCGACGCCGGCGGTCTGGACGGAGTCGCTGGTGGCGCTGTCTTGGACCGCATTGGTGGTCCTGGCGGCGTCGTGGGTGAGAGAGGTGTTCCGGCTGCCTTGCTGGTGCACGGATCGGGGCCGTTCGATCGGAACTCTGCGATGCCGGGGATGTCGCTCGGACTGGGGCAGGCGCTCGCGGAAGGGCTGGCCGGCCAGGGGATCGCCGTGCTGCGGTACGACAAGAGGGGCGTGGGGGCTTCGGGCGGCGACTATCTCAGTTCGGGGTTCTACGACGAGGTCCACGACGCTGCGGCTGCGCTCGAGACGTTGCGTGGCCACCCTGCGGTGGATCCGGAGCGCGTCTTTGTGGTCGGGCACTCGACGGGCGCTGTGGTTGCGGCCGAGCTCGCCGGGGCCGCGGGGTACGTGCTGCTGGCTGGGGCGGCGCAGCGGGGTGAGGACGTGATGGTCTGGCAGAGCCGGCGGATCGCGGCGACGCTGCCGTGGCTGGTTCGGCCGCTGGGGCCGGTGCTGGTGCGGCATCAGACGCGCGAGCGGGATCGGATCCGCCGATCCACCGTCGAGCGGCACGAGCGGATGCCGCGCTCACGACTCACGGACCGGTGGCTGCGCGAGTACCTGGCTCATGACCCACGAGCCGGCCTGGCCGCGATCGACCGTCCGGTGCTGGCTGTCACCGGCGGCAAGGACGTCCAGGTCGATCCGGCCGATGTGGAACGCATCGGCGGGCTGGTGACCGGGGTGTTCGACGGCGAGGTGCCGGCCGATCTCACCCATCTGCTGCGTCGCGACCCCGCGCCGCCGGGGTTGTGGCGGTACCGTGCGCAATTGACCCGGCCGATGGACGGCTGGATTGTGGAGCGCATCGCGGCGTGGGCGCGGCTGCGGCTCCGCTGCTGAGCGAAGGCCCGGCGAGGAACAACACCGGAGGCTTGAGCGAGGGCTGAGCGACGGTTTGAGCGAGGCTGAGCGACCGTTTGAGCGAGGGCATGGCGAGGGCTCGGGTCGAGGACCCGGGTGCTGAACGGACGGGGGAGAGTCGATGGGTGAGGTGGCGCTGCGACCGATCGCGGATGCTGATCTGGATGCCCTGTTCGAGATGATGCGGGATCCGGAGTCGCTGCGGATGGCGGCTTTCGTCGCCGAGGATCCGGACGACCGGGGCGCCTTCGATGCTCACCTGGCGAAGATCCGGGCGCGCCCCGATGTGACCAACCGGGTGATCACGCTGGACGGGCGGCTCGTCGGCAGCATCGCCGCCTTTGTCATCGACGGGGAGACCGAGGTGACGTACTGGATCGACCGGGCCCACTGGGGGCAGGGCATCGCCGGGCGGGCGTTGGGGCTGCTGTTGGAGCTGGTCTCCGTCCGGCCGCTGTTCGCGCGGGCGGCGAGCGACAATCTGGGCTCGCTGCGGGTCCTGCAGCGGGCGGGATTCACGATCACCGGTACGGATGCCGGGTACGCGAACGGGCGGAGGGCCGAGGTCGAGGAGACGATTCTGCGGCTCGACGGCGCCGGGGCGCGGCCGTGATCCGAGCGGTGATCGTCGACGTCGACGACACCCTGTGCATGACCGAGGCGGGCTCGTTCGACCTCGTGAACGACGTCCTGGCGCGGATGGGCCGGCCGCCGATGTCGCGGGCGGTGCACAAGGCGACGTGGGGCGAGGTGTTGCTGGACGCGATGCCGCGCCGGTCGCCGGGCGTCGATCTGCACCGGTTCGCCGAGCTGTTCCCGGCCGCCCATCAGGAGTACCTGGCCGACGGCCGGCTCGACGTGATCCCGCCGGAGAACCTCGCGGCCCTCGACAAGCTGGTACTGGCCGGCCGCACGGTGTTGCTGCTGACCTCCCGGGCGGAGGCCGAGATCGAGCACATGCTGGCCCCGGACCACGTGCTGGCCGGGCGGGTGACCGGCGCCTACCACCAGGGCAACACCCGCTTCCGCAAGCCCGACCCGCGCGCCTTCGACGAACTGCTCGCCGAGACCGGATTCACCCCCGCCGAGTGCGTGTACGTCGGTGACTCACCGGGCGACGCGGTAGCCGCCGGCGGGGCGGGGCTCCGTTTCATCGCCTGTCTGCAGAGCGGTGTCCGCCGCCTCGACGAGTTCGACCCGAGCCTGGTCACCGCCGCGATCGAGGCGTTCCCCGACCTCCCCGCCGCGATCGACCAGCTCGACGCCCCCGCAGCGCACTAGGGCTTATCGGTGGATCACGCGGGGCTGCGGCGTGGCCCAGCCCGCGCCTGACGGCGTCCACAGAACGGCCCGATACAACACCGGTATCGGACCGCCCTGCGGCCGACGTCAGCCACGACCTGGACCTCGCCTCGCTCCCACGTGATCCACCGATAAGCCCTAGCTTCACCAGACGAAGCGGACGGTAGCGGAGGCGGGATCGCCGGGCTCGGCGATCCCGCCAACCGTCAGTGGGACTCGGTGTTCGCCTGGGGCTTGGGGTTGCCGCCCGCCCCGGCCGCCGGTTCATCCTCCTCAGCCGCAGCGCGAGAAAGACCTGCGGGCTCGGCGTCGGCCACCGGCTGGGTGTCGGCCACCGGCTGGGTGTCGGCCACCGGCTGAGCGGCGGCCCGGGTGTCGGTCGTGAGCTGGTCACCGGCGGTTGGTTCGGTGCCGGCGGCGGGCGCCGCGCCGGGAGCCGTGGTGGCGGGCGCTGCACCGGGAGCCGTGGTGGCGGGCGCGGTGTGGGCCTCGGAGGTGTGGTCAGTCTCGGGCTTGCGGCGGTGGAGGGTGTAGGTCAGCACGACGACGATCAGGGCGCCGACCACGAGGCCCAGGATCGCGCTGGCCACCGTGTTGACCAGCCAGCCGATCAGGCCGCCGAGCGCGCCGGTGGCGTCGTGCGCCGCCTCCTCGAGGTGGTGCACCTGCTCGTACAGGAAATGCCAGCCCAGCTCGTCGGTGCCGACCAGCAGGATGTGGCCGCCGACCCAGAGCATGGCGGCGGTGCCGATGATCGTCAGGGCGGTCAGCACGATGGGCATGGCCTTGACCAGCCCGCGGCCGAAGCCGGCGACCGGACCGGAGAGCTGGGACAGCCGCAGCCCGGCGTCGTCCATCTTCACGATCAGGCCGACCGCGCCGTACACGACGACCGTCATGACCAGGGCGACCACGGCCAGGATGGCCAGGCGCGACCAGAACGGCTCGTCGATCACCTCGTTGAGCGTGATGACCATGATCTCGGCCGAGAGGATCAGGTCGGTGCGCACGGCCCCGCTGATCAGCGTCTTCTCGTCGGGCGCCTTCGCGTCGCCCGCGCCGTGGGCGTCGTGGTGGGCGATCTTGGCCCACACCTTCTCGGCGCCTTCGTAGCAGAGGTAGGCGCCGCCGAGCATCAGGATCGGCGTGAGCAGCCACGGCACGAACTGGCTGAGCAGCAGGATCGCGGGCAGGATGAAGAGGAACTTGTTGCGGAGTGACCCGAGCGCGATGCGCTTGATGATCGGGATCTCACGTTCGGCCGCCAGGTTGCGCACGTACTGGGGCGTGACTGCGGCGTCGTCGATCACGACACCGGCGGCCTTGGCGCCGGCTTTCGCCGCCGCCGCCCCGATGTCGTCGACCGACGCGGCAGCGGCGCGAGCCAGCACCGCCACGTCGTCCAGCAGGGCTACGAGTCCACCGGCCAAGACAAGGTCCTTCCTCAGTTGGGCACACGTCCGTGCACCCACATTCTCGCCTAAGCGGGCCCGCCGCGCCGTCGGGGCCGGTATCAGGCGACGGAGAGGCCTGCCGTGATGACCCGGGCCAGCTCGGCCCGCGACCGGACGTTCACCTTCGGATAGATCCGGTAGAGGTGGGTGCTGACCGTCCGCGGCGACAGGAACAGCCGCTCGCCGATCTCGCGGTTGCTCAGTCCCTCGGCGGCCAGCCGCGCGATCTGTTGCTCCTGCGGGGTGAGGGCGTCCAGCGTGTCCATCGGCTTGCGGCGGGTCTCACCGCTGGCGCGCAGCTCGGCGCGGGCCCGGTCGGCCCACGGGGTGGCCCCGAGGGCGTCGAAGGTCGTCGCGGCGGCCCGCAGCAACGGACGGCTCTCCGAGATCCGGAAGGAACGGCGCAACACCGAGCCGTACGTCAGTTGCAGGCGGGCCCGGTCGAACGGCCAGTCGGTCAGGTCGTCGGCCAGGGCCGTCTCGTAGTCACCGGTCAGCACGGCCCGGGCGTAGCCGAGCCCCACGCGCAGGGCCGGCGACTGGCTGCGCTCGGCCACCGGTTCGAGCTGCTCGGCGACCGGCCGCAGCTCGTCCAGCAGGCCACCGAGCACGGCCGCCTCGGCCAGATGCCCCAGCAGGTGGAGGTGCTGGTGGGGGAAGTACGCCGTGTCGGCGGGGTCGAAGACTCGCAGGAGCTGCCGGAACGCGTCCTCGGCGTGGCCCTCGGCCAGGGCCGCCAGCCCGCGTGCCCGCTGCACGAGAGACAGCATGGGGAACCGCCGGGCCGAGGACAACGCCTGTTCCGCCTCGGCGGCCCGGCGCCGGGCTGATTCGGTGTCGCCCCGCAGCGCCTCGGCCTGGGCCGTGATGAGGATGCCGCCCAGCACCCAGGTCCGCTGCCCGATCTCCGTCGCGAGCGCGATGCTCTCGGCGGCCAGCGGCAGTGCGGAACGGGTGTCGCCCAGCGAGGCGTGGGCGGCGGCGGCCGCGTTGAGCGACACCGACAGGGTGCCGATCCGCCCCTGGTGACGCAGGTCGGTGGCGCTCGCGAGGCCGATGGTGGCGGCGATCTCGAAAGCCCCGACGGCCCAGGCGGCCACGGTCAGGTCGGCTCGCCACGTCGGCGGGATGTCCGTCCGGTGGACGAAGCGCCGCAGTCGCTCCAGCACGACGGCACCCTGTTCGACGGGCGCGATCAGCCCGAGGATGGCGGTCAGGCGGGGGCTGTCCTCGTCGAGACCGAGCGCGAGGGCCGCGTCGACGAGTTGCTCGCGGATGTGCGCCGGCGCGTTGCTGTAGTGGACGCCGAGCGCGATGTCGCACATGGCCTGGACGGCCATGTCGGGATCGCCGCCGTCCAGCATGGTGCGGATCATGCCGGCGTAGGCGGGCAGCCTTTCCGGGCCGTTGCTGACGCCGGGGAAGTAGTGGTCGCGCATGAAGACCACCCGGACGCGGTCGGGCGCCCGCAGCTCGCGGTCGTCGATCTCGGTCAGGATCCGCCGGGCCGTCTGCGGGTCGCCCTGCTCGTGCGCCGCGTGGACGGCCCAGATCTGCCGCCGGGCCCGCTCGGCCGGATCCTCGCTGAGCTGCACGGCCCGGTTCGCCGCGGCGAGGGCGAAGGCGACCGTCTGCCGCTGGACGGCGTCGGCTGCCAGCACGGTGAGCTCGCGGGCCAGGGCCTCGTCGCGGCCCGGCACGGCCGACGCCCGGTGCCAGAGCCGGCGGATCGGGCTGTCGCCGAGCACCTCGGCCAGTGCCGCGTGCATCCGGCGGCGGTCCCCGGGTGCCGCCTGCTGGCGCAGCGCCGAGCGTAGCAACGGGTGCCGGAACCGCAGCTCGTACTGCTCGTCGACGGTCACCAGCCGCGAGGTCACCGCGGGCTGGATCGCCTCGGTGGGCACCTCGGCGCCGGTCAGGATCGCCCCGGCGGCCCGGATCTCGTCGAGGCTGCTCCCGTCGTTCAGCGCCGCGAGCAGCAGCAGGTCGCGGGTCAGCGGGGGCAGCTCCGCGACCAGTCCGGCGAAGGTCCGTTCCACCCGGGCGCTCAGCGGCAGCGACGACGGCAGCAGCGCCGGCCCCCCGAAGCGGGCCGCGGCCGAGCCGAGCTCGACCACACCGAGCGGGTTGCCGGCGGCCTCGTCCAGAACCCGGGCCCGCAGGGTCGCGACGAGATCGGGCGCATGGCGATCGAGCAGGATTCCGGCGTCGGCGGCCGGCAGGGGGTCGAGCCGCAGCTCGGGCATCCCGGCCGCGGCCAGCCGCCGGTCGACGTCCTCGCCGTCGCGCACTGCCATGAGCACGGCGATCTGGTCGGATCCGACGCGCCGCCCCAGGAATGTCAGGGTCTCCCAGGTCTCCGCGTCCAGCCAGTGCGCGTCCTCCACGGCCAGCAGCACCGGCTCGTCCGCCTCGCCGAGCAGACCCAGAACGTCAACTGCGCGGCGGTACGGCGATCCGGCCCCCACCGCGGCGGTGCGCACCGGACGGAGCAGCTGGTCCAGCCCGGCGTACGGGATCTGGCCCTCGGCCTGCACGCCGGTGACCCGCAGCACGCGCATCCCGCGCTCGCGGCCGGAGTGGACCGCGTGCTCGAGCAGAACGGTCTTGCCGATGCCGGGCTCGCCCCGCAGCACGACCGTCGCCCCGTGCCCGCCGACCGCCTCGCCGAGAAGCGCTTCGATGGCGCTGATCAGCGCATCCCGCCCGACGATCTTCCCCATGCCCCCCATACTGCAACGGCACCCGGCCCGGCCCCAACCGGCGATGCGTGTGCCGCGTCAACTGGTTGTCAACTCGGCCCGGATACCGTGCCCGCGGAGCGTGATGGACGCGACATCGGACAGCACGGAGAAACGATGAGCTTCAGCGACCGGGTGCGATCGGCCTTCCGGCGGGGCGAGACCGACGCCGTGGTGAGCATGAGCGAGGCCGAGATCGCACGGGCCTCGGCCGCGGGCGACCCGGCGGGCGAGGTGGAGGCCCGCTACAGCCTGGCCCGGGTCGCCATCCGCGAGGGTGATCTGGCCACCGGCGAGGCCCGGGCCCGGAAGGCGCTCGAGGTGGCTCAGCTCGCCGGCGACCGGCGGCTCGAGGAACGGCCCCGGCACGTGCTCGCCGGGGTCGCGCGCATGTCGGGCGACCTGCTGCGGGCCCGCGACCTCTACCGGGCGAGCATCGCGCTCAACGAGGAGCTGGGCCGGCCGGTCCAGGTCAACTCGGAGTACCACAACCTCGCGTTCGTCGAGCTGAAGCTGGGCCGGCTCGACGAGGCGCGCCGGCTGTTCGCCGAGGGACGCGAGCGGGTGTTCGGCCACGGGTGGAAGGACTTCGTCCCGTACGTCTGCCTGGCCGAAGCCGCCCTCGGCGCCGCGGAGGGCGACCTCACCCGGGCCGCGCTGATGGTCGGCGTGACCGATGTCGCGTTCGCCGAACTCGGCCAGGTGCCCGACCCCGACGATGCCGCCGACCTGGCCGCCGTCCGCGCCGCTGCCCTCGAAGCGCTCGGCCCGGTCGCCTACGCCGCCGAGTACGCCCGGGGCCGGCTCACCGATCCGCGGGCGGCCTTCGCCGGAATCCACTGATTGTCCAGTGGGCCGTCCTAGCGTGCCCCGCATGAACAAGATTCCGATGGCGGCGGCCCGGACCGTGGTCTTCATCCACGGCCTGTGGATCCATTCCGGCTCGTGGCAGCCGTGGCAGGAGCTCTTCGCCGGGCGGGGCTACGAGACGCACGCCCCGGGCTGGCCGGGGGACGCCGAGTCGGTGGCGGCAACGCGGGCCGACCCCACCGGCATGCACGGGGTCGGCGTCGAGGAGGCCACCGACGCGTACGCCAAGTTCCTGGCCGGTCTCGACGAGCGGCCGATTCTCGTCGGGCACTCCTTCGGCGGCCTGATCGCACAGAAGCTGCTCGACCGTGACCTGGCCGCGGGGGCGGTGACGATCTCGCCCGCGCCGATCAAGGGTGTCCGGGCCGTGCCGTTCAGCCTGTTGCGCTCGGCCTTCCCGGTGCTGCGCTCGCCGGCCAACCGGGGCCGGGCAGTCGCCCTGACCGAGAAGCAGTTCGCGTACGGGTTCGGCAACGCGCTCGCCCCGGCCGAGTCCGCCGACATCTACCGCCGGGTGGCCATCCCGGCGCCCGGCCGTCCGCTGTTCGAGGTGTCGTCGGCCAATTTCACCCGCGACGCGCCTTCGGCAGTCGACACCGCCCGCGCCGGCCGGGCCCCGCTGCTGATGATCGCCTGCGGCCGCGACCACACCGTGCCGGCCGTCGTGGTCCGCGGCGCGCACCGTCTCTACGCGGGTTCCCGCACCGACCTCGTCGAGTTCCCCGACCGCGGCCACAGCGCGCCGCTCGACCGCGGCTGGCGTGAGCTGGCCGAAACCTCCCTCACCTGGATCGGCACGCACACCGCATGAGCTTCGTCACGACGGCGTCCGGCCGTGCGAGTCGGCGGGCACGGTAGTTTGCCGAAGTGGGGAGCGAGGACGAGCTGCGGCTGCTGCGGGCGTACGAGCCGGTGGCGCGGTTCACGCAGGGCGAGTACTTCTTTCCGGTGTCGGCCGGGAAGTACGTGGCCCGGGCCGGGCTGTGGCGGCTGGAGGCGGGTGAGAGCCCCCTCGAACAGGCGCCGCCGGGCGGGTTGACGCTCGACGGGCTGGCCGGGTCGGCCGGCGCCGGGCAGGGGCTTCAACTGTCGCTGTCGGGAATCGGCAACGGGCGCGGGCAGCTCGGGGTGGCGCACATCCCGTTGCGTGAGCGGCCGTCGCATCTGCGGCGGGCCAGCCGTCTCGCCTCGGTGGGGCTGACCGCGCGGTTCATCGACACGGCCAACAAGGTCTCGCTGTTGTTCCGGGGCAGCGTGCCCGGCGGCAGCGCAGCTCGCTCGTGGCTGCTCCAGCGCGACCACCTCGAGCCGGAGCGGCCCACCTACTACGGCCGGGTGCTGCGCGACGACCCGTGGATCGTCTGCCAGTACTGGTACTTCTACTGCTTCAACAACTGGCGGTCGGCGTTCGGCGGGGTCAACGAGCACGAGGCCGACTGGGAACAGGTGACCGTCTACCTCGACGGCAGCGGCGGCGCCGGGGCGGACGGGTTGCCGCCGCCGCGCTGGGTGGTGTTCTCGGCCCACGACGAGGTCGGGGACGACCTGCGGCGGCGCTGGGACGACCCGGACCTGGCGCTGGTGGACGGGCGGCACCCGGTGGTCTACGTCGGGGCGGGGTCGCACTCGGGGGCCTACCTGCCGGGCGACTACCTGATCACCGTACGGCCGCAGCGGTTGCGGGGTCTGGTCGGCGCGCTGCGCTGGTCGGGCCGGCTGTTCGCGCCGTGGGCGGGGGAGGGGCAGCACGGTGTCGGCATCCCGTACGTCGACTACGCCCGCGGGGACGGCCGTTCCGTCGGCCCGGGGCAGCCCGAGGCCTGGCATCCGGTCGCCATCGACGACGACACGCCGTGGGTACGGGATTTCCGCGGCCTGTGGGGGCGGGACACCCGCGACCGGCTCGGCGGCGAGCGCGGGCCGGCCGGTCCGCGCTACGAGCGGGACGGCACGGCCCGGCAGTCGTGGGCCGATCCGGTCGGGTGGGCCGGCCTGGCCAAGGTCGCCCCGAATCCCCGGGCCGAGCGGGCGCTGATCGAACGCCGTACGCGCGAGAACGACGACCGGCTGAAGGCGCTCGACGCCGAGATCGTGGCCCTGCGCCGCGAGTTGTCCCTGGCCGCGGCCGGTCTGCCGGTGGCCTCGCCCGAGGTGCGGGCGCTGCATCCGCAGGAGCGCCGGCTCCTGGCCCTGCGGATGGAACGGACGCGGCTGGCCGACGAGCAGGCCCGCACGGTCACGGCCGAGACGGTCGCGCAGCCCCCGCATGCCCACCTGATGCACCGGCGGCTGCCGATGGAGCCGGCGGCGGGGTTCCGTGCGCGCGCCTTGTCGTGGTGGGCGGTGCTCAGCACCCCGCTCATCCTGGTGGCTCTGGGCGCGGCGGTCTCGCCGCTGGGCGTCGGCGGCCTCGACATCGCCGCCGTCTGGCTTCTGGGCCTGCTGTGCGTCGAGGGTCTCGTACGCGGAAAGCTCCTGGCTGTGCTGCTGCGGCTGCTGCTGGTCGCGACCGCGCTGGCCCTGCTGGTGGTGTTGTGGTTCGAGGGCCGCTACGTCGTGGCCTTCGGCCTGTTCGCCGCCGCGGCCGGGGTGCTGCTGGTCAACGTGCGCGAGGCCTGGCGGCGCTGACCGGCCTCACCGCCGCCCGATGTCGTGGTGCTCTGCGAGCAGGGCCTCCAGCCGCTCGGCGGGCATCGGGCGAGCCAGCAGGTTGCCCTGGCCCAGGCGGCACCCGGCGGTCTGGGCGGCGTCCAGGTCGGCGTCGTCCGCCAGCCCCTGGGCGATCACCTCGAGGCCCAGGCGCCGGCCCAGCGTCACGGCCACGTCCATCACCGCTCCGGGCTGGCGGAACGACAGGGCCGGGTCGAACACCTCGCGGTCGATCTTGAGCAGGTCGATCGGGAGGATGCGCAGGCGGCTGAGCGTGGTCGGGCCGGTGCCGAAGTTGTCCACGGCCGTTCGCACGCCCCACGCCCGCAGCCGGCCCAGCGCGGACGAGATGTCCTCGACCGGTGGCTGATGGGCCTCATCGCGTACGTCGGAAAGGTGATGCTCGGCGATCTCGAGCACCAGGGCCGAGGGCGGCAGGCCGTGCTCCTCCAGGGCCGTCTGGAGGGCGGCCTGGAACGCGGGATCGACCAGTTCGCGGGGCCGGACGTTCACCGCCAGCCACAGGTCGCCGTGCAGCCGCCGCCAGCCCGCGAGCAGGCGGCACGCCCTTCGCAGCACCCCCTGCCCGACCGTGGCCAGCAGGCCCAGATCCTCGGCCAGGGCCAGCAGTTCCTCCGCGTCCACCGGGCCCGCCGTCGGGTGCCGCCACGCCGGCGCCGCCTCGACGCCGGCCGGGCGGCGGCCCGGGAGCTCGAAGATCGGCTGGTAGCTCACGTCGATCTCGCCCCGCCCGGCCGCGCCCGGCAGATCCTGCTCGAGGGTCGAGCGGCGCAGCAGCCGGGCCTCCATCTCGGTCTCGTACCACTCGACCGCGCCCGGCGGCCCCGAGCGCACGGACCGCAGCGCGAGCGACGCCCGGCGGATGACCTCGTCGGTGCCGTTCTCGGCGGTCAGGTCGGCCAGGCCGGCCCATGCGGAGAGGTGGGCGACCGTGCGGCCCGCCAGGTAGGGGGCGGACAGCGCGTTCACGAGCTGCCCGGCCATCAGCTGGGCCCGGATGGCGCCGCAATGGGTCAGCACCGCGAAGCGGGTCTCGGTCAGCCGGGCCGGCACGTCGGCGTCGCCGACCCGGGAACGCAGCCGCCGGGCCGCCTCGACCAGCACCACCTCGGCCAGGTCGCGCCCGTGCACGTCGCCGACCGCGGTCAGCCCGCCCAGCTCGACGACGATCATCGCGGCCGCGTCCGGGATGAAGTCGGCCGCCCGCGACAGCCCCTCCCAGTTGGCCAGCCCGGTCTGCGGGTCGAGGTGGGTGGCCTGGCTCAGCGCCTGTTCGAGGTCGTGCGTGTTGGTGACGTCGCGGATGTGGACGACCAGCGTAGCGCCGGGCTCGGCCGGGTCGGCCCCGGTGGTGGTCCACTCCGTCTGCCGCCACCGCCCGAAGCCGTCGCGCAGGCGCACCGGAAGGGCGCTCGCCTGCGGCTGCTCCATCCGCGCGGTCAGGTAGTCGTGCACCGCCTCGACCTGGTCGGGGTGCACGAGCACCGACACCGCGCGGCCCAGCACCTCCTGTTCGGACAGTCCGAACTGGCGGGCCGCGGCCGGCGACTGCCAGCGCACGGCCAGGTTGGCGTCGAGGATCATCGCCACCTCGGTGGAGCCGAACATCAGGCTGCGCAGCCGGTTGCCCTGGTCGGTGAGGTGCCCGGCCTGCCGGCGCAGTGCCGTCGCCGACATCCACTCCCGGACGGCCACGGCCGTGATCGCGACCGCGCCCAACATGATCGAGATGGAATCGAGGTGACCGCCGTTGATCAGGTGGTACACCGTGGCCAGGGCGGAGCCGAGGACGAGCAGCCCGAGCAGCGGGAAGCTGGCGATCGACTCGCTGCCGGGCGGCGGCACCGGGCGGGTGTCGGGGGCGATCCGCACCGAGCCGTGCCACAGCCCGGCCGCGGCCACGTTGATCGCGGCCGCCGCGGCCAGCCCGGCGATCACGGCGTTGGGCTCACCCGGGAAGTCCCGGGCGATGACCAGGGCGGTCAGGCCGGTCAGCGAGAACGCCGCCGCCGTCCCGCACCACTGGAGCGCGGCCCGATGGCGCAGCGCGTGCACTCCGGTGACGGCGGCCAGGGCGATGGCGCCGCCGCCGAAGATCAGCGCGGTGATCGACGCGCCCCGGCGTTCGCCGACCGTGAAGAGCAGCATCCAGCCCGCGTACATGATGCTGGCCCAGACGCCGAGTGTGTCGAGCCCGACCCGCAGCCGGGCCAGCGCGTCCCGGCGCTGCGGCGGGCGCAGCAGGGCGGGCAGGTAGAGCAACGCCGCGAGGAACACACACACCAGCGGGATCTCGGCGGGGAGGGGGACGCCGCCCACGAGCATGTCCGGCCGCCAGAGAGCGGCCAGGCCGCTGCCGATCCCGGCCAGCGCGGTGAGCGCGACGCCGGCGGCCAGAGCGAGCGCGCGCGGGCTGGGCCCGGCCGCCTGTCCCTTCCCGACGGCGCGCGCCATGAGCACGGCGAATACGCCGGAGCAGCCGGCCAGCAGGCCGGCGACCACACCTTCCATCACAGTCGTCCAGATCGTTCCGAGGGGTTCTGTTTCAACGAGCGACCGCGGCCGTGGTTACGGCCGCGGAGCGTCCGGTTCATCGAATGTCAGCGTCAGGGTGCTGGAGTAGGCCACGGAGGCGCCCCGGGTTCGAGGCTGATCGGGAGGCTCCTCTGCCCCGGTCCACACCTTCGTCGCCCGGAAAGCGAACCCGTCCTGGCGCGCCGCTTCGGCGCGGAAGGTTACCCGCTGCCCCGGCTCCAGCGACCGGAACCCCTCCATCTCGAGGGCGGAGAAGTGCACCCAGCACCCGCCGGGCACATCCGGGCCGTCGATCACGCCCCATCCTTCGTCGGCGTCGAACGCGCGCACTGAACCCGAGCTCGTCATGGGCCCAGTCTGCCTGAGCGGCGCCGTGTCCCAGCGGGATGCGGGCGCGGGAACTGGGTAGGTTCCGGTCATGGACGGCGACCGGCGGGGGGACGGAGCCCCGGTCCTGGTCGCGCATTCAACCGCCGAGCTGGCCGCCCGGCACCTCGACAATCCGGAGAGCGCCGGGCCGGTCCTGGCCGCCGCCGTCCGCGAGGTGCTCGCCCTCTCCGCGGAGCCCGAGGTGCACGTGCACCGCTGGACCTACGCCCAGCCCGAGCGGATCGACGGCCCGTACGCCGTCGACGGCCGCGTCTGGCTCTGCGGCGACGCCTTCGGCCGCCCGCGCGTGGAGACCGCCTGGCTCTCCGGTCACGCCGTGGCCCGAGCCCTGCTCGGCTGATCTACCCGGACGTGCGGTCCAGCAACTGAGCCAGGTGGACGGCCGGGCGGTCGCGCAGATCGGCCACCTGCGTGCGGCACGAGAATCCGTCGGCCAGAACCACCGCGCCGGGGGCAGCGTCCAGGGCCGGCAGCAGGTTCTGCTCGGCCACCGCCACCGAGACGTCGTAGTGACCGATCTCGACGCCGAAGTTGCCGGCCAGGCCGCAACAGCCCGCGAGCCGCTGGACCTGAGCGCCGGTCGAGGCGAGCAGGTCGGCGTCGGCCTTCCAGCCGAGGACGGCGTGGTGGTGGCAGTGCGGCTGGGCGACCACCGTGACGCCGGACAGGTCGGGCGGCGTCCAGCCCGGGGTCTCGGCCAGCAGTTCGGCCAGCGTCCGCACCGAGGACGCGACCACGGCCGCGTCGTCGGAGCCGGGGAGCAGCTCGTGCACGTCCGAGCGGAGCACGGCCGTGCAGGAAGGCTCGATGCCGACGATCGGGATGCCGTCGCGGGCATCGGGCGCCAGGGCGGTCACCGTACGGGAAAGGATCTTCTTGGCCGAGTCCAGCTGGCCCGTCGTGATCCAGGTCAGGCCGCAGCACACCGAGCCGGACGGGAGCCTCGGCTCGTAGCCGGCCGCGCGCAACACCCGTACGGTCGCCTCGGCCACCTCAGGCGAGAAGGCGTCCGAGAACGAGTCGGCGAACAGGATCACCGGCCGCCTTTCCGAGGACGCCGGCCGGAACGTGCGCCGGAACGGGCGCCGGGCGAAGGCCGGAACCGACCGTCGCTTGTCGACACCGGCCACCCACAGCGCCAGCGTCCGGATTCCCGGCAGCCGCGTGCCGAGGTTCGCCAGCCGCGGTGTCCATCCGGCCAGCCGGGCCCAGAACGGCAGCTTCCCGAGCGTGTAGTGCGACCTCGGCCGCAGGCGGCCCCGGTACGTCTGGTGCAACACCTCGGACTTGTACGTGGCCATGTCGATGCCGGTAGGGCAGTCCGACGCGCATCCCTTGCACGACAGGCAGAGGTCGAGCGAGTCGTGCACCGACGGGTCCGACCACGACAGCTCGCCCCGGACGACCTCCTGCAACACCCGCGCCCGGCCCCGGGTCGAGTCCTTCTCCTCACGGGTGGCCAGATAGGACGGGCACATGACGCCGTGCGCCGCCGAGTTGTCAGCCCGGCACTTGCCGACACCGGTGCAGCGGTGCACGGCCTGAGCCAGGTCGCCGCCGTCGTGCGGGTAGGCCAGCGCGAGGCCCTTGACCGGGAAGTGCCCGGCCGGTCGCACGTCCGCGTCGACCGGGTCGGGGTCGACCAGCACGCCCGGGTTCAGCAGGTTGCCCGGGTCGAAGGCGCGCTTGATGCCCGCGAACAGGGCGAGCGCGTCGGGGGAGTACATGTGGGGCAGCAGTTCCGAGCGCGCCCGCCCGTCCCCGTGCTCGCCCGACAGCGATCCGCCGAACTCGCCCACCAGCTTCGCGGCGTCGACGAGGAACTCCCGCATCACCTTCGTGCCACCGGGTTGGTCGAGCGGGAAGTCGAGCCGTACGTGCATGCAGCCGTCCCCGAAGTGCCCGAACGGCGCCGAGGTCATGCCGTACGTGGCCACGAGCTCGTCGAAGCGGGCCAGGTAGGCGCCGAGCCGCGCCGGCGGGACGGCCGCGTCCTCCCATCCCGGCCACGCGGGCCGGTCGGAAGGCGCCCGCCCGGCCAGGCCCGCGCCGTCCTCGCGGATGCGCCACAACCGGGCCTGGGTCGCCGGATCGGTCACCACCAGCGCGTCGTCCGCGATGCCGTCGCCGGCAAGCTTCCGCGCCCGGGATTCCACCTCGCCCAGCTCGTCGCCCGCCAGCTCGACGAACAGCCAGGCGCCCCCGCGGGGCAGCGGCGGCACAGCGTCCGGTCCGCGCCGCGCCCGCAGCACGTCCAGCAGCCGGGAGTCGAGCCCCTCGCACGAGGTCGGCCCGTACGCCACGACGGCGGGGGAGGCTTCACCGGCCGCCACGATGTCGCGGAATCCGAGCACCACGACCACGCGTACGGGGGAGTCGACGACCAGTTTCACCGTCGCCCGAGTGATGACGGCGAGGGTTCCCTCCGAGCCCACCATGGCCTGCGTGAGGTCGAAGCGCTCCGGCAACAGGTGCTGCACGGCGTAGCCCGAGACCTGCCGCCCGAAGCGGTCGAACTCGGTCCGCGCCGTGGCGAGGTGCTTCCCGACGACCGCCTTCAGGCCCTCGACGACGGGCCCCTGCGGCGCGGTCGTGCTGAGGGAGGCGCCGTCCGCGGTCAGCAGCTCGAGCCCCGCCACGTTGTCGGAGGTCCGCCCGTACGCGAGGGACCGCGAGCCGCAGGCGTTGTTCCCGATCATGCCGCCGATCGTGCAGCGCGGATGCGTCGACGGGTCGGGCCCGAACCGTACGCCGTGCGGCATGACCGCCTTCTGCAGAACCGCATGCACCGTCCCCGGCTCGACCACCGCCGTCCGCGCCGCCGGGTCGACCTCGAGCACCCGGTTGAGGTGCCGCGAGAAGTCGAGCACGATGCCCCGCCCGACCGCGTTCCCGGCCACCGACGTGCCCGCCCCGCGAGACGTGAACGGCGTCCCCGTCGCGCGGGCCACCGCCAGCGCCGCCGCCACCTCGTCGACGTGCCGCGGGCGCACCACCGCGAGTGGCGGAATGCGGTAGAGCGAGGCGTCGGAGGCGTACATGCCCCTCGTGCCCGCGTCGGCCCGGACCTCGAGCCCGGCCTTCTCCAGTGCCGCCACCACGTCGCTCATGGGTAACATGTTACCCATGCCGTCGCTGAAGTTGCCGCCGGAGGCTCCGTCCCTGGCCGATGCCGTCGCCCGGGCCGTGCGGGAAGGGATCGCCGCGGGGGAGCTGGTGCCCGACACCACGTACTCGGTGTATCAGCTCGCCGACCTGCTCGGCGTCTCGCGCAGCCCGGTCCGCGAGGGCATGCTGCGGCTGGCCGAGGCCGGCCTGGTCGAGATCCATCGCAACCGCGGCTTCCAGGTGCTGCCGCCGCGGGCCCACGACATCGAGGAGATCGTCGAGATCCGCCTGGCGCTCGAGCCCGCGGCCGCCCGCAAGGCCGCCCTGCTCGGCACCGACGAACAACACGCTGCCATCCGGGCCGCGCTGGACGCGATGGCCGTGGCCGACGAGGCCGCCTTCTGGCCCGCCGATCGCGCCCTGCACGACCTGTTGCTGCTAGCGGCCGGCAACGCCCGGGCCGCAGCCATCGTCGCCCAGCTGCGCTCCACGACAGCCCTGCTCGGCCCGCCGACCACGGCCAGCGGCCGCACCCTGGCCGAGATCCACGCGGAACACGAGCCCGTCGTCACCGCCGTGCTCGCCCGGGACGGCGACGCCGCCGAGGCAGCCATGCGCAGCCACCTCGAAGCGACGGGCCGCCTGCTGGTGACGAACCTCGCCGGCCGCTGATCAGCGGCCGACGACGGCGCTGGGCTCCTCGGAGATGTCGGTGTCGTCCTCGGTGGTGGCCTGGGCGGTGGACAGGTCCCGCGGCTGGGACTCGTCGAAAACGCTCCGCAGCTCTTGCAGCTGCTCGGTGTGCACCACCGGCACCGCGCCCGCATCCGGCAGGGCCGGGGCCGGCTGGTTGAGGAACACGCGGCGCACGACCCGCTCGGACGCGTGGCCGTCGTCGAGGTAGCAGAAGCGGTCGCGGAACACCTTGCGGGTGGCGGCCGCCGTCTCGCCGAAGACCTCGCCCGAGATGAACAGGTCGACCAGCTCCGACTCGTTGCGTGCCGTGACGCCCGGGCCCTCGGTGAACACGTCGAGGTAGGCGCCGCGGTTGGCCTTGTACTTGCTCCAGTCGGCCGCATAGATGGCCAGCGGCCGGTCGAGGACCGCGTAATCGAACATGACCGACGAGTAGTCCGTGATCATCGCGTCGGCCGCCAGGTAGATGTCCTCGACGCTGGGGTAGTCGCCCAGGTCGATGACCCGCGGGTGGGTGCCGGCCACGTGCGAGCGGTCGAAGTGGTGCACCCGCACGAGCAGCACCGTCTCGGGCGGCATCCGGTCGGTGAAGCGCTCCACGTTCAGCAGCGCGTCGCTGCCGAACTCGTAGTCGCGGTAGGTCGGCAGGTAGGCGATGGCGGTCTGACCCGGCTTGAGGCCGAGCCGCTCGCGGGCCGCCGCGACGTCAGCCGGGGTGGCGTTGGCCAGCGAGTCGTTACGCGGGTAGCCGACCTCGAGCGTCTCGTAGTCGCACGGGTACGCCCGCTCCCAGATCTCGGACGTGTAGGCGTTCGGGCTGATGTTGAACGTCCACCGGTCGCACCGCTTGAGCAGCCAGTTCATGTTCATGCCCTGCAGGCCGGCCGGGAACTTCAGCTGGTCGACGCCCATCGCCTTGACCGGGGTGCCGTGGTTGGTCGACAGGTGCACGGCGTCCCGTCGCTTGACCACCCAGCCCGGGTAGTTCACGTTGGTGATCAGGTATTTGGCCCGCGCCAGGGCCTTGTAGTGCTCCATCGTGCCGATGGTCACGGTCGCGATGCCGGCCGGCACGCTGTCTTCCTGGCCCGGCTTGATCTCCCAGACTCCCCGTACGCCCGGAGCCAGCTCGTTCATCTTCTCGTACACCGCCTTCGGGTTGCAGGCGTAGCCCTTGCCCCAGTAGGCGGAGTAGACCGCGAGGTTCTTGTCGACCGGCCGGCGCAGCTGCTGGCGGTAGTACCTCATCCGCAGCCGGCTGCGCAGACGCACCTTGCGCTGCAGCTTGTCCTTGCGGAACTTGACCGAGTTGGTCAGCCGGAGCGTGATCCGGGCGATCCGGTAGCGCGTCCAGGAACCGCGGGCGACCAGCCGCTGCCGATGACCCTCTTGTCCCTCGGGCAGTTCGTAGCCCCCGCTCGGCAGGTGCCGCTTGTACGCCTTGGCCAGAGCCTGGAAGAACTCGCGCCGGTCCGACTTGGCCACCCGCTCGCGATTCTCGAGCACCAGCAGGCACTGATAGAGCATCCGGCCGAAGACCAGCCCCCGGAACGGCTCGGCCCGCGCCCCGATCTTGTCGAGCCGCTCGAACAGCAGGTCGTACTGGTCGAAGACCTCGAAGTGGCGGCGGCCGGGGGTCGAGGTGATCGCCCCGCGGCGGCGCTGGCGGTAGTAGATGCAGACCCGTTCGAGCACGGTGATGCGGTCGGCCACCATGAGGACCGGGTAGCCCACCGGCACGTCCTCGTACAGCCCGGTCGGGTACGTGATCTCATTCTTGACCAGGAAGTCGCGCCGGAAGATCTTGTTCCACGCGACGTGGAACGTCTTGATCATGTTGGGGTACTCGGCCAGCGTGAAGACCCGCGGCAGTTCCTCGGCCCGGACCAGGCCGGAGAGCTTGCTGCGCCGGCTCTTGTTGTTCCACCACACCTTGGCGTAATCGACCACCAGCACGTCCGGGTCGGCCGTGATCAGACGATCGGCCACCGCGGCGAGGGCGCCGGGCGCGATCCAGTCGTCACTGTCGATGAACCAGACGAACTCGCCCGTCACGTGCCGCATCCCGGCGTTGCGGGCCTCACCCAGGCCGGCGTTCTCGGCGAGGTGGACGACCCGGACGCGCTTGTCGCGGGCGGCGTACTCGTCGAGGATCGCGCCGCTGTGGTCCGGTGAGCAGTCGTCCACGGCGATCACCTCGACGTCGGTGAACGTCTGCTCGAGGATCGAGTCGAGGCATTCCCGCAGGTACGCCTGGACGCGGTAGACCGGGAGAACAACACTCAAGAGGGGCATGTGGTTGAACCTTCGATCGAGCGATCGATCCGGGCCCACGGGTCGCCCACGGACGGCTCACCGCCGGCAGAATCCGGCACCGTCCAACGCGTTGCTCCCCGTGTGCCCTCGCCGATCAGACGGAGGGGGTGTTCCGCCTTGCCGGACAATGGCGGCGTGACGCTATCAAAGCGATCACCGGATGATCAGTTCCGTGTAATCAGCCGTTCATCTACGGCGACCGATTTGCCGTGTTGGTAAGAGATGTGAAGAAATTTCGGCACGTTCGGTTGACCTCGATGGTCTGATCGGACGAGAACGTGCCGGGAATAGGTGGTCCCTCCGTAGATGTTCTCCTCGCGCGGCGGTTTCCACAGCAAGGGGAGCGACACCATGACCGACAGATCAGCGACTGTCGTGGTCATCGGAGGCGGCCAGTCCGGGCTGTCCGCCGCCTACCATCTGCGCCGGCGTGGTCTTGATCACGTCGTCCTGGACGCCGAGCCCGCGCCGGGCGGCGCGTGGCGCCATCGCTGGGAATCGCTGCGGATGGCCACCGTGAACGGCATCTTCGACCTGCCTGGCCTGCCCCAGGATCCGCCCGACCCGGCCGAACCGAGCCGGGTGGCCGTTCCGCGGTACTTCGCCGAGTTCGAGCGCAAGTTCGATCCGCCGATCCTGCGCCCGGTGCGGGTCACCGCGGTCCGCCGGGCGGACCCCGGCCTGATCGTCGAGACCGACCGCGGCCGCTGGACGACCCGGGCGGTCATCAACGCCACCGGAACCTGGACCAACCCGGTACGCCCGCGCTATCCGGGCCAGGAGAGCTTCCAGGGCCTTCAGCTGCACACGTACGACTATGTGTCCGCCGGCCAGCTGGCCGGCCGCAGGGGCGCGGTCGTCGGCGGCGGCATCTCCGCCCTGCAGCTGCTCGAGGAGATCTCCCGGGTCGCCAAGACCTTCTGGTACACCCGGCGCGAGCCCTGGTTCCGCACGGACGGCTTCCAGCCCGAGGGGGCCGGTCGCGAAACCATCGCCAAGGTGGTCGCCGACGTCGAGGCGGGCCGCCCCTCCGGCAGCGTCGTCTCGTACACCGGGCTCGCCTGGACCCCGTACGCGCTGGAAGCGAAACGACGCGGCGCGCTCGAACGGCGTCCCGTGTTCACCGCGATCGAACCGACCGGCGTGCGCGAGGCCGACGGCACCTTCACGAGCGTGGACGCCATCGTGTGGGCCACCGGCTTCAAGGCCGCCCTGGCCCACCTCGACCCGCTGGGACTGCGCAACGAGTTCGGCGGCATCCGGATGCTGGGCACCCAGGTGGCCGACGAGCCCCGCGTGCACCTCATCGGCTTCGGCCCGTCCCAGTCGACCGTCGGCGCCAACCGGGCCGGCCGCGACGCGGTCAACGCGATCGTCAAGCGCCTGGCTCACCACCCGGCAGCAATCTGATTTCCCGTACGCGGGCCGGGCCGGCCTCGCCGTTGTCGGCGAGCCCGGCCCTCGCGTTCCCCGCCGCTTCGTTCAGCCGCGCAGGGACTGGCCATAGACATGCTCGACGCGCAGAACCAGCAGGACGCGACGGTCGGACACCATGACCTCCCGGTACTCCCGCCAGTCCGGGTGCTCACCGGCGGCCCGGCGGTAGTAGTCGACCAGGGCGTCGACCTCGGGACCGTCCGGGTCGTCGCCCGGGCCGATCAGCTCGACCGTGCCCTCGGCGGTGGCCCAGGCCCAGCCTTCGGGGTGGGTCACCTCGAGGGCGGCCCTCGGATCACGGCGTACGTTGGCCGTCTTGGCCCGGCCGTCGGTGACCGAGACGGAGATCGTGCCGGCCTCCCGGTCGTAGAACGGGGTGACGGGGGAGAGCTGCGGCAGGCCGCTCGACTTGATGGTGGCCAGCACGCCCAGCCGGCTCTCGGCCAGCAGCGACCGGGGATCGAAGTCAGTCATGCCTCATTCTCCGTCCCGCAACCTCACCGTTCCTAAACTTGATTTGTTCCAATCTAGGGGTCTAGGGTTCTGCGGGTGATGGTCGACTTCGAGGCACAACTCAGGTGCGCCTCGTTGCGGGTGACGAGGCCGCGGCTCGCGGTTCTCGCCGCTCTGCACGACCACCCGCACGTCGATACCGACACGGTGATCGCGCTCGTCCGCGCCGATCAGCCCAAGGTCTCCCACCAGGCGATCTACGATGTGCTGCGAGCGCTCACCGAAGCCGGGCTGGTGCGCCGCATCCAGCCCGCCGGCGCGACCGCCCGCTACGAGTCGCGCGTGGCCGACAACCATCACCACGTCGTGTGCCGCTCCTGCGGCGCCATCGCCGACGTCGAGTGCGTCGTCGGTCATGCCCCATGTCTCACCGCCTCGAACAATCACGGCTTCGTGATCGACGAGGCGGAAGTCGTTTACTGGGGCGTCTGCCCCGACTGTTCGGAAGGAAACTGATGAGCGACATTGACCCGAAGGGCGCCGGCTGCCCGGTCGCGCACGACTCCGTGACCGCGCACGGCAGTGAGAGCGAGAACCCGGCGATCGACTCGCCGACCCCGAAGACCGGTGGCCGTCCGCGCAGCAACCGCGACTGGTGGCCCAACCAGCTCGACCTGTCGGTGCTGCACTCCCACTCGTCCAAGGCCAACCCGCTCGGCCCCTCGTTCGAGTACGCGAAGGAGTTCGCCAAGCTCGACATCGAGGCGCTCAAGAGCGACATCGTCGACGTGCTCACCACCTCGCAGGACTGGTGGCCGGCCGACTTCGGCCACTACGGCGGCCTGATGATCCGGATGAGCTGGCACGCGGCCGGCACCTACCGCATCCAGGACGGCCGCGGTGGCGCCGGCGACGGCGGTCAGCGGTTCGCCCCGCTGAACAGCTGGCCCGACAACGCCAACCTCGACAAGGCGCGCCGCCTGCTGTGGCCGGTGAAGCAGAAGTACGGCCAGAAGATCTCGTGGGCCGACCTGCTGGTGCTCGCGGGCAACGTGGCCATGGAGTCGATGGGCTTCAAGACCTTCGGCTTCGGCTTCGGCCGGGTCGACACCTGGGAGCCGGAAGAGATCTTCTGGGGTCCCGAGGACACCTGGCTGGGCGACGAGCGCTACGTCTCCGAGCAGTCGATGTCCGAGGGCGTCGGCGCGACCGAGATGGGCCTCATCTACGTCAACCCCGAGGGCCCGCGCGGCAGCGCCAACCCGCTGGCCGCGGCACACTTCATCCGCGAGACCTTCGCCCGCATGGCCATGAACGACGAGGAGACCGTCGCTCTCATCGCCGGCGGCCACACCTTCGGCAAGACCCACGGCGCGGCCCCCGCCGACAACCACGTCGGCCCCGAGCCTGAGGGCGCCCCGATCGAGGCGCAGGGCCTGGGCTGGCTGAGCACGCACGGCAGCGGCAAGGGCAAGGACACCATCACCAGCGGGCTCGAGGTCACCTGGACCGACAAGCCGACGCAGTGGAGCAACCGCTTCTTCGAGATCCTTTTCGGGTACGAGTGGGAGCTCACCACCAGCCCGGCCGGGGCCAAGCAGTGGGTCGCCAAGACCACCGACGAGATCATCCCGGACGCGTTCGACCCGGCCCGGAAGCACAAGCCGACGATGCTGACGACCGACCTGTCGCTGCGCGTCGACCCGGCGTACGAGAAGATCTCGCGCCGCTTCCTCGAGAACCCCGACGAGTTCGCGCAGGCGTACGCCAAGGCCTGGTACAAGCTGCTGCACCGCGACATGGGCCCGGTCAGCCGCTTCCTCGGCCCGTGGGTGCCTGAGGCGCAGCTCTGGCAGGACCCGGTTCCCGCCGTCGAGGGCCCGCTCGTGTCGGACGCCGACGTCGAGTCCCTCAAGGCCAAGGTGCTCGAGTCGGGCCTCACGGTCGAGCAGTTGGTCTCCGCCGCCTGGGCTTCGGCCGCCAGCTTCCGCTCCACCGACAAGCGTGGTGGCGCCAACGGCGCCCGCATCGCCCTCGAGCCCCAGCGCAGCTGGGAGGTCAACCAGGGCGTCACGCCGACGATCGACGCGCTCAAGGGCATCCAGCAGGAGTTCAACGCGGCCGGCGGCGCGCAGGTCTCGCTGGCTGACCTGATCGTGCTGGCCGGCTCGGCCGCGGTCGAGAAGGCGGCAGCCGACGGCGGCGTCAAGGTGACCGTGCCGTTCCGCCCGGGCCGCACCGACGCCACCCAGGAGCAGACGGACGTCGAGGCGTTCCGCGTCCTCGAGCCGCGCGCCGACGGCTTCCGCAACTACCTGCGGCCGGGCGAGAAGACCCAGCCCGAGGTGCTGCTCGTCGACCGGGCCTACATGCTCAACCTGACCGCGCCCGAGATGACCGTGCTGCTCGGCGGTCTGCGCGCCCTCGGCAACAACTTCGGCGGCGCGCGGCACGGCGTCCTCACCGACCAGCCGGGCAAGCTCACCAACGACTTCTTCGCCAACCTGCTTTCCCCCGGCACCCGGTGGACGGCGTCGAAGACCGAGGAGCACGTGTACGAGATCCGCGACCTCGCCACCGACGAGGTGAAGTGGACCGCCACGGCGGTCGACCTCATCGTCGGCTCGAACTCGCAGCTGCGGGCCCTGGCCGAGGTCTACGCGAGCGACGACGCCCGCGAGAAGTTCGTGGCCGACTTCGTGGCCGCGTGGACGAAGGTCATGGAGCTCGACCGCTTCGACCTCGTCTGATCGTTCCGCAGGACGAGGCCCGGCCGGTGTACCGGCCGGGCCTCGCGCCTATCGTGCCTCGCGTCGGATGACCACTTTGGACGGCCCTTCGGTCCAGGCCGCCACCTCGCCCCCGGGCAGGCAGACGACCAGGCAGCCGTCCTCGCTCGCCACGGCCCACGACTCGGCGTCCTCGTCGGGGCCGACCGCCAGTTCCGGTCCGCCCTCGAAGCCGAGCGTCAGCTCACCGCTGTCGCGCACCGCGGCCGTACGCACAACGTCGCCGAGCACCGCTCCGAGCGCGTCCGAGGGGCGGTAGCCGGGCTCGACCTCGGCCCGTCCGTCCGGCCCGTCCAGCCGGGCCACCGTCTCGATCACCACCCGGCTGCCGCCCGAGAAGCCCAGCACGAGAGCCGGCCCGAGTTGCACGTAGTCCAGCCTCTGCCCGGCGAGCAGACCCACTGCTGCCGCTCCCTGCGGACACCGTCCGGCGACTGCGGCTGGCACCATGACAAACCTCGATCAGCTCGTATCGATCAGCGACCGCAGGAACGTAACGCGCGCTTTCATAAAGGATCCTTAAAGGCGTCGAAAAGGCGCTGGAAAATCGACGGGGAAACAGTAAACAATACTTCCCGTTAAGTCGATCGGCCTTTACCGATCGACGAGCGGGCGACGGCTTGATTTTCTGCAGCGCCGCCCAGGGAACTTCGGCGGCCGCTGCGGCGACTGATGGGCTGTGCGGAAAGGTCTGGTAGGAGCGGGCGCGGCGGCTGTCCTCGCGTTGGTGGCGGCATTGCGGTTCGGTGGGGCGGTCGACGACACGGTGCTGCCGGGCATCCCGAGCCCCGGGCCGGTCACCGAATGGGCCCTGCCGGTGCTCACGATGGTGGCGACCGTGCTCGGCGTGCTCACCGTCGGGCTCAGCGTCACCGCGGCCTTCCTGCTGCCGGGCGACGGCCGCAGCGTCGCCGCGCACGGCTGGGTGCTGTTACGACGCGTGACCTGGCTGGCTCTGCTGTGGGCGGCCACCTCGGCAGCGCTGGTCGTCCTCACCGTGTCGGACGTGCTGGGCGTGCCGGTCGACCGCCTGGGCCGCTCGTCCGTCCTGAGCTTCGCGCTCTCGGTCTCGCAGGGGCAGTCCCTGATGTGGCAGGCCGGCCTGGCGATCGCGGTGGCCGTGGCCTCCCGGGCCGGGCTGTCCCGCGGGCTCGCCGCCGCGACGGCCGGCCTCGCCCTGGGCGCCGTGCTGCCGCCCACCTTCACCGGCCACTCGGCGGGCGCGGGCAACCACCAGCTGGCCGTCAGCAGTCTGGCCCTGCATGTCGTGGCGGCGTCGCTCTGGGTGGGCGGTCTGACCGGCCTCCTTCTCGTACGCTGCCATCGCCGCTTCGGTGAGACGGCGGCGCGCTACAGCCGGCTCGCCCTGGCCTGTTTCGTGGCGACGGCGATCAGCGGCGTCGTCAACGCGGGCATCCGGCTGGGCGACTGGCCGGCGCTCTGGTCCTCCCGGTACGGGGCACTGGTGCTGCTCAAGACGGTCGCGCTGCTCGCCGTGGGGGCGATCGGCGCCGCTCATCGCGCCCGCACACTGCCCGCGCTGCGATCCGGCACTCCGGGGGTTTTCGTACGACTGGCCGTCGGCGAACTGATCGTGCTGGCCGCCGCCGTCGGCCTGTCGGTCGCGCTCTCGCGCAGCCCCACCCCGGTGCCCGGGACCGCGGCGGAGCCCGACCCGCTCGTCGAGCTGCTCGGCTTCGCCCAGCCGGGACCGCCCAGCGCCGTACGCATGCTCGCGGACCCGCTGCCGGACATGTTCTTCCTGACCGTGGTCGCCGCCGGCATCCTCGCCTACCTCGCGGGCGTGCGCCGCATGCGCCGTGCCGGCCACCCGTGGCCGGTGAGCCGCACCGCCTCGTGGGTCGGCGGCCTGCTGTTGCTGGGCGCGATCACCTGCCTCGGCGTGGCGCGGTACGCGTACGTCCTCTTCAGCGCCCACATGGTGCAGCACATGGTGTTGTCGATGGTGGTGCCGATCCTGCTGGTCGGCGGCGCACCCGTGACGTTGGCGCTGCGCGCCTTGCGCCGCCCGGCCGACCCGCAGGTGCGCGGGGCCCGCGAATGGCTGCTGCTGGCACTGCACAGCCGTCCCGCGCGTGTCCTCAGCCATCCGCTGGTCGCCCTCGCCATCTATGTGACCAGCCTCTACGGCCTCTACCTGGGTGGCCTGCTCGGCACGTTGATGCGGTACCACCTGGGCCACCTCGCCATGCTGACGCACTTCGTGCTGGCCGGTTACCTGCTGTTCTGGGTGCTCATCGGCGTCGATCCGGGCCGCCGCCGCGTGCACCCCGCGCTGCTCGTCGTCGTGCACTTCCTGGCCATGGTGGCGCACGCCTTCTTCGGCCTCGTGCTGCTTCAGTCCACAACGGTCGTCGCCGACGACTGGTACACCGCCGTCCACCCGCCCTGGGCCTCCTCCCTGCTGGCCGACCAGCACCTGGGGGCCGGGCTGGCCTGGGCCTTCGGCGAGCTCCCGGCCGCGGCGATCCTTCTTCTTCTCGTACGCCAGTGGATCCGTTCCGACGAACGCGAGCAGGCCCGCCTCGACCGTGCCGCCGACCGCGCCGAAGCCACCGGCGAGGACGACGATCTGGCGCGCTACAACGCCTTCCTCGCCGCCACCCGGCCCGGCTCGTCCACCATGCCCGAGCATCACGCTGACAAGTCCTGAAATTTCCCGCCACAGCGGGAACTATTCGCCGGCGGTCGCCGACCTATGCAGCATGCGAACCAACGTTCTCCGCGCGGCTGCCGCGCTGGCTGTGGCCACCCTCGGGCTCGCCGGTTGCGGCGGCAGCGGCAGTGACGCCGCGGCGCCCGCCCCGGCTCCCTCGGCCACCGCGGCGGCCACCACTCTGACGATGAAGGACCCGTGGGTGAAGGCCGGTCCGGCCGGCGAGATGACCGCGGCCTTCGGCACGATCGTCAACGACACCGACGCCGACATCACGGTCATGTCGGCCGAGTCCCCGGCCTCCCCGCTCGAGCTGCACGAGATGACCATGAAGGACGGCAAGATGGTCATGCAGCCCAAGACGGGCGGCTTCGTCATCAAGGCCAAGGGCGACCACGAGCTCGCCCCCGGCGGCGATCACCTCATGCTCATGAAGCCCGCGAAGGCCATCGAGCCCGGCGACGAGGTGACGTTCACGCTGAAGCTGGCCGGCGGCCGGACAGTCCCGTTCACGGCGATCGCCAAGCCGTTCGCGGGCGCGGGGGAGAGCTACGACCCCGGTCACTCGATGGCGCCGATGGGCAGCGCCGCTCCGTGACCTCGCGCCGACACCTGCTCACCGGGGCCGCGGCGGCCGGCCTCGGTGCGGCGGCGGGCGCTGGACTGGTCGCCGCGGCCGGCGCGGACAACGCCGTGCCGGCGGCGGCGGTCGAGCCGCTGACCACCGGCACGGCCACCGTCCCGTTCCACGGGCCGCGTCAGGCCGGTATCGCCGAGGATCCGCCCGCACACGCCGCGTTCGTGGCGTTCACGCTGCCCGCCGGCACCGACCGGCGGGCCCTGGCCCGGATGATGCGGCTGCTCACCGACGACGCCCGCCGCCTGACCCAGGGCGTTCCCGCGCTGGGCGACACCGACGCGACCCTCGCCCCGCTGCCGTCCCGCCTGACGGTCACCTTCGGCCTCGGCCCGGGCCTCTACCGCGCCGCGGGCTTGAAGGCGCCCGTCGCCGATCTCCCCCAGTTCCGCATCGATCGCCTCGAACGGCGCTGGTCCGGTGGCGACCTGCTGCTCCAGATCTGCGCCGACGATCCGCTGACCGTCGCCCACACCCAGCGCATGCTCATCAAGGACGCCCGCCCGTTCGCCGCCGTCCGCTGGGTGCAGCAGGGATTCCGGCGCAGTCCCGGCGTGCAGGCCCCCGAGCACACCCAGCGCAACGTGATGGGCCAGCTCGACGGCACGGCCAACCCGCGCGGCCCCGAGATCGACCCCGCGGTCTGGAACGCCGACGGCTCGACGACGCTCGTGGTGCGCCGGGTCCGGGCCGAGATCGAGACGTGGGACATCCTCTCGGTCGCCGACAAGGAGAACGCCGTCGGCCGCCGCCTCGACTCAGGCGCACCGCTGAGCGGTGCCCAGGAGCACGACGAGCCCGACTTCACCAAGCTGGACTCCTCCGGCCTGCCCGCGATGCCGGACTTCTCGCACGTCACCCGGGCCCACGTCACCGACCCGGCGTTGAAGATCCTGCGCCGGCCGTACAACTACGACGGCGTGCCCAACGCGGCCGGACAGCCCGATTCGGGCCTCATCTTCGCGTCGTACCAGAAGGACATCGCCCGCCAGTTCGTGCCGATCCAGCTGCGCCTGGCCGAGAAGGACCTCCTCAACGAGTGGATCACCCCCATCGGCTCGGCGGTCTTCGCCGTTCCGCCCGGCTGCGACGAGGACGGCTGGATCGGCGAGCAGGTGCTCGGATGAGGCGCCTGCTGCTCTCGGCGGCCGTCTTCGTCGCCGTGCTGGCCCCCGGCGCTCCCGCTTGGGCCCACGCCCAGCTCGTCAAGGCAGTCCCGGCCCGGGACGCCGCCCTGCCGAGCGCGCCGACGACCGTCGAGCTCACCTTCAGCGAAGACCTCAACCCCGAGTTCACGACGATCGTCGTCAGCGACGCCGCCCGGCAGCGCGTGCCCGCTGCCGCTCCAGTGGTCGACGGGGCCGCCGGCACACTGGCGCTGAGCCGGCCCCTGACCGACGGCGCCTACACGGTGGCCTACCGCGTGGTCTCGGCCGACGGCCACACGGTCCAGGGGTCGTACGGTTTCACCGTCGGCGAACCGATCCCGGCCGTAGCCGCTTCGGCTCCCGGATCCGGCGGTCTGCCACCCGCGGTCCTCATCGGACTGTGTGGAGTAGGCGTCGTGCTCGCTGGT
The DNA here is from genome assembly GCF_023717965.1 of Paractinoplanes hotanensis. NCBI lineage: Bacteria > Bacillati > Actinomycetota > Actinomycetes > Micromonosporales > Micromonosporaceae > Paractinoplanes > Paractinoplanes hotanensis. The sequence continues at coordinate 90,326 of NZ_JAMQOL010000003.1, read as the reverse complement.
GTCGCCGTGTACCTGTATCTCTCCGGAAAGCGAAGGCGCACAATCAATTCCTAGGCTGCTGCTCGACCGGTTCCGAGCTGTTTTCCATTGTGGGTCGGAGCGATAGACCCTGGGCTCTGCCCCAGACCCCGGCCGCTCGAGAAGATCAGTGAAGTTCCACTGCGAGGCTTGGCTGGTCTCCCCGGGACGGCGGCCAGAGCGAATCGCAAGATGAGGGGATCCGCAACCAAACCCCAGTTGCGGATCCCCTCATCTCACGATGAGCCAAGGCTGCCGCCCCGGGGAGACCAGCCAAGCCAAGGGCGAACAATGCCCGGGGGAGGGCAACAGATATCTACGCGCTGGCTTCCACGTCGCGCGTTCTCATCTCAGCCAACGAATCCGAGCCAGGTGCGCCGATGCCTCAACTTCAGGCGGCCGCCCCGACAACATGCGGCCGCGCGTAGGTAGCTCTCCCCCCTGCAAGGAGCCAATCCCCAACCACCCACCGGCCCTTGTCCACCCGGCCGCGCAAGCGGCACGGTGCGAACGCGCACCCCACCACCCAGGCCCGCCTGCGTGAGTATCCCGCCCAGCTCCGTCCACAGCGCGGAAGCCGGACCACCCACCCGCACGGGTCTCCTGAGCCCAACCCCGCACCCGGAGAAGCGCCGACCACTCACTCACCGCAAGGTGAAACCCCCGCAAGGCTGGGGCCGAGAGTGACCACGCCAGGCGTAGTTGCTTTTCAGCCTGGCGTGGTCACTCTCGGCCCCAGCCGTCCAGCGCAAGAAAGCCACAAAAGACAACTCCCCGGCGGCCTCTTCAGGCCGCCGAGGAGCCATCAACACCTACGCAGGCTCAATCCAGATATTCCGGTACTGCACCTTGTTCCCGTGATCCTGAAGCCGAATGGCTCCAGTGGAAGGCCCCTCAGGGATGTTCCCCCCCGTCCCGTTAGGAAGCTCGACATCACGATGCACAACACGACCATTCCAAACAACTGAAACGCGAGCATTAGACGATTTGGCGCCAGCATCGTCATACCTTGCTGCGCGGAACGTGATGTCGTAGGTTTGCCAGGTTTCGGGGGCGGTGGACATGTTGGCGTCCGGGGCCTTGATGGTGTAGAACGCGCCGGCTTCGTTGTCGGCGAGGGTGGTGTCGCCGAACGAGTCGAGGATCTGGAGCTCGTATCTTTCCTGCTGGTAGACGCCGCTGTTGCCGCGGTTCTGGCCGGTCACGTCCGGGGGCAGCAGCGGGACCTTGAATTCCACGTGCAGTTTGTAGTCGCCGAAGGCTTCCTTGGTGCGCAGGTCGCCGCAGCAGACTTCTACCGCGTTGCCGGCTACTGCGGGCCACTGCGGCTTCCGGCCGTCGGTGTGGATCCAGTTGTCCAGGCCCTTGCCGTCGAACAGGGTGATTCTCTTGCTGGGCTTGCGGACGCTGAGCAGGTCGAGGTTGACGTGGCCGCTGTCGAGGGCGTCGACCCGGTACTGGATCGCGTTCACGCCCTTCTTGAGGGTCAGCCTCTCGGTTACTGTCGCCCATTCTTCCCAGGTCACCGTGGAGGGCAGCGACACCTGCTTCACCTTTTTGCCGTTCACGTGGACGCTGATGGTCTTCGTGCCGGCCGAGGGGTTGGGGCCGTTGGAGTAGCGCAGGCCGACCTCGTACTCGCCGGCCTTGTCCACCGTGACGTGGCTGGTGGTGGCGGCGTTGAGGTTGCCGAGGCCGGCCACGAAGCCGATGCCGGAGAAGCCCCTGTGGTCCGTCGCCAGGGCCGCGCTTCCTTCGCGGTAGCCCTCCTCAGCCTCGTAGAAGACCTCCTGCGTCTGCCGGCCGGGCTTCTCGTTCATCGTGTACCAGGCTTCGGTGCTCCACAGCGTCTCGCCGTCACGGGCGCTGAACGGGCGCGGGGAACGCAGGTGCACCACGCGGTCGCCGCGCAGGCCGGGCACTGTGAGCGTGACTGTCTTCTTGTCGCTGGAGACTTTGGCCGCGGTTACTGCCAGCGCCTCGCGGTCGACCTCGGGGCCGCCGTACTGGGCGGTCGGCACGTAACGCCACTGCTCCAGGGCGTACGCGGAAGGCAGTTTGGCGATGGTGTCGTCGGACAGGGGCTTGGTGTACTCGATTTTGAAGCCGGTCTCGGTGGCTTTCATGGTCTTCATGTCGAAGACCTGCTTGCCGTTGGGGGTGAGCTTCTGGAGGCCGAAGCGCAGCTTGCCGTCCTGGCCCCAGTTGCCGTCGGCGCCGAGGCCGCCCAGGTAGATAGCGCCGTCCGGTCCGAGCGCGACCCGGTTGATGCCGGCCTCGAGACCCTGCGTGTGCCGGAAGACCGCGCCCTGTTCCTGGCCGTTCACCGTTTCGAGCGCGGCCCGCTGCAGGCCACCGTAGGTGACGTCGCCGATGACGAGCTGGCCCTGGAACGGGCCGGACTTGAGCAGCACGGGGGTGCTGGGGGAGTTCGCGATCTGGTTCTGCGGCAGCCACAGGACGGGCTTGGTCGGCGGCTGGGCGTCGTACCTGCCGTCGGGGTTGGTGTAGTGGTTGTAGAAGGCGCCCTCTTCGATTTTGAGCAGCTTCGAGGAGGGGAGCCAGCCGCCCTGGTTGTCGGTGACGTAGAGGTCGCCGCCGGCGCCCCAGCCGAGGCCGTTCGGGGTGCGCAGGCCGCCCGCGACTGTCGTCACGTCGCCGGTTCTGCGGTTGACCACGATGCTGGTGCCGCGGCCGCCGACCGGTTGCGGGTCGGTCGTGGCGCCGCCCAGGTTGATCGACACCGACAGGTTGACGTAGAAGTTGCCGCCCTTGTAGAGCAGGCCGAACGCGAACTCGTGGAAGTTGCCGCCGAACGGCCACACGGCGACCGTGCGCCGGGTGTCGAGCACGTCGTCGCGGTTGGTGTCGCGCAACTCGGTCAGTTCGTGCTTCTGCGTCACGTACACCAGGCCGTCGACCACCGCGACGCCCATCGGCTCCTTGAGGTTGCCGGCGATCTTCTTGTACGTCACCTTGTCCGGCCCGGCCGTGCCGGAGGTGCCCGAGACCAGGTAGACCTCGCCGGCCACCTTGTCCGTGCCGCCCCACGTGCTCAGGACCATTTTGCCGTCGGGCCGCCACGCGATGCCGGTGACCTGCGGCTCGAAGCCCGGCGGGCGCAGGTCGGTGAGGGTGTAACCGGGGTTGACAGCGGTCAGCGGCAGGCCATCGCCCGGGGCGTCCGTGCCGGCGACGCATTCCTTGGTGCCGGGGGCGGTCACCCGCACCACGCCGGCGTCCGTGCTGAGGGCGCTGGTCGGCACCACGGCGAACTCGCCGGCGCCGGGCGGGCGCCACGACAGTGTCAGCCGCTGGCCGCCGTCGCGGTCGAAGTGCTCGACCCGCAGGGGGTGCACGCCCGCGGTCAGTTCGACCGTGCCTTCCTTGGGCGGCTCGACGTCGTGCGGACCGTCGTGGTCGACGACGAGCTTGTCGTCGATGAACAGCTTCGACCCGTCGTCGCTGACGAGCCGGAAGGTATAGGTACCCGCGGCGGGCGCGGTGAGATTGGCGATCACGTGCGTCACGAACTGGTTGTCCAGCCCGAACTGCTCGGCGGTGGACCAGTCCACGGTGGGCATGAGCTTGTCCACATTGGGGGTCTGGCCGGGCTTGAGCTCACAGACGCGGCTCATCGGCTGCCCGATGTGGTAGGTCCGGAGCGTGACGCCCGGTTCCTGGGGCGGGTCAGCCGCGTACGCGGGCGCCGCGGCGAAGGTGGAGACGAGCAGTGCGGCCAGCAAGATACGTTTCATCGCGCTCCCCGGTTACCGGTTCTATTCAACGTTGTGAACATCCTGGGTCACTTCTGCCGGGGCGTCCATATCTTTCAATGTTTCAATCCAAACTTTTGTCCGTCTGGGCAAAAGCGACGGACCAAGCCGGGTGGCGGCTTGGTCCGTCGGGCTGTGGCGCGCGGGTCAGGCAGCGGGCAGGATCAGCACCTGGCCTGCGATGATGCGGTCGGGGTGGGTCAGGATGGCGCGGTTGAGGGCGAAGATCTCGGGCCAGCGGTCGGCGTCGCCCAGTGTGGCCCGGGCGATGCCGCTCAGGGTGTCGCCGCGCTGGACCGTGTGCAGGCGCGGGATGTCACCGACCGGCCGCAGCGGCGGCAGCACGAAGACCTGGCCCGCGAAGATGCGGTCGGGGTCGCGGATCAGCGCCTGGTTCAGCGCGTAGATCTGCGGCCAGCGGTCGCCGTCGCCCAGCTTCGCCTCGGCGATGCCGAAGAGGGTGTCGCCTTCCTGCACCGTGTGGGTCGCGGGAGTGACGGCCCCGGCCAGGACGCCGGCCAGACGGAGGATGTCGGCCAGCTCGAACGCGCCGGGCTTGGCCGACGGCAGCGACGGCGTCCAGCCGGGCTGGGCCAGGATCGAGTCGGGGCTGCGGCGCACCAGGCCGACGAGCACCTCGGCGATGAGCGTGCTGCCGACCGGGCCGAGACGATTGCCGTTGCCCAGCACCTTGGCCTCGGCCAGGACGTAGTACCAGAGCGGCGTACGGAACTGGAACCCGCCCGCCTCCAGCGCGAGACGCTGGTCCTCGCCGGCGGCCTCGAGGATCTCGTCCTTGGTGAGCACCGGGGCGCCGATGTGCTCGGCGACCGCCTGACCGGTGGGCAGGCGCAACCGGTAGCCGCGCAGCAGGTTGCGTACGGCGAGGCGGGCGGCCAGGTCGGGCTGCTCCGGCTGGCCGGTCACGTCCTGCAGCGCGAACAGCGCCTGGAACCGGTTGTTCTTGACCGCGGCCAGGCTGGGATCGAGCAGTCGGGCCAGGCTGATGTCCGGGTCGTCGCCGATGATGTTCTCCCACTGGATGATCCAGTTCTCCGGGAGCGTGTCGAAGTCGCCGAGGCCGTCACTCAGCGCGGTGAAGGTGAAGAGCAGGTCGAGCGTCGCCGGGATCCCGCCGCGCAGGTTGAAGTTGTCGTTGAAGTGGTAGGCGAAGCGCACCATCGAGTGGCCGAAGCGGTAGCCGGCGACCGAGAACTCCAGCGGCATGAACGACGGCTCGCTCAGCGGGTCGAACCAGCGGTTGCCGTTGGCGACGATGTCGTCCACGACGGCCGGGTCGGCCACCCGCTTGAGGAAGTCCTGGATCACCACGTGCTGGTAGTGCTGGCGCAGCACCCGGCGGGCCTGGTCGAAGGAGAGCCCCTGGTCGGCCAGCGCGTTGTGAGCCCGCAGGAATGCGGTGTGCAGCTGGCCGATGATGGTGTTCTCGTCGTTGCGCGGGTCGCCGATCACGGCCGCGCGGTCGTGATCGATGTTGCCGGGGCTGCGGCCCTCGCGGGGCAGGTCGTGGAAGTCGTCGCCGGCCTTGCTGTCGGGACGCTTGCCGGGCGGGGTGGTCGAGCCGGTCGGCGACACCTTGCCGACCAGCATCTTGTTGCCGTCGGCAGGGTCGCGCGGGGCCGGCAGCCCGTACACGCTGTCGAGGTCGAGCGCCGGCGTGCGCTGGTTGAGCAGGGCGTTGCGGATGGCGGCCACGCCCAGCGGCACCATCGCCGGGTCGAGCAGCTGGGCCATGGTGGCCGAGCCGAAGCCCTGCTGGATCTCGAGCGTGATGTCGTGGTCGACGAACTGCCCGAAGTAGGTGTATGCGGCGGGGATGTCGCTGTCCTGGCCCACCACGTCCGTGTCGACCATGGCGTTGCCGAGGTCCTTCAGCAGGCCCGGGGTGTTGGCCGCCTGTGGCAGCAGATTGGCCTCGTCGTCCTGCAGGCCGGGGAACAGGAAGTCGAAGCTGTGCCCCTCGACCGGCCGGACCAGCGAGAATGCGCCTGCGCTGGTGGCGGCGGCCTGGGCGAGACTTCGTTCTGCGGTTTCGAGATCGTTCTGCGTGATCGACTTTCCGTGTCCGAGTCGCGGCATGGTCACTTCCCCCTGTGACGAGATGACTGACGGCTGCGGTCACGGTAGGTAGTCAATGTGGCCGAGGCAGGCGGAAAACCGACACTGACGGATCAGGTGCACTTATCGTCATCTCGCCATCGGGGACGTCAGTAGCCCGAGGGCAGTCGCGGGGTGTAGTGCTCCTCGAGGGCCGTGACCTCGTCGTCGGTCAGCTCGAGGTCGAGGGCCGCGACCGCGTCGGTCAGGTGGTGGGGCTTGGTCGGGCCGACGATCGGCGCGTCGACGACCGGGTTGTGCAGCACCCAGGCCAGCGCCACCTGGGCCATCGGCACGCCCCGGGCCTCGGCGACCCGGCGGACGGCCTCGACGATGGGCTTGTTCTCGTCGCCCTCGTACCGGGCGTGCATCGGATCGACCTTGGCCCGCTGAGTGCTCCGCTCGTCCCACGGGCGGGCGAGGCGGCCCTTGGCCAGCGGGCTCCACGGGATCGAGCCGACGCCCTGGTCGGCCAGCAGGCCGAACATCTCGCGCTCCTCCTCGCGCTGCACGAGGCTGTACTGGTTCTGCATCGACACGAACCTGGTCCAGCCGCCGCGGTCGGCCGCGTGCTGCAGCTTCGCGAACTGCCAGGCCCACATGGACGAGGCGCCGAGATAGCGGGCCTTGCCCGAGCGGACCACGTCGTGCAGCGTCTCCATCGTCTCCTCGACCGGGGTCTCGGGGTCGAAACGATGGATCTGGTACAGGTCGACGTAGTCGGTGCCGAGGCGGGCGAGCGACGCGTCGATGTTCTCCAGGATCGCCTTGCGGGACAGCCCGGAGCCGCCGGGCCCGTCGTGGAGCCCGAAGAACACCTTGGTGGCCAGCACGATCGAGTCGCGGTCGGTGTACTTGCGCAGGGCCCGGCCGACGATCTCCTCGGAGCTGCCGGCGCTGTAGATGTTGGCCGTGTCCCAGAACGTCACGCCGAGCTCGACGGCCTGCCGGAACAGCGGCTCGGCCGCCTCGTCGCCGAGGGACCACTGGTTGGCGCCCCGGTCGGGCAGGCCGAAGCTCATGCACCCGAGCGCGATCCGGCTGACCTTGAGACCCGAGCTGCCCAGACGTGTGTATTCCATGATTTCAACCTATGCCCGTCCGGTGCGGGCCCCGCGGCCCGCACCGGAGAGGGCGTCAGGGCGTCAGAAGTCGTCCGGGGTGCGGATCCGGTCGCGGATCCACACGCCGGCCTCCTTGAGGCGGCCGGTGCCGGAGTAGGCGCCGGCGGCGCACGTGCCGGTGGTGAACACCGCGCCCGTCCGGCCGTCGTCCGAGTAGTTCCAGTTGGTCCAGCTCACCTTGTTCTGCGCCATCAGGTCGAGGTATCGCTGGGCCTGGACGAAGTTGTTGCCGCCGTCGCCCGAGGCCTGCTGGGTGCCGAACTCGGTGACGAACAGGGGCAGCTTCGCGATCGCGTCGCGGAACGTGCTGAGGTAGTAGTCGTCGTGCGAGGCCGCGTAGAAGTGGAACGTGTACATGATGTTCGCGGCGTTCACCGGGTCGGCCAGGATCCGGGCCACGCCCTGACCGTCGCCCGAGGCGCCCAGCGACGACCAGTCCTCGGTGCCGACGAGCACGACGCCGTCCGGGTCCTGGGCCCGGATGACCGGGATGATCTGGTCGGCGTACGACTTGATGGACGACCAGTGCACGTCGCTCGGCTCGTTCGCGATCTCGTACAGGATGTTCGTCTTGTTCCTGTGCCGCGCGGCGATCTCGGTGAAGAAGGTCCGGGCGCGCGCGAGGTTGAAGTTCGGGTCACCCGGCGAGAGCATGTGCCAGTCGACGATCGCGTACATCCCGCGCGCGGTGGCCTTCTCGATGTAATCGTGCACCTTGGCCGTGAAGCCGGCCGGGTCGGTCTCGTAGCCGCCCTCCTGGATGTACATCGAGATCCGCAGCACGTCGGCGTTCCACTCGTCGGCCAGCACGGTCAGCGAGGCGTCGTTGACGCAGCTCGAATACCACTGCAGGCCGTGCGTGCTCATGCCGCGCAGCTGGATCGCCTTGCCCTGCGCGTTGCACAACTGCCGGCCGCAGACCTTCAGCTGGCCGTTGCGGGCGACCGGCGTGGCGCCGGCCGGCGGCGTGGTGGTGGGCGGCGTGGTGGCCGGGGGAGTCGTCGGCGGGGTGGTCGTGCCGGTGCAGGACACGCCGTTGAGCAGGCAGCCGGTCGGGCTGCCGGCGCCGGCGCCGACGAAGCCGAACGTCACCGCCGCGCCCGGGGCGATCGTGCCGTTGTACTCACGGTTCCTGAACGTATAACGCCGGCCGGACTGGGTGAGCAGGGAATCCCAGTACGAGCCGACGCTCGTGCCGGACGGCAGCGTGAACTCGACACGCCAGCCGTTGATCGGGGTCGAGCCGCCGTTGGTGATCGTGTACTCGCCCTGCCAGCCCGATCCCCAGTCGGAGACCTTGGCGAACGTGGCGGTGGTGGCGGCGGCGGAAGCGGGGGAGACGGCGAACAGGGACAGGCCGGCGGCGACGACCGCGGCCGCCATGGCCAGTAACAGGGAACGGGAACGGCGCATTGACGTCCTCCACCAGGTCGGGGAGAACGATTATTAATTAAGTTAACTAACGTTGTCTAGGGTAGATGAGTATCGATGTGTTTCGCGAGCTGGGCGCGCCACGACGGCCAGTCGTGCGGCGTGTCGGCGTCCCACAGGTCGTACTCGTGCCGGATGCCTTTGACCGCAAGCAGTTCGGCCATCCGGGGCGTCGACGCGAGCGCGCCGGTGGTGTCCTCCCACCGGCCCTGGCCGCAGACCAGCAGGATCGACAGCCGCTGGCGGAGCCAGTCCAGGTGGTCGCCGTGCAGGTGGGCCACGTAGTCGGCCGGATTGTTGAAGTAGACGGCGTCGCCCCGCTCGCCCCAGCCGTTCCAGCTGCCCGGGTCGTAGTTCCCCGAGAAGCACAGGGCCGTCGGAAACAGGTCGGCTCGGCGGAAGGCGAAGTTCAAGGCGTGGTACGCGCCCAGCGAGCATCCGATCGCCCCGAGTTCCGCCTCGTCACCGCAGTCGGCGCGCACGTGCGGCACGACGCTCTCGAGGATCCACGTCTCGTAGCCCGCGTGCATTCGCGCCCGTTCCTCGAGCGGCAGGTGGTGGGCCGACCACGTGCCCGCGTCGAACGAGTCGACGCAGTACAGCTTGAGCCGCCCGGCCTCGATCAGCGGCTCGACGGTGTCCACCATGCCGTTCGCGGCCCACTCCCACGCGTTGCCGCCCTCAGTGGGAAACACGATCATCGGCCGGCCCCAGTGACCGTAGGCGGCCACGGTCCCGCTCGCGCCGTTCGAAGCTTCCAGCTCTACGGAGTAGTGGCGCATGAATGACCAGTCTGCCGCACCGGCCGGCGTTGTGACATTTTCCGTAGTGATCCGCGTCATGGCCCACGGGCGCCCGCCCCGACCGGTCCGGCCCGGGGCGCTCGTGAGCAACCACCGGTTCGCAGGCAACTGCCAGGCACTCTTGAGAGGTTGTCGGGAGTGCGCGGGCACGGTCGCGGGTAAGGAGCCAGGCGGCTGGGGCCCACCACAAGATCACGTACGCTTTCGGGCGATCCGTGCGCGGGTGGCGTACTGTGCCGAGTCGCTGTGCCGCTTGCCGTTGAGAAAGGTGTCTGGAGATCCGTGACTGTGGGTGACCGGATGAAGAATCGATCGTTCGCCGGCAAGGCCGGGCTGCTGCTCACGTGCGGCCTGCTGACCGCCGTGGTGGTTTCCGCCGCCTCGTTCCCGGCCGTCGCGCTCGGCGGCCTGGTGGCCAAGGCCGGCGCCGAAGGCTTCGCCGCGATGCCGAGCACGATCGAGCAGCAGTCCGCCCCGCAGGTGACGCGGGTCTTCGCGAGCGACGGCAAGACGCAGATCGCCGTCCTCTACGACGAGTTCCGCAGCGACGCGCCGCTGAGCCAGATCAGCCAGAACATGCAGAACGCCATCATCGCCGCCGAGGACCACAAGTTCTACGAGCACAACGGCGTCGACGTGAAGGGCATCGCCCGCGCGTTCGTCAACAACAGCCAGGGCGGGTCGCAGCAGGGTGCCTCGACGCTGACCATGCAGTACGTGCGCATGGCCCAGGCGTACGGCGCGAAGACGCCGCAGGAGGCGATCGACGCGACCAAGGACAGCCCCGAGCGGAAGATCGCCGAGATCAAGTACGCGCTGCAGATCGAGAAGGATCTCGACAAGAAGGAGATCCTCCGGCGCTACCTGAACCTCGCGCCGTACGGCAACGGCGCGTACGGCGTCTACGCCGGCAGCCAGGTCTACTTCAACAAGTCGCCCAAGAACCTGACCATCGCCGAGGCCGCGCTGCTGGCCGGCATGGTGAAGGCGCCGTCGGCGTTCGACCCGACCACCAAGACCGGCTACCCGCAGGCGCTCGACCGGCGCAACTACATCATCGACAACATGGTCGCGCTCAAGCAGATCACCAAGGCCGAGGGCGACGCGGCCAAGAAGACGAAGCTCAAGCGCACCGCCAACCGGCCCGGCAACGGCTGCACCTCGGTGTCGGTCAACAGCTGGGGCTTCTTCTGCGACTACTTCTACCGCTGGTGGATGGAGCAGAAGGCGTTCGGGGCCAACGCGTACGAGCGGGAGCGTCAGCTCAAGACCGGCGGCTACACGGTCGTCACGTCGCTCGACATCAAGGCGCAGACCGCGGCCCGCAAAGAGATCACCAGGAAGATCGACGACGACAACAAGAACGCCGTCCTGATCGCCGGGATCGAGCCCGGCACCGGCCACGTCAAGTCGCTGGCGGCCAACCGCAAGTTCAAACTCGACGACGGTACGAACCCCAAGAGCTCGAACCCGCAGGCGCGCAAGGCCGGCGCCCGGGCCACGTACCCGAACACCACCAACCCGATCATCACCGGTGGCGGCGACATCAACGGCTACCAGGCCGGCTCCGTGTTCAAGATGTTCACCATGGTGGCCGCGCTCGAGAACGGCTACGAGCTCGACCACCAGATCACCTCGGGGTCGACCTACAAGTCGAGCTACCCGATCGCGGCCGGGGCGCCGGCCGCCTGCCCGGGCACGACGTTCTACTGCCCGAGCAACGCCTCGCCCAACGAGAAGGGCACCTTCAACATGTGGACCGGCTTCGGCAAGTCGGTCAACACCTACTTCGTGCCGCTGCAGGAACAGGTCGGGGCCGAGAAGGTCGTCGACGTGGCCAAGCGGTTCGGCATGCAGTTCCGCTCGCAGAGCGAACGTGATCTGGTCGACACTCCCGAGGCCGCGCACAACTTCGGCGCGTTCACCTTGGGCGTGACCACTTCGACGCCGCTGGACATCGCCAACGCGTATGCGACCCTGGCCGGCGACGGCATGTTCTGCGCGCCGACGCCGATCCGGCAGATCACCGCGGCCGACGGCTCCAAGCTGAAGACGGGGCAACCGTCCTGCCGGCGGGTCACCGACGCCGACGTGGCCCGCAAGGCGCTCGACGCGGCCCGCTGCCCGGTCGGCGACCGCGCCCAGCTGGGCAGCTGCGGCGGCGCCACCGAGCCCAACGCCTACCGCACGATCGGCCACCCGGTGTTCGGCAAGACCGGCACCACGGACGCCGACAAGACGGCGTCGCTCGTGGTGGGCTCGCGCAGCATGGTCGTGGCCGGCTACCTGGTCAACCCCGACTGGGCCAACCACACCGACCGCATGCGCCACAACATCATCAACCCGGTCGTCTACCGCACGCTCGCCGACTACATGGAGGGCGCGGAGCGTCAGGAGTTCAAGAAGCCCGGCGAGTAGCTGTCGGATCTGGGATGCACCCGGTGAGCTCGATCGCCGGGTGCACTTGGATGGCCTCATGGGTTTCCGACGTGTCTCCGACATCGACTTCGACCGGCTGACCGGCGACCGCGCGTTCCATCCGTCACCGCCCGCCTGGGAGGACGAGGTCCTCTACTTCCTGATGCTCGACCGGTTCGCCGACGGAGACGACACGACGCCGTTGCTCACCGAAGCCGACCGGGACAGCGCCTGGCGTACGGCGGAAAGCAAGCAACAGTGGCAGCGGGCCGGCACCGAATGGGCCGGGGGCACGCTCGCCGGCCTGCGCGGCAGGCTCGGATACCTGAGCCGGCTCGGCGTGACCGCGGTGTGGATCAGCCCGATTCTCAAGCAGGCGCCGCGGACGAACAGCTACCACGGCTACGCCACGCAGAACTTCCTCGAGGTCGACCCGCACTTCGGCCGCGCCGACGAGCTGCGTGACCTGGTCGCCGAGGCGCACGGGAGGGGCATCCGCGTCATCCTCGACGTGGTGCTCAACCACGCGGGCGACGTCTTCGCGTACGAGGAAGGGGACGTCCGCTGGGACGGCCGTACGCACGCGGTGGCCGGGTTCCGCGACGCTGATCGGGCTCCGACATTGCCGTTCGGCCCCGTCGACCCGGCTGCGGGTCCGGACGCCGCGGTGTGGCCGGCCGAGTTGCAGAACCCGGGCACCTTCACCGCCAAGGGCCCGATCAGCAACTGGGACTGGCACCCGGAATACCTCGAGGGCGACTTCGAGGGACTGAAGGACATCGCGCTCGGCTCCGGCCCGGCCGACGGCTACCGGCCGTCGCCGGCGCTGCGGGCGCTGACCCGGGTCTACCAGTACTGGATCGCCTTCGCCGACCTCGACGGCTTCCGCGTCGACACGGTGAAACACATGGACCCCGGGGCGGCTCGGTACTTCGCCTCGGCCGTCCACGAGTTCGCGCAGTCGCTCGGCAAGGAGAACTTCTATCTGATCGCCGAGATCACCGGCTCCCGCGAGTTCGCGTACCGGACGCTCGAACAGGTCGGGATGGACGCCGCGCTCGGTCTGGCCGACGTCCAGGACCAGATGGAATGGCTGGTCAAGGGCTTCCGGGACCCGCGCGAATACTTCGGGCTGTTCCGCGACTCGCTGCAGCTGGGCAAGGACTCGCACACCTGGTTCCGCAACCGGGTGGTGACCGCGTTCGACGACCACGACCAGGTGCGCAAGGGCACGAGCAAAGCCCGGTTCGCGGCCGACGACCTGGGTCGGAAGCTCGGCGTCGCGGCGATCGCGTTCAACGCCGCTACGCTCGGCATCCCGTGCCTGTACTACGGCAGCGAACAGGGTCTCGACGGCAGCGGCCCCAGCGACCGCTACCTGCGCGAGGCGATGTTCGGCGGCGAGTTCGGCGCCTTCCGCAGCCGGGGCGCGCACTGCTTCGACGAGAACAGCCGGACGTACGCCCAGGTCTCGCGCATCCTCGCCCTGCGCCGCCGCCTGCCGGCCCTGCGCCGGGGCCGGCAGTACCTGCGCCCGATCTCCGGCGACGGGGTGAACTTCGGCTACCCGCAGCTGTTCGGCGGCGAGATGCGGTCGGTGCTGGCGTGGTCCCGCCTGTTCGCCGGCGCCGAGGTGGTGGCGGCCATCAACACGGATCCGGATCACCCCCGTACGGCGTGGGTGACGATCGACGTCGACCTGCAGCCCGCGGGCGGGAAGCTGACCTGCCTGTTCAGCACGGACCCGGGGCAGGAGGGCTCGCAGCTGCCCATCGAGCCCCGTAACGGCAAGGCCGTCGAGGTGACGGTGCCCGCCGCGGGCTTCGTGGTGTACGGCTGAACGGACTTCACGGGGCCCTGGCCACCCGCCACGACCGGCGCGACGTCGACCACGGGGATTTGGCCGATGCCGCGATGCGTCGGTGAGGCGCTCATGCCCCGACGCTAACGGCTCCCGCGGGCCCGCGCTCGGTGAGCAGCCAGAGCCCAGGACTTCGGGTGGGCGCTGTGCCGGCGCAGGCGGGCGTGGGGTAAGCCTTGATCATGACACGTCGGCTCACGCTTCTGTTCGCTGTGGCCGCGGGGGCGGCCGTGGCGAACCTCTACTGGTCGCAACCGCTGCTCGACCTGATCGCCGACGATTTGGACGCCGGGCCGGCCGCGGCCGGGTGGCTGATCACCGCGACCCAGCTCGGGTACGCCGCGGGCATCCTGTTCCTGGTGCCGCTGGGCGACGTCGTCGAACGACGCCGTCTCGTGCGGACCGTTCTGTTGTGCTCAGCCGGCGCCGCGCTGCTGTGTGCCGTGGCGCCCTCGCTGGGGCTGCTGATGGGGGCGCTGGTCCTGCTCGGGGTGACAACCGTGTCCGGGCAGATCCTGGCGCCGCTGGCCGGGGATCTGGCCGACGACGCCGAGCGGGGTCACGTGGTCGGCACGGTGATCTCGGGAATTCTGGTCGGCATCCTGATTTCCCGTACGGTGGCGGGGTTCGTGGCCGGAGTGGCGGGGTGGCGGGCCATCTATGTGGTCGCGGCCCTGATCGCCGTCGGCTCGGCGGTGGTGCTGTCGCGGCGCATCCCCGTGCTGCCGGCGCGGGAGCACATCCCGTACTGGAGCCTGATCGCGTCCGTCGGTCAGGTGCTGCGGCGGGAACGGACCGCGCGGTGGACCGTGGTGCTGGCGGCGACGGCGTTCGGCGCCTTCACCATGTTCTGGACGGCGTTGACGTTCCTGCTGAGCGGCCCGCCCTATCACTATTCGGTGCAGGCCATCGGATTGTTCGGGATCGCGGGGCTGGCGGGCGCGCTCGCCGCCCAGCGCGCCGGGCGGCTGCACGACCGCGGGCTGTCCCTGCCGGCCACCGGCGTCGCCTGGGCCCTGCTGCTGGTGGCCTTCGGGCTCGCGCTGGCCGGACGGAACTCCGTCGTGACGATCGTGATCGCCGTCGTGCTGCTCGACGCGGCGGCGCAGACGATCGGCATCCTCAACCAGACGCGGCTGTTCACGCTGTCGCCGGGGGCCCGTAGCCGGCTCAACACCGTCTATGTCACCAGCAACTTCCTCGGCGGCGCTGCCGGTTCGGCGGCGGCCACCCTGCTGTGGTCGGCCGGCGGCTGGGCCGCCGTCTGCGTGGCCGGCCTGGCCGCGTCCGGCTTCGCCCTGACGGTGTGGGCCGTCGGCCGTCGCGGGGCTCTGGTCCCGGGCTGAGGCACTACACCTGGTCGATGGTGAGCAGGCCGTTGGTGAGCACCGCCGGGGTCAGGTGGCGGTAGCCGACCGAGTCGAACAGCACCGAGATCTCGTGGTCGTCGCGGGCGAGCAGCAGGCCGGAACCCCAGTACTTGTGGGTGACGCGCGTGCCGTCGCCGGTTGTCGGTGACCACGACGGGCCCGGGGGCGGGGCGTCGTCGTCGTTGTCGCAGTTGCCGCAGGGGGCGGCGTAGTGCTCGCCGAAGTAGGCCAGCAGCTCGGCCCGCCGGCACCGGGTGGTCTCGGCGTAGTGGCGGGCCGTGTCGATCTGGCTGGCCAGGATGGTCTGGCGCCGGTCGCCCGAGGCCAGCACAGCGTCGCGGGCCGAGGCCGGCACCGGGACGCCGACCGTCACCTCGTCATGGCCGGACGGGGTCAGGAAGTGCTGCTCGACGAGCTCGGCGGCGACCCGCTGGGCGGCGGCGTGGCTGACCCCGGCCGCCCGGGCCACGTCGGCCAGCGCCACCCGGCCGTGGGCGGTCTCGAGCTGGTCGACCACGGCGGTGACGGTGTCGGCGGGCACCCGCGCCCGCGCGGCCAGCAGCCGGGGGATCCGCATCGCGCGGCTGTCGTGCACGAGCACGGCCGCCCCGGGCCGGCCGTCGCGGCCGGCCCGGCCCACCTCCTGGTAGTACTCGTCGAGGCTGCCGGGAACTCCCGCGTGCACCACCGTACGGATGTCGGGCTTGTCGATGCCCATGCCGAAGGCGCTGGTGGCGACGACGATGTCGAGCTCGCCGGCGAAGAACGCGTCCTGGACGCGGCTGCGCTCGGCGGCCGGCACCCCGGCGTGATAGGCGGCGGCCTTGTACGAATCCCTCCGCAACCGTTCGGTCAGCTCCTCGCAGTGGGCGTGGGTCAGCGCGTACACCAGGGCCGGTGTCTCGTGGGCGAGCATCACCTCGACCGTACGATCCTCGATCGCCTGCGCCTCGGGCCGGTCGGGCCGGGTGAGCCGCACCGACAGGCTCAGGCTGGGGCGGTCGAAGCCGGCCACGATCACCTTCGGGTCGGTCATGCGCAGCCGGCGGGTGATGTCGGCCTGCACGGGCGGCGCCGCGGTCGCGGTCAGCGCCAGCAGCGGCGGCCGCCCGAGCGTTTCGGCCACGTCGGCCAGGCGCAGGTAGTCGGGCCGGAAGTCGTGGCCCCACTGGCTGATCAGGTGGGCCTCGTCGATCGCGATCAGCGTCACCGGGCGGCTGCTGCCGGCGATCGCGGCCAGCGTCTCGTCGTTGGCCAGCTGCTCCGGTCCGAGCAGAACGAAGTCGGCCGACCCGTCGCCCACGGCGGCCAGCGCCTCGACCCGTTCGGCGTGCCGCAGGCCCGAGTTCAGCATCCGCGCCGCCACGTGCCGGCCGGTGAGCGAGCGCAGCTGGTCGCGTTGCAGGGCGACCAGCGGCGAGACGACGACCGTCAGGCCGCCGCGGGCCAGGCCCGCCACCTGATAGATGGCGCTCTTGCCGCTGCCGGTCGGCAGCACGGCCAGGGTGTCCCGGCCGGCGGCGGACGTGGCCGCCGTTTCCTGCTGGACGGGCCGGAGGGTGAACCCGAGCACCGACTCGGCGATGGCGTTGACGTCAGACACCCGGTAAGTGTGGCCTACGGTCGCGGCGGTCACGGCAACGAAGCTGCACCCGTGGCCCTCTCCGACCGTCACCGGCCGGACCGATAGGAGCTTTCGACCGGCTCGACGGGCCGGCTGAAACGGGGGAGACAGCGATGTTCCATTACCTGACCGCGTGGTTGCAGTCCCACCTGCCGGCGAAGGACGAGGAGGGCGCGACCGCCGTCGAGTACGGCCTGCTCGTCTCGCTGGTGGCCGTCGTGATCATCGTCGGCGCCACCGTGTTCGGCCAGCAGATCAGCGACCTGTTCGGCGCCGTCGCCGGAAAGATCAAGATGCCGTGAGCTCGCCGGGCCGGCCCCGCGGGGCCGGCCCCGCGACGAATGAGGTGGATGTCGGTATCGACCTCTTTCGCCACTACTCGGGGTTCTGTTTCCGCTGCCGTCCGTGAAGCATGGCGGTCATGGCGGCGTGACCATCCCGGCCGCCGGTCCGACGATGGGAGGCAACGATGCCAGCCAATCGCGCGGTGGTCTACGAGGGCCCCGGCACCGTCGAGGTCCATGACATCGACTACCCGACGTACGAGCTGAAGGACGGCCCGGGCGTCAACAAACTGAACATCGGCCGCAAGGTGCCGCACGGCGCCATCCTCAAGACGGTCGCCACCAACATCTGCGGCAGCGACCAGCACATGGTCAGGGGTCGCACCACCGCCCCGCACGGTCTCGTGCTCGGTCACGAGATCACCGGCGAGGTCGTCGACGTCGGCCCCGGCGTCGAGTTCATCAAGGTCGGCGACGTGTGCTCGGTGCCGTTCAACATCGCCTGCGGGCGGTGCCGCAACTGCAAGGAGGGCAGGACCGGCGTCTGCCTGAACGTCAACCCCGACCGTCCCGGATCGGCCTACGGCTACGTCGACATGGGCGGCTGGGTCGGCGGGCAGGCCGAGTACGTGCTGGTGCCGTACGCCGACTGGAACCTGCTGAAGTTCCCCGACCGCGACCAGGCCATCGAGAAGGCGCTCGACCTGGCCATGCTGGCCGACATCTTCCCGACCGGCTACCACGGCTGTGTGTCCGCGGGCGTGACGACCGGCTCGACCGTCTACATCGCCGGCGCGGGACCGGTCGGCCTGGCGGCGGCCACGTCGGCGTGGCTGCTCGGCGCCGCGGTCGTCATCGTCGGCGACCTGAACGAGGAACGTCTGGCCCAGGCCCGCAGCTTCGGCTGCGAGACGGTGAACGTGGCCCAGAGCGACCCGGTCGAGCAGGTCTCCCGGATCCTCGGCAGCGACGCTGTCGCGATCGGCGAGCCGCTGGTCGACGCCGCGGTCGACGCGGTCGGGTTCGAGGCCCGCGGGCACGGCGAGAACGCCGGCGTCGAACAGCCGGCCACGGTGCTGAACTCGCTGATGCAACTGACCCGCGCGGGCGGCGCGATCGGCGTTCCCGGCCTGTACGTCACCGGTGACCCGGGCGGCGTCGACGAGGCGGCCAAGGTGGGTTCGTTGTCGCTGCGCCTGGGGCTCGGCTGGGCCAGGTCGCACTCGTTCGTGACCGGCCAGTGCCCGGTGATGAAGTACAACCGGAGCCTGATGATGGCCATCCTGCACGACCGGGTGCAGATTGCGAAGAACGTCAACGCCGTGGCGATCCCGCTCGAGCAGGCCCCGGAGGGCTACCGGGACTTCGACCAGGGCGCGGCCAAGAAGTACGTCCTCGACCCGCACGGCATGGTCGGCAAGCGGTAGGCCCTGCGCGGCTCCGGCTCGTCACCGGCGAGCCGGGGCCGCGACCGGTTTCGCGGTACGCAGCGCGGTGGCGCAGCGGGCGATGAACAGCCACTGCGCGACCGGGACGAGCGGGCCGGCCAGCCGCGCCACCAGCAGGACGGGCTGCGAGCGTACGGTCACCTCGAAGCGCACTGCCCCGTCCGGGGCGAGCAGCACGGTGAAGCTTTCGTCGCCGGCGAAGGTGTGACCCGGCAACGCGACGTAGTGCATCATCGTGCGGTCCGATCGCCGGACCACGTCGGTCACCCGGCACGGCTCGTGAACCCGCAGGCGGCCGAAGCCGAGCGAGGAAAGCATGTGCAGCCCGGGGGTGGCCGGGGGAGTGGCGGGGTCGACCCGGGCGCCCGAGCGGCGGTGCATGTCCCACGTGAGGAGCGCGTCCGACGCCGCCTCGAAGCGGCCGCGGCCGGCGCCGATCCGGTGCGACCAGGTGTGCTGCGACCAGGGCTGGTCGCGGCCGGCCCAGGCCACGACAAGGGCGGCCAGGACGGCGGCCGCGTTGAGCACGCCGTGGGTCAGCACCATCCAGGTCAGGTCGAGGTGGGGCAGCCCGGTGACCTGTCCGGCCGCGTAGAGCAGGGCCAGCGACATCGTCACCAGGCTGAGGGCGAACAACCAGCGGGCGCCGCGGCCCGCGTGAGTGGCCAGGGCCAGCCAGAGCCCGGCGGTCAGCACGCCGGCGCCGACCAGCTCGACGACGTCGCCCGCGGCGCCGCCGATGAGAAAGCCGATGCCCACGATCGCCACGCCGACCGGCGCCGGCAGGCGGTAGCGGGACCTGGTCAGCGCCAGCAGCAACAGCGCGCCGAAACCGGCCACGTGGAAGTGGGCCGCGGTCAGCCCCAGGACGCCTGCCGGGAAGCCGAGCAGCGCCACCCCGGCCCGCTCGGCGAGCAGCCCGGCCGCGGCCACCGGCAGGCACGCCGCCGCGAAGGCCACGAGCCGTTGCTGCCGAAGCACCACTGGCACCGCGAGGCAGGCGGCCAGGTAGGGAAGGCAGAGCAGCGCCGCTGTCACCCCGCGTGGCAGAGCGAGCGCCACCGCGGCCGGCACGGCGACGACCGGCCACCACCGTACGAGCTGACGCCCGCGGCCGAGCGCGCCCAGCGCGAGCGGAACGAAGAGCAGAACGCACACCGCCACCACGAGGTGCAGGACTGCCCAGCCCGGTCCGGTCAACCTGTCCATGGGTTCCTCGCTCTCTTGAACGCGTTCAACTTAGCACGGTGGTGCGTGGGATCGGATGTCGGAGGACGCGGCGAAGGTGGCGCGGCACAGCGCCGAGCTCATGCTCAGCCGGTTGGGGCAACCACGAAGAAGCGCCCTCCGACGGGTGTCGGAGGGCGCTCCTGCTGGTGATGGTCAGCGGGCACAGATGGCGTATCCACGCAGACGCCAGGAGCCGCTGAGGCCGTCAGCATCCTCGACGGCGTGGATCGAGGCGCCCCGGCCGGCCTTGCCCAGCCGGTGGACGTGCGTCTCGCCGGCGCCGCCGCCGCTGGGGCCGGTGATGTCGAAACCGAGGCTGTGGACCTGTTCGGTCGACGGGCACTGCGGCGTCGCCACCTTGACCGGATCGGTGTCAAAGCCGTCGGCCGCGCCGACCGGATGCTGGCCGGCGACCGGGTTCATGCACACGGCGGTCGCGTAGGTGCGCCAGTTGCCGCTGAACCCGGTCTGGTCCTCGAACCCGGTCGCGGTCACCTCGGTGCCGGCCGAGTTGGGCCGGATCCCGGTGAGCACGACCTGGCTGCGGTCGGACAAGCTGCTGTACCACCCCTCGCCGCCCATTCCGATCAGGTGCTTGCCGGGGCTGCAGACAGCTTTCGCCTCGAGGGTCTTCGGAGAGCCGAAAGCGGACTGGTCATTCTTGTACTCGAGGCCGGGCAGCGAGGCGGTCGGCGCACAGATCGCCGTGCCCTCGATCCGCCAGTTGGCCGTGGCGCCGGTCTCCTGCTCGCTCGCGACGATGCCGAACCCACTGCCCGAGGAGCCCGAGCCGCTCGGCACCGCAGCAAGGATGCGTACCTGGTTCGTTCCGTAGATGGAGGCGGTACCGCCGATCGCGCTGTGGAACGGCGGGCACTCGACGCTGAGCTGCTTCAGCGCCACCGAGTTGTACGCGGAGACCTCGCCGCGTTCCACCACGCCGCTCACCGCCGACGCGGGGGACGAGACAGCGGCGATGCTCGTGGCCGCTCCGGTGAGCATCGTGGCCGTCAGGATGACCCGGCGCCATCGGTGGGTTGCCGGCCGGTTTCCGCGGCGCGGTGGATTGGAGCTGGTGCCAGTGGTCGTAGTCGACAACGGACTGTCCCTTTCTCTCATGGTGGTCGTTGCTGATGTCCACTGTTCCGGCGGGCACTCGCAGCCCTCTTCCACAGCGCTCTCACGCCGGTGTCACCCCTCCGACAGCCGCCGGACAGGCCGGCTCCGCCTCGGGTGTCCGCTCCGCCGACAGGACCCGGATCACCGCGTCCACGGTCAGCAGCTCGCCCGCGCGCACCAGATCGCGGTCGGCGGGCCGTCGGGTCATCTCGCTGTGCGCCGCGTCGAACTGGCGCCGGATCCACGGTGAGAGGGTCAGCTGGAAGCGTTCCAACTGGCGTTGCGCCGCGCCCAGCACGAGCGCGGCCGCACGGTTGCGGCCGCCGCGGAACAGCGCGCAGGCGCAGCCCACGATCGCCTCGGCCACCCAGCGCCGCTGGTCGGTGCGTGCGACCTCGTCGGCAAAGGTCTGGAACCACCGCAGGGCGGTCACCGGGTCGCCGGTGGCGAGATGGGCCCAGCCGAGCTTGATCCGGTATCCCAGCAGCCCGTCCGGGATGTTCCGCAGCTCACGGAGCCCGCTGTTCAGCACCTCCACTGCCACGAGACCCTGGCCGGCTTCGATGAGCGCCTGTGCCGCGTTGGTGCGGGTGCCGGCCCGCAGCGCGAGCGAGTCGACGTCGTCCAGCATGGCCAGCGCTTCCACGGCGACCTCGGCCGCGCGCGCCGGGCGGTCCGCCGCGACGTACGCGTACGCCAGGTAGCCCAGCGCCTCGGGCAACCGGCGCGGGACACCCGCCCGAGCCGCCCGGACCCCGGCCTCGGCGCACCGCACGGTCTCCTGGGCGTCGCCGCGGTCGTCCGCCAGCGCCGCGCGCAGAGCTTGCGCGGTGAGCAGCCAGTCCTGGTTCCCTGCCGTCGCGAGCACGGCTGTGCCGCGCGAAGCCAGCTGGGCAGCCTCGTCGAGACGGCCGAGGTTGCGCAGGAACGCCGCGTGCAGCACGTCGGCACGTGCCCGCCACGACGGTGAGCCCGCGAGGCGAACCGCGATCCGGTCGAGCCACCCCAGGGCCGGCTGCGGTAGTTCCCGCCAGAGCCAGTAGAGAACCATCGCGATGGCCAGGCCACCGAAGTCTCCGTCGTCACCGGGATGTGCCATGCCGTACCGGAGTGCGGCGAGGAAGTCCGGGTAGCCGGTCTCGATCCGGCCGAGCAACTCGTCGTCGAGGAACTGCGGATTCCGGCACTGGCCGGCGTGGTACCGAAAGTGGGCGATGCGCGCGGCGGCACGCTCCTCCTGGCGCCGCTGATCCCGTTCCAGGTACGCGGAGATCATCTGCGGGACCGAGTACCGAACCTCTGACCCGCCTCGATGTGCAACCAGCAACCCGAGGGCGGTGAGCCGCTCGACCGCCGTTTCCAGCGTGGAGTCAATGCCCGCACATACCGCCCGCGCGGCGGCGATGCCGAACGGGCCGCTGAACGCGCACAGCCGCAACAGCACGCCCCGCTGCTCGGATCGCAGCCGTTCGTAGCTCCATCCGATTGAGGCGGCCAAGGGGCCGGCCACGTCGTGTGCGGCTGCGGACTCCCGCAGCGACCGCATCAATCGGTCAGCCATATCGTCGATCGATCGGTGGGCGGCGAGCGCGGCGGCCATTTCGATGGCCAGTGGCAGCCCGCCCAGTTCTCGGCACAACTGGCCGATGCGGGACACCAACGCCTGTCCATCCGGCCACGCAGCGGGGAAGGGGCGGGGAATGCGCTCGAGGAACAGCGTCACGGCCGCGCTGCCGACCACATCGTCCGAATCGGCGTCCACTGCCGGCACCGGCAGCGTCCGCACCGGAAACTCGATCTCTCCCGGCGCCGCGAGCCGCTCCCGGCTGGTAACCATCGCCACCGCGCCAGGGCAGCGGGACAACAGATCCACCAGGAAATCCCGGGCCGGCAGCACCTGCTCGAAGCCGTCCACCACGATGAGCAGTTCCTCCGAGCCGACCGCCGCGGCGACGACCGCCGTCGGGTCCTGCCCCGCGCGGCCGGCGCCGTGGGCGCGGGCGAAAGCGTCCGGCACGTCGGCCGCTGTGCTCACCTGCGACAAGTCCACGAACACGGCGGCCGCATTCCACTTGCGGCGCGCCACCTCGATGGCGAGTCGTGTCTTGCCCACCCCGCCGGGGCCGGTCAGGGTGATCAGCCGGTGCCCGCCGCCGAGCATCTGGACCAACTGGCCGGCCTCGGCTTCCCGGCCCACGATCGGGGACACCGGCTCGGGCACCGCCGTGACCGTCGGCGGTGCCCGGCGGGGCTGCTCGACCGGGTCGGCGGACGCGCCTCGCGCTTCCTGGGCGATCAGCCGTTCGTACGCCGCTTCGATGGCGGGGCCCGGGTCCAGGCCGGTCTCGTCGATCTGCGCCCTGCGGTAGGCGTGGTACTGGGCGACCGCCTCGGCCGTGCGGCCCTCGGCGGTGTGGGCGCGCATCATCAGGATCCGGGACTGCTCACGCAGCGGGTCCTCGGCGACAGCACGGCGCAGATAGGCCGACGCGGTGGCGGTGTCACCGGCGTCCAGCAGTCGTGCCGCGGCCCGTTCCATCCAGGACAGCTTGAGTTCGGTCAGCCGCCGGGCCTCGTCCCGCAGGGCGGGGATGTCGCTCATTCCCAGGTAAGCCTCGCCGCGCCAGAGCGCAAGCCCGGTGGCGAGCAGATCCGGCACGGCCGCCGGTTCGCAGTCTTCCACCCGGGTGCGCGAAACCAGCGCCTCGAAGGCCAACGCGTCAAGGTCGGACGGCTCCGCCAGCAGCACGTAGCCCGGGCCCCGGCGTTCCAGCCGCAGCCCCGTGGCGGCCAATGTCCGGCGCAGCCGCCAGACCTGGCTGTGCAGCGCTGCGGCCGGGTCCCGCGGCCCATCCCCCGGCCACAACAACTGCACCAGCCGGCCGGCCGGCACTATCCGCTGGACTCCGGCGCACAGGAGCGCGACCAACTGCTCCTGGCGGCGCCCGCCGAGGGCTATCGGATCGCCGTCCGCCCCGGTCAACTCGACGGGACCGAGGACCCGCAGCCGCGTGGTCAACGCTCCAGCCGGTACAGGCGGAAGCAGGCGTCCTGGACCGGTAGATCGACGCTGCGCGTGAAGCCTGCCTGAGCCGCCCACCGGTGAAGCGTGCCCGGACGCAGCACGGTGCCGGTGGCGACGGATCCCCGGTCGGCCAGTTGGCTCGGCAGGCAGTGGGTGACGCTCCAGCCGTACATCATCCGTTCGACCTCGGTGCCCGGAGCGGTGAAGCGGTCGGCCACGCGTTCGTCCACGATCAGCACCACGCCGTCCGGCGCCAGCGCTGCCCGGGTGGCCCGCAGCGCCTCCACCGGCTGGGGCATGTCGTGCAACGCCTCGAGGAAGAGCACCAGGTCGTACGGGCCTTCGTCAGCCGCCCGGGCGACGTCGGCGTGCACGAAGCGCACCCGCCCGTCGAGTCCGGCGTCCGCGGCGTTGCGACGCGCGTCATGGATCGATGCCGAGTCGGCGTCGATGCCGTCCACCCACGCGCGCGGAAACGCACGTGCAAGCGACTGCACGGACCAGCCCTGCCCGCAACCGACGTCCGCGATCCGGGGGCGGGACGCCGACTCCAGCCGCGACACCACGTCCGGCATCGCGCCCAGCCATGCGGCGGGCAGCTGATGGGTGAACGCCGGCCGGTTGATGTGGCCTTGGCCGTACCGGAACGCCGGACCGTACGCCGCGTAGGCGACGCCACCACCCTCACGATAGGCGGCGGCCACCGCGGGCAGGACACTCCCGATGCCGGCCAGCAGGTGTGCGAAGGGCGCGACGTGCGCTGGATCGTCGACGTCGACCAACACCCGGGCGTGCTCGGGGTCCAGTCGGTAGCGGCGGTCGCCGGCATCCGCCCCCGAGCCCGGGGCGGCCGGTTGATCGACAGTCAACAGGCCGGCCACGGCCTGCTGCTCGAGCCACTCGACGGCATAGCGGGAAGCGATTCCCGCCCGTGCGCTCAACTCGGCTGCGGTCAGCGCGCCGTCCCGGCTGAGCGCACGGTAGAGCCCGAGCTCCACGCCGAGGTAGATCGAACAGAGCTCCAACGCCGAAACCGTCGCCGAGAACAGGCGATCTACGAGTTGGCCGGTGAGGTCGGTCGTCGTGGTGTCCAACGGAGTGTCCCTTCTGGGCGAGATACCGGATACCTCGGATAGTGGCCGGTGCCCGCCCGAGCCGGTATGGGTGGCGGCACCCACCGGAGCACCCAAATTCGCGTTTCCCGACGGCGGCGGTACGCGTAGGGTCGGGTTCGTGACACGCCGTCGGCTGGCACTGGTCGGGCGAGAATCCGAGCTCGCCGCGACGCGACGCGCGTTCGAGGAGATCGCGGAGGGGCGGGCCTGGACGCTGTGCCTGCGCGGTGAGCCAGGCATCGGCAAGTCCCGCTTGTTGATCGAGCTGGGCGAGCGCGCGCGGGAGCACAGCATGCTGCTGCTCGTGGGCAGGGCAGCGGAGCTGGAGCGGGATCTGCCCTTCGCGCTTCTGGCGGACACCTTCGACGGCGCCTCCGTCGAAATCACCCGGGCTCTGGCCGGCCTGCAACACGACGATGTCGAGCAACTCGCCTCCGCCCTTCCGGCATTTCGCCGGCACGGCCACGGATCCCCGGCACTGTGGACCGAACGCCACCGGGTCGCCGGAGCGGTGCGCACCCTGCTCGAGCTCCTGGCCGCCCATGGCCAGCCCGTCGTGCTGCTCCTCGACGACGTGCACTGGGCGGATCCGGCCACCGTCGACGTGCTCGCGCTCCTGCTCCACCGTCCGCCACGCGGGCCTGTTCTGCTGGCGCTCGCCACCCGGGCTGGACTGACCGACACCGTGGCGCTCGCGCTCGCGCAGGCCGTCCGCGACGGCCGGGGCGAGCTACGCGATCTTCAGCCGTTGTCTGCTGAGGACGTCGCCCGCCTCCTGCCCGATCTGCCCGGCGGAGTGCGGGACAGGCTGTATCGGGAATCAGGTGGCAATCCGTTCTACCTCGAGGAGCTGGCGCGCGGATTCGCCGGACGGCCGACGCCGGCATGGGGTGATCTCCTGGGAATTCCACGGGTCGTGCGTGCCGCACTCGCCGGAGAGGTGCGCCACCTCTCCACCGGCGCACGGCTGGTGCTGGAGGGCGGAGCTGTGGCCGGCGATCCGTTCGACCTCGAGCTGGCCGCCGCGGCAGCCGACCTCGGCGAAGCCGACGTGCTCGCCGGGCTCGACGCGCTACTGGCCGCGGACCTGCTCCGCCCGACCGGCCGGCCACGACGCTTCCGGTTCCGCCATCCACTCGTCCGCCGTTCGGTCTACGAGGATTCGGCCGGCGGCTGGCGTATCGCCGCGCATGCCCGCGTCGCCGAGGCGTTGCGGGCGCTCGGCGCCACGCCGGCGCGGCGGGCGCACCACGTCGAACGATCGGCCCGCCCCGGGCAGCTCACCGCGATCTCCGAGCTGGTCGAGGCAGCCGAAGAAGCCGCCGCGGCGGCGCCGGCGACCGCCGCCGGCTGGTACGAGGCGGCGTTGCGGCTGCTGCCCGACGACGCCGAGCACCACGAACGACGCCTCTCCCTGCTGCGGGCGCAGGGTGGCGCACTCGCCTCCGCCGGGCGTCCGGCACACGCCCGGGACGTGCTGCGCAGACTGCTGCGGCTGATGACGGCCGGCGCCGGACGTGCACGGGTCGAGGTGGTCGAACAGCTCGCCCAGCTGGAAGGGATGTGGACCGGCAACACGGCCGACGCGGACAGGCTGCTGGAACAGGAACGCGCCGCGCTCGGCGCGGGCACATCTTGGGAAGCGGCCGTGCTGACCCTCGCCGTGGCCCGCAACCACGGCACCAGCGGAGAGCACACGACGGCGCTCGTCCTCGCCGAGGAGGCCGCGGCGCTGGCACGCGCTGCCGGCGACAGCGTTCTGGAGGCCGACGCCGCGTGCGAGGCCGCGGACGCCGCGCACTGTGCCCAGCGCAGCGCCGACCCGGCCGGGCGGGCGGCCGCCGACGAGCGCATACTCCGCGCAGCGGCCTTGGTCGACGCGCTGACTGAGGACCAGGTCGCCGAACGGCTGCAGATGCTGCTGTGGCTCGGCGTCGCCCGCGCGTTCACCGGAGACCTGACCGGCGCGGTCGCCGACGGCGACCGCGGTCTGGTGCTGGCTCGCCGGACCCGTCAAGGTCTGCTGGCGCCGTCCTTTCTGATCCTGCGTGGATACGCCGACGAGGAACTCGGCCGGCTCGACGCCTGCCAGGTGGCCGCGGAAGAGGTCCTGGACAACGCCATCGTCTCCAACAATCCGCAGCTCGGTCTGTGGGGCGCCATGGTCGCCAGCCGGATCGCCCTGATCCAGGGTCGGATCGACGCGGCACTCAGACACGGCGAGGCCGCCTGGGCCTTCTGCGGTGTGGATCCGGGGTCCGCGGCCGGTTGGACCCTGGCCGACGCCCG
The DNA here is from genome assembly GCF_023717965.1 of Paractinoplanes hotanensis. Taxonomy (NCBI): domain Bacteria; kingdom Bacillati; phylum Actinomycetota; class Actinomycetes; order Micromonosporales; family Micromonosporaceae; genus Paractinoplanes; species Paractinoplanes hotanensis. Next base: position 63,273 of record NZ_JAMQOL010000003.1, on the reverse strand, counting down.
GCTCTCCGCGGGTGACCTGGACGGGGCCACCGCGGCCCTCGACGCGTTCGGCTGGGTCGGTCCAGGGCTGTGGACCCGTGACCGGGTGCGTGCTACCGACGTCGGGGTCCGGGTGTTGCTGGCTCTCGGCCAGGTCGAGAAGGCAAGCGACCTGGCGGCCCGCGCCCCGGCGGAAGCCGGCGGGCGATGCTCCGGCACCTTCGCCGGCATGATGGCGCGCATCGACGCTTCGGTGGCGCTCGCCCGCGGCGATGCCGCCACCGCCGCGCGAGTGGCCTTGTCGGGGGCACATGCCGCGGATGCCGCCGGCACACCGTTGTGGGCGGGGCACTGCAGGATCCTCGCCGGAGCGGCTCTCGCCGAGCGCGGCCGGGCCGACGAGGCCCGCCGCCACCTGCACGACGCTGACCGCGACCTGCGAGCGCTGGGCGCCCATGGCATCCGCGATGGTGCCCTCGCTGCCCTTCGCCGGCTCGGGGACCGCCCGCGCGTGCCGACGAAGCCGCCAGATCTCGGCAACGACCGTCTCGCCGCCCTGACCGTAAGGGAACGGGAGATAGCCGAACTGGTCGGTGCGGGACACACCAATGCGGGCATCGCGCGCCGGTTGCACCTGAGCGAACGCACGGTCGAGAAGCACGTCTCCAGCGTCCTGGCCAAGCTGGGCCTGCGATCCCGCAATGCGGTAGGTCGCTTGCTCGCCGCACAACCACGAACCGTCCACCCGCCGCGCTGAGCTTGCTGTTCACCTCAACTCGACCGCCGGCGCCGTCCGCGGCCGGCCTGCGGGAGCGGCTCGGCCGGGACTGAGGCGGTCAGTCGAGACCCTGATAGGTCCAGTTCAGGGTGTCGGCGCCGCGCTCGGCGCCGTCCTGCTTGACCGTGCGGGTGACGGTGATGCGGAAGCCGCCGTTGTCGCGGGGGCGGCGGGGGCCGGTCACCGACTCGACCTCGCGGTTGCCGGTGTGGCCGTAGATGCCGACCGTGACCGACGTGTCCGTGGTGCGCACGCGGATGACGAACGGGGCCTCGGTGTCGTTGTGGATGACCTGATCGATCGAGCGCCAGTCCAGCGTCGCCTCGCGGCCCGGGGGATAGCGGCTGGTGTAGAGCGAGTGCGGCTGGTGCTCGCGGATGTCGAGACCGGCGAACCAGGCCGCGTTGAACAAGGTGGTCGAGAACTGGGAGACGCCACCGCCCAGCTGGTCCTCCAGCTCGCCGTCGACGATGGCGGGAGCGGGCACGAAGCCGGCGGACCGGGTGCGCTCGCCCGCCGCGTCGTTCAGCGAGAACGTGTCGCCGGCGGGGACGACCGTGCCGTCGATCAGCTCGGCGATGCGGTGGATGTTCGTGACGCGCGGGGCGCAGCACGGGTGGTAGGTGGTGAACGTGCCGATCAGCTGGTCGACGCCGGCCAGCTTCGGGGTGTCGTCGCCGGGCGGCAGCGTGGTCACGGGCAGGCTCAGCGTGGCGCCGCCGCTGCGGACGGTCTCGGTCAGCAGCCGTACGGCGTCGGTCGACTGCACGCCACGGCCGGGCTCACCCCGGTCGAGGGTGCGGCCCCCACCACGACCACGAGCAGGCCGATGGTGAGCCACAGGATCCAGCGGCGCGATCGCCTCGGTGGCGGCGGCGCCGGGATCGCCGCCGAGGCCGTCCAGCGTTGATTCCCGTACGTCGTCATGCCTTGATCATGCGCCGGGCGCAGGTCTCCGGCATCGGTCGTCTGACTGCCGTCACGTCCGCTGCGACCAGCGCCTCGCGGGCCTGGCCGAGGGTACACCGGCGGGCCGGATCGGCTGCCAGCAGGCCCTCGATGACCGGCCGCAGCGGCCCCGCGAGGCGGAACGGCGCCGGAGTGGCCTCGGTCACGGCCAGCATCGTCGCGAACAGGTCGCCCCGGTCGAACGGCGAGCGGCCCTCGACGGCGGCGTAGAGGGTCGCGCCCAGCGTGAACAGGTCGCTCGCGGGCTCGGGCGGCGCCCCGCGCAGCTGCTCGGGCGAGACGTAGGCCGGGCTGCCCTCGAAGCCCTCGGCGGGCGGCCGCGGTCCGTACGCCCAGGAGCAGGCGATGCCGAAGTCGATGAGCACCACCCGGCCCTCGGCGCAGAGCTGCACGTTGCCCGGCTTGACGTCGCGGTGCACGATGCCCGCCCGGTGCACCGCTTCCAGCGCGTCGAGCAGGCTCAGCCCGACGCGGCGCACCCGCTCGACCGCCAGCGGCCCGTCCTCGCGCAGAACGTCGGCCAGCGTCCGCCCGCTCAGCGCCTCCATCACGATCCAGGGCTCGCCGCCGTCACGCACCAGGTCGAGGATGCGTACCGTGCCGCGGTGCACGACGCTCGCCGCGGCCCGTGCCTCGTCCAGCGTCCGGCCCGGCTCGTCGGCCCGCTTGAGCGCGACCGGCCGCCCCAGCAGCTCGTCGTCGGCGAGCCACACCGATCCCATCCCGCCCCGGCCCAGCAGCGCGCCGAGCCGGTAGCGTCCGGCAACCAGCCGGCCGGCCGGTCCGGTCCCCGCGTGCCGGGGTTCGTACGGGAGAGTTTCCATGCCCTTGACAATGGCGATCTCCCGCGCCCGTGTCGTCACGGCGAGCACCCAACCGCACTACCGGCTACCCGGAAACCCTGTCACGTTTCCCGCGGCCCGCTGGTCATCGAGGGTGGAGCGAGAGGGGCTGCCCATGAGGGAGCGAGTGATCGTCGGTATCGACGGATCCGAACAGGCACTGGCCGCAGTGCGGGCGGCCGCGGGCGAGGCTGCCCGCCGCCGCATGCCGCTGCACGTCGTGCACGCCTTCGTCTGGCCGATGTTGCGTGTGGACACCGGGCCGGTCTCGGCGGACATGCCCGACACCGGGCTGGAGAACTTCGCGAACGACATGCTGGCCGAGGCGGTCCGCGCCGCGCAGGCCGCGGAGCCGGGGCTGCGCGTGACCAAGGCTCTGATCGACGGGCCGGCGGCGCCGGTGCTGATCGAGGCGTCGCGGGGAGCGGCCCTGCTGGTGCTGGGCGACCGCGGCCTGGGCGCGATCAGCGGTGTGATCATCGGCTCGGTTGCCGTGCACGCGGCTGCGCTCGCCGACTGCCCGGTGCTGGTGGTCCGCGGGGACGAGCCGACGGCGGGGCCGGTCGTGGTGGGCGTCGACGGGTCGGAGTCGTCCGAGCTCGCGGTCGGCTTCGCGTTCGACGAGAGCTCGCGGCGCGGGGCGCTGCTGATGCCGGTGATCGCCTGGAACGAGGCCGGCGCGTCCGGCGCCCACCAGTGGCACTCGGCGTCGATCGCGGCCGAGGCGCTGGCCGGGGAGGCGGAGCGCACCCTCAGCGAACAGCTGAGCGGGTGGCGGGGGAAGTATCCCGAGGTCGAGGTTGCCCCGGCCGCGCGGCGCGGGCATCCTCGCAAGGTGCTGGCCGACCTGTCGCACGAGGCTCAGCTGACGGTGGTCGGGGCCCGCGGCCTCGGCGCCTTCAAGGGCCTGATGCTCGGGTCGGTCAGCCAGTCGCTGCTCTACCACTCGGCCGGCCCGGTGGCGGTCGTCCGAGGGGAATCGTCATGAGGGTCGCCGTGCTGGCCGAGACCACCTGTCGGCAGTGGTTGCGGGCCTGATCAGGCGCCCATCCGGATCAGGGCGTTGCCGCCGAGCATGAGCAGGTCGGCCCCGGCCACCAGGGCCAGGCTCAGGTGCAGGTGGCGGGCGGCGATCTCGGGGTCGTCGCCCCGGATGCCGCGCAGCGCGAAGACCCCGGCCGCGATCACCAGCGGGACGCCGCCGATCAGCAGCAGGCCCACCGTGCCCGGCGTGTGACCGCCGGTCACCAGCAGGGTCAGCAGCACCGTCGGCACGATGCCGAACACCACCACGGCGATCCCGCTGTACCAGCGCAGCGGCCTCGTCGCTTCCATGTCTGTCACCCTCGACCTCATCCTCGGACGATCTTCATGTGGTCCGCCCGGCGAACGCTATGACGATCTTCGTGTTGCCCGCACGGCGACCGCGGTGCGGACGTTGACCCCCTGGATTCTGACGGCTCCGGTCGATCAAGCCCGGCTCGGGTACGGGATCTTCCCGCCGGCCGGGTCACGCTACCGGCACACTGGCGGAAGGCTGCCCGGTACGTCTCCGGTCCCGCCCCGTACGCGCCGGAACTGCCGCCGCAGCGTCATCGTTCTCGCTCCGGTGCTTCCGGCGCTCGTCAGGGGGCTGTTCCCGACACGGAATCCTCGTGCGGCAAGTGACCCATCGCGCATCCGTTTGCGGGTGCTGGGGCTTCGGCGGCAGTGTGGGGGAGGATGGAGCGGTTGCTTGTTGATCAGGAGGGGCCCATGCGGTCACGCACCGACGTAGTCGAAGACTTGATGGCACGCTTTCCGCACGTTCCGCGGGAGGCCGTCGTCAAGGAGGACCTGCTGCGTGGCGGGCTGGCGTTCGACGACTCGGCGCTGACCGACAACGAGAACGGCGACGTCAAGCCGAAGTCCTACTTCATCTTCTCGTTCGACCACCGCACGCTGCCCGAGCTGGGCACGGCCGCGCTGCGCCGCCCGCCGGAGGAGATCGTGCTCACCGGCGGCCCCTACGACTTCCGCCGCACGGTGGTGTCGGTCCGCGTCAACCCGAGCTCCCCCTACCGCGTCAAGACCGACGACGACGGCGTCATGCACCTCTACCTCGACGGCAAGCCGATCGCCGACGTCGGGCTGCCGCCGATGCCCGACTACTACCGGCACACGCTGGCCAACGGCAAGCAGGTGATGGAGGTGGCCCCGACGATCCAGTGGGGCTACCTGATCTACCTGACCGCCTTCCGGGTCTGCCAGTACTTCGGCGCCAAGGAGGAGTGCCAGTACTGCGACATCAACCACAACTGGCGCCAGCACAAGGCGGCCGGGCGGCCCTACACCGGCGTCAAGCCGATCGACGAGATCCTCGAGGCGCTCGCGATCATCGACAAGCACGACACGGCGCGGACGTCGCAGGCCTACACGCTGACCGGCGGCAGCATCACCTCGCAGGTGCAGGGCAAGGCCGAGGCCGACTTCTACGGCCAGTACGCGCAGGCGATCGAGGAGCGCTTCCCCGGCCGGTGGATCGGCAAGGTGGTCGCCCAGGCGCTGCCCAAGGCCGACGTCCAGCGCTTCAAGGACTACGGCATCCAGATCTACCACCCCAACTACGAGGTGTGGGACAAGAAGCTGTTCGAGCTCTACTGCCCCGGCAAGGAACGCTACGTGGGCCGGGAGGAATGGCACCGCCGGATCCTCGACTCGGCCGAGATCTTCGGCCCGCGCAACGTGATCCCGAACTTCGTGGCCGGTGTCGAGATGGCCGCGCCGCACGGCTTCACCACCGTGAACGAGGCGATCGACTCGACCGCCGAGGGCCTGCAGTACTTCATGTCGCGCGGCATCACGCCGCGGTTCACCACCTGGTGCCCCGAGCCGACGACCCCGCTGGGCAAGTCGAACCCGGAGGGCGCGCCGCTGGAATACCACGTGCGGCTGCTCGAGACCTACCGCGCGGTGATGGACGCCAACGGCCTGTCGAGCCCGCCCGGGTACGGCCCGGCCGGGGCCGGCCGGGCCGTGTTCTCGGTGAGCTCGTTCATGGACTCGCTGCCCGCGAACGACGAGACAGCGGAGGTCACCGCCAGGTGATGTCCGGCACCTGAGAGAGACAGCTGCCGCCGTCCGCACCGTTACCGGTGTGGGCGGCGCGCTGCGCTTCGGGGTTTGTCCCTTTGTGCGCTGAGGCGTAGACACGCGGGCCTGGACTTCCTGTGTGGGCCTTAAGGTCGTCGCTTTGGGTGAGCAGACGCGATGTGACGGCCGCGCCACTGAATGGCTTTCGCGGCGCGCTTTACGGGGTCGTTTATTCCGATTTCCCCATGGCCTGGCTGGTCAGGTCGGTCAATTCAGAGATCGTTTCTCGGTGATCTTTCATAGCCACACCGAGCTGCTGAAACTTAAATTGTTGCGCCTTGTCAACCCGTCAATTCCGTACGGCGTGAAGGCTGTTGACGGGGTCGGCAGTATGTGGGTCGTGGCAGCGGAATTATCTGACCCCACCCGAATGCGGCGGCGTCGCCGGTCCTCCGTCTCGGGCTACGCACCGTCATCGCCCCGACATTCCTACGAGATCCCGGGCGCGCCCGTCACGCCGGCGGTCGTGCGCGGCGAGGGGATCGAGGCCCTCACCCACGACGTGCTCATCCGGCGCAACCTCGAGGTGTCGCCGAACGGGTTCATCACGATCATCAGCATCATCCAGGGCGTCGCGCTGGCGCTGCTGGCCGAGAAGACCTTCGACAAGCCCAGCCTGCTCGTCGCCGTCCAGAGCGTCTCGCTGCTGCTGATCTTCGTCAGCGTCTTCTACTGGTATCTGACCCTCAGCGTCCTCATCCGCTGGGCGCCGTCTTTCCTGGACTGCTTCCTGCCGTTCGCCATCGCCGGATTGGAGATCCCGCCCGCGTTCTTCCTGGGCGATTCGCGCGCCTGGAACCTGTGGCTGGCCATGTTCTGGGCCGGCACCGCGGTGGGCCTCTTGATCACCAAGAAGTGGTGCCCGCCGTCCCACTTCGGCCCGGCCCGCGAGGCCTATCGCATGTTCATCGATCTGCTGCGCGAACTCCAGATGATCGCCGGCGTGGGCGCGCTGGCCCTCGCCTTCTGCGGCATCTTCGCGTACCTCGACTGGACCCATCAGTTCTTCTGGGGCATGGCGGGCGCCCTCACCGTGCTGACCACGGTCGCCTTCACCGTCTATCGCGTCGAACACGGAGCCGCGCGGATCCATGAGCACTTCGGCGTGAGCCGTCCTCCGTTCAACTGAGCTCCCGGGGGCAACGCTTCGCAGGGGTAAGTGATCTCGACCTGGGTATGTGGCCTCCGCCCGGAGGACATCCGGGCGGGAGGGTTTGCGTATCCTACGAGCGGCTACGCGCCCGCGGGGCTGAGAACGGGAGACGCTCGCGCGATGACTCAGGACGTGTTCGCCGATGGCGGTGACGTCGGGCGGGATCTCGCGGCGGTGCACTGGGACCGCACGCTGCTCGGCCCGCCGGAGCAGTGGCCGCAGAGCCTCCGCACGGCGGTCAGCATCCTGCTCTCGTCCCGCTTTCCGATGTGGATGGCCTGGGGTCCGCAGCTCACGTTCTTCTGCAACGCGGCCTACCGACGCGACACGCTGGGCCGTAAGTATCCCTGGGCGCTGGGCCGCCCGGCGAACGAGGTGTGGGCCGAGATCTGGGACGACATCGGCCCGCGCATCACGACCGTGCTCTCGACCGGCCGGGCCACCTGGGACGAGGGCCTGCTGCTGTTCCTCGAACGCTCCGGGTACACCGAGGAGACGTACCACACCTTCTCGTACAGCCCGCTGCGCGACGACGACGGCGCGCTGGTCGGCATGCTCTGCGTGGTCAGCGAGGACACCGAACGCGTGATCGGCCAGCGGCGGATGGCGACGCTGCGCGACCTCGGCTCGGACCCGAGCGTGGTGCGCACCGAGCAGCAGACGCTCGCCTTCACCGGCGCTCAGCTGGGCCGCAACCTGCACGACCTGCCGTTCACCCTGACCTACCTGTTCGAGATCGACGGCGTACGGCTGGCCGAGGCGACCGGCATCCCGGCCGACCACCCGGTGGCACGGCCGGGCGCCTGGCCCGTCGAGGCCATCTCCCGCGGGGAGTCGGTCGTGGTGCCGATCGAGGGCGACCTGCCGCTCGGGGCCTGGCGCGAGCCGCCCGTCGAGGCGCTGGTCGTGCCGCTGTTGCAACAGGGCGACAGCCCGTACGGGTTCCTGGTCGCCGGCCTCAACCGTTTCCGCGCTCTCGACGACGGTTACCGCGGGTTCGTCGAGCTGACCGCCGGGCACGTGTCCGCCGGCATCGCGAGCGCCCGCAGCTATCAGGCCCAGCAGCGCCGGGCCGAGGAGCTGGCCGAGCTCGACCGGGCCAAGACCGCCTTCTTCTCGAACATCAGCCACGAGTTCCGCACCCCGCTGACCCTGATCATGGGACCGCTGGAGGAGCTGCTGTCCCGGTCCGACCTCGCCGACGACCAGGGTGTGCGGGCCGAACTCCAAGTCATCCACCGCAACGGCCTGCGCCTGGGCAAGCTGGTCAACGCGCTGCTCGACTTCTCCCGTATCGAGGCCGGCCGCATGCAGGCCCGCTTCGAGCCGGTCGACCTGGCCAACGCCACCGCCGAACTGGCCAGCGTGTTCCGGTCTGCGATCGAGCGGACCGGCCTGACGTTCGAGGTCGACACCCCGCCACTGGCGCAGCCGGTCCACCTCGACCGCGGGATGTGGGAGAAGATCGTCCTCAACCTGCTCAGCAACGCCCTGAAGTTCACCTTCAGCGGCGGGGTGCGCATAGCCGTACGCGGGGAAGCCGAAGCCGCCACGGTGACGGTGACCGACACCGGGGTGGGGGTGCCCGAGGACGAGATGCCGCGCCTTTTCGAGCGCTTCCACCGCATCGAGAACGCTCGGTCGCGCTCCAACGAGGGCAGCGGCATCGGCCTGGCGCTGGTGAAGGAGCTGGTCGAGCTCCACGGCGGCACGATCACGGCGGACAGCACGTTCGGCCGCGGCACGACCTTCACCATCCGGCTGCCGCTGGGAGCCGCTCATCTGCCGGCCGACGCCGTGAACACCGCGCCGAGCGCCCGTGCGGTGTCGTCCGGCGCCGAGCCGTACGTGCAGGAGGCCCTGCGCTGGACGCCGGGCGCATCCGATTCGTCGGACGAGGCCGTCCCCGTGGCCAAGTCGCCGGCCACCGTCCTGGTGGCCGACGACAACGCCGACATGCGCGACTATCTCGCCCGCCTGCTGCGCTCGGCCGGTCACCGCGTGCTGGCCGTCGGCGACGGGCAGGCCGCGCTCGAGGTGGCCCGCCGGGAAGATCCCGGCCTGGTCGTCAGCGACGTGATGATGCCCCGCCTCGACGGGCTCGAACTCGTGGCGGCGTTGCGGGCCGACCCCCGTACGGCCGGGACGCCCGTCCTGCTGCTGTCGGCGCGCGCCGGTCAGGAGGCGTCGATCGAGGGCCTGGACGCCGGCGCCGACGACTACCTGGTCAAACCGTTCTCGTCGGCCGAGCTGCTGGCCCGCGTACGCGCCAACGTCGAGCTGGCCCGGATGCGCAACCACCACGCCCGCTGGCGCACGGCGCTGATCGACTCGCTCCAGGAGGCGTTCTTCGTCTGCGACGAGGACGGGGCCGTCATCGAGATCAACTCGACCTTCACCGACGTCCTCGGGTTCGGGCCCGAGGGCCTGCCGTACGCGCCGGTGCACCCGTGGTGGCCCGACCGCGATGCCGACCCGGAGGCGTACAACCAGGTCGCGGACGCGCTCGCCATGCTGGTGGGCAGCACCCGGGGCACCTACACCATCCCGGTGCGGCACCGCGACGGGCACCGGCTGTGGGCCGCGGCGTCGTTCAACCAGGTCGCCGACCCGGACACCGGCCGCAAGGTCATCGTGGGCACCTTCCGCGACGTCACCGCCGAGCATTACGCCGTGCAGCGCGACAGCGCCCTGGCCGCCCTGAGCGTGCGCCTCTCGCAGGCCGAGAGCGTCTCCAGCGCGCTGCACGGCGTGCTGCCTGAGCTGGGCGAGCTGTGGCAGGCCCGGCAGGTGTACGCCGCGGTCTTCCACGACTCGGGCCCGCCCACCCTGGTCACCACCGACGAGCAGGCCCGCTGGGAGGGTCTGACTGCCGAGCGGCGTACGGCGTTGACCGCGCTGCGGGACGAGCCGCTGCTCACCCCGGTCGCCGACCAGCCCGGCGGCGCCGGCATCGCGCTCGAGCACCCGGACGGGACCATGGTGCTCCTGCTCGAACTGACCGAGCGGCGCCCGTTCACCGAGCAGGACAGGACCCTGCTGACGCTGCTGGCCGGGCATCTCGGGCAGGGACTGCACCGCATCCACCAGATCGACCAGCAACGCGAGACGGCGCTGGCCCTCCAGCGGGCGATCCTCGGGCCGGCTGAGCTGCCCGCCGGGTTCGCCGTCCGCTACGCGCCCGCCACCCGCCCCCTCAAGGTCGGCGGCGACTGGTACGACACCGTCATGCTGACCGCCGGCCGGATCGGCATCGTGGTCGGCGACTGCGTCGGGCACGGACTGCGGGCGGCCACCGTTATGGGCCAGCTCCGCAGCGCCTGCCGGGCCCTGCTGCTGCAGAACACCGACCCCGCGCAGACGCTCACCGCCCTCGACCGGTTCGCCGTCCAGCTGCCGGGCGCGATGTGCGCGACCGTCTTCTGCGGCGTGCTCGACCCGGCGACGGGGGAGCTGACGTACGCGAGCGCCGGGCACCCGCCCGCGGTCGTCGCCCACCCCGACGGGACCACCGATCTGCTCGACCAGGGCCGCTCGCGGCCGCTCGGGGTGCGCTCGGCCGGCGAGCGTCCCGAGGCGCACTACACCGTGCCGGTGCGGGCCACGCTGCTGCTCTACACCGACGGCCTGGTCGAACGCCGACGGCAGCCGCTGACCGCCGGCATCGAACGGGTGGCGGCCGCGGTGCAGCAGGGCCGGGCGGTCGCGCTCGAAGAGCTGGCCACCGACGTCATGGCGAGCATGGCTCCGGCCGGGGGCTACGACGACGACGTGGCCATGCTGCTCTACCGCCACCCCGGCCCGCTCGAGCTCGACTTCCCGGCCGAGGCGACCCGGCTGGCTCCGCTGCGCTCGATGCTGCGCACCTGGCTGGCCCGCTGCGGCGTCGACCCCACAACGGCCCAGAACGTGCTGGTCGCGGCGGGGGAGGCGTGCGCCAACGCGATCGAGCACGGCCACCGCCACCTGCCGGGCGGGCTGATCAGACTGCGGGCGTCGGCCACGGCCGACGACCTGCGCCTGACCATCACCGACAGCGGCCTGTGGAAGACCCCGGAGCCCGCCGCCAACCCGCACCGCGGGCGGGGCTTCGCCCTGATGCGGGCGCTGATGAGCGAAGTGACCGTGACGACCGGCGCCGCCGGCACCGTCGTCGGCCTGCAAGCGAGGATTCCCCGATGAGCACACCGCTGACCTGCACCACAGGCCGCCGGCCGGACGGCGCCGTCGTGCTCACCGCCGCCGGCGAGATCGACATGAGCAACGCCGCCGCCTTCGCCACGGCGCTGACCGAGGCCCACGACGAGTCGGCCGGGTCCACGTTCGTGGTCGACCTGACCCGGGTGGAGTACATCGACAGCGCGGGCCTGGCCGCCCTCTTCCCGCACGTCGACCGTCTGCGGCTGGTCTCCAACCCGCTGTTGTCCCCGGTCCTGACGATCGCCGGCCTCGACGACATCACCACGACCGCGGCCGAGTCGTAGGTCTACCACTTCCTCCGCCGGTCGGCCTGACCGACTGGGCTGGCGGGCTCGTCACTGCTTCCGCTCCAGGCGGTGACTTTGCGTCGTGTGGGTCGCCGGGAAGGCGTACGTCGGCTTTCTGATTTCGATCTTTTGGTCGAAGATTGTGGGGGGAATGCCGGACTGAGGGGGAATTGCCGGGCCCGCGCCTTGACAAAGCAAGGTGAAATAGACGGGACTCGCTCCCGACGAGGCTCTGGTGGTGGTTCGGTGAGTTCGTGGTGGCGCAGGCGTGATCACAACGTCTTCTTCAATGTGTTCGCGCTGCTGACCTGTGGGCTGGTGGCGGGCGTGGTGGTGGCGGCCGCGGCGTTCCCGGTGGCGGCGATGTCCGGTCTGACGGCCAAGGTCGGCAACCAGGCGTTCGCCAGCCTGCCGAGCGAGCTCAAGGATTTCGCCTCGCCGCAGATCACGCGGGTCTACGCGTCCGACAACAAGACGCAGATCGCGCAGTTCTACGACGAGTTCCGCAGCGACGTGCCGCTCAAGCAGATGTCGCCGCACATCCGCGACGCCATGGTGGCCGCCGAGGACCGCGAGTTCTACAACCACAACGGCGTCGACCTCAAGGGCGTCGCCCGGGCGGTGGTCAACAACAGCGGCAAGTCGGAGTCCAAGCAGGGCGCCTCGACGATCACCATGCAGTGGGTGCGCATGTCGCTCGCCTACTCGGCGACCAGCCCGTCCGAGGTCGTCAAGGCCACCGAGGACACGAACGTCCGCAAGGTCACCGAGATCAAGTACGCCATGCGGGTCGAGCAGGAGCTCAACAAGGACCAGATCCTCGAGCGCTACCTCAACATGGCGCCGTTCGGCAAGCAGACGTACGGCATCTTCGCCGCCAGCAAGGTCTACTTCAACAAGAGCCCCAAGAACCTCACCATCGGCCAGGCCGCCCTGCTCGCCGCCGTGGTGCGGGCGCCGTCGTTCTACGACCCCACGACCAAGCAGGGGTACGACGAGATCCGCCAGCGCCGCAACAACTACGTCATCCCGGGCATGCTCGAGATGGGCGCCATCACGCCGGCCCAGGCCGCGGCGGCCAAGAAGGAGGCCATCCCGCGCAAGGTGGCCCCGGTCGGCAACGGGTGCGTCTCCGTGGCGTACAACAGCTGGGGTTTCTTCTGCGACTTCTTCTACCGCTGGTGGATGGATCGCCCCGAGTTCGGCGCGACGAACTTCGAGCGCGAGCGGCGCCTCAAGAGCGGCGGTTACCGCATCACCACCACGATCGACCTCAAGGCCACGAAAGAGGCCAAGGCCCGGGTCGGCGACCTGATCAAGGAGAAGAACAAGAACGCCCTGCTGCTGGCGGCGGTCGAGCCGCGCACGGGCAAGGTCAAGCTGCTGGTCACCAACCGCAAGTACAGCCTCGACGACTCGAAGAACCCGCTCTCGTCCGACCCCAGGAAGCGGCGGGCGGGCGTCAAGGGTTCCGCCCCCAACACGGTGAACCCGCTGATCACCGGCGGCGGCGGCGTCCACGGCTACCAGGCCGGCTCGGTCATGAAGATCTTCACCCTGATCGCGGCGCTCGAGAAGGGCTACCCGCTGCACTACACGATCAAGGCCGAGAAGTTCTACAAGTCGCGGTACATCGTCGAGCGCAGCAGCGACTCGGCCTGCCCGGGCACGCACTTCTGGTGCCCGCAGAACTCGGGCGGCGGCGGCGAGGGCGTCTACAACATGTGGAGCGGGTTCGGCCGCTCGATCAACACGTACTTCGTGCCGTTGGAGGAGCGGGTCGGCGCCGACAACGTGGTGAACGTGGCCAAGCGCTTCGGCATCAAGTTCCGCGACCCCGAGGACGCCAAGCTCGCGTCGGACGGCTACTCGCACCAGTGGGGCGCCTTCACGCTCGGCGTGTCCGCGACCACCCCGCTCGACATGGCCAACGCGTACGCGACCCTGGCCGCCGACGGCATGTACTGCGAGCCCACCCCGATCGAACAGATCACGACCCGCGACAACCAGAAGCTCGACATCGGCAAGTCCCACTGCGAACGCGCCACCTCGGTCGACGTCGCCCGCGCGGCGCTCGACGCGGCCCGTTGCCCGGTGGGTGACCGCGCCCGCACCGGCAGTTGCGAGGGCGCCACCGCCCGGGTGACCCGCGGCGTGGTCGGGCACCCGGTGTTCGGCAAGACCGGCACCACCGACCGCGACCGCACGGCCTCGCTCATCGCCGGCACGACGTCCCTGGTGGTGGCGGGCTACCTGGTCAACCCCGACTACCAGGCCCACAAGGACCGGATGGACCACGACCAGGTCAATCCGGCCGTCTACCGCACGCTCGGCGACTACATGGACGGCAAGCCGAAGGTCCAGTTCAAACGACCCGAGAACCGCAAGATCGTGTACGGCGACCAGCGGCGCATCCCCGACGTCGAGTGCCTCTCGCTGACGCGGGCCCGCGACCGCATCGAGAACGCCGGATTCGACGCGGTGGTGTCCAACAGCGAGGTCGAGTCCAAGTGCCCCGCGGGCACGGCGGCCGGCACCAGCCCCAGCGGCCGCACGGTCAAGAACGGCGTCGTGGCCATCGAGGTCAGCAACGGCAAGGGCGCCGAGCCGCCGGACGGACCGGGAGGCACACCGCGGATCATCGTTCCACCACCACGGTGACCAGCCCGGCGGTGACGCCCGGCGGTGGCCGGCGCGCCGCCGCCGTCATCGCCCTGATCGCGCCACTGCTCGCCGTCGCGGCCACGCTCGAGACGACGGTGCTGCACTTCGGCACGTTCGTGTCGTTCGTGCTCGCGGTCGTGGTGGTGACGGCGGCGACCTGGTATGCGCTGACCCGCCGCGGACTGCTGCGCTGGCTCGCCGTGCTGGTGGCGGCGGTCGGCGTCCTGATGATGGTCACGATCGGCCTGTCGTTGTTCCTGACGCAGGCGGCCATGCTGATCGTGTTCGCCGTGGCCGGACGCTACGCGCTCGGCCCGCACAGCTCGGCGACGATCAGGGGCGGTCATCCGGCCCGTCCGGTCCCCCCGGCCCGTCGCGGCGTCCTGCTGATCAACCCGCGGTCGGGTGACGGCGCGGCGGCCCGGGCCGGCCTGGCCGAGGCGGCCGCGACCCGCGGTCTCGAGGTGATCACGCTCGGGCCCGGCGACGACCTGGCGGCGCTGGCCGAACGGGCCGCCGCGGAGGGCGCTGACGTGCTCGGCATGGCCGGTGGGGACGGCTCGCAGGCCCTGGTCGCCACCACGGCGATGCGCCACGGCCTCCCTTTCGTCTGCGTGCCCGCCGGCACGAGGAACCACTTCGCCCTCGACCTCGGGCTCGACCGCACCGACGTGGCCGGCGCGCTGGACGCCTTCACCGACGGCGTCGAGCGGCTCGTCGACCTGGCCTCGGTCAACGACCGGATCTTCGTCAACAACGCCTCGCTCGGCGTCTACGCCGAGGTGGTCCGGGCCAAGGGCTACCGCAAAGCCAAGATCCGGACGTGGGGACGGCTGCTGCCCGACCTGCTGGGCCCCGCGGCCGCGCCGTCGGACCTCGAGTTCGACAGCCCGGAGGGTCCCCCGATCAGTGGGGTGTCGCTGGTGCTTGTCTCCAACAACGCGTACGACCTGTCGCGGGTGGGCCGGTCGGGCGGGCGGCCGCGGCTCGACACCGGCCGGTTGGGGATCGTCGCCGTGCGCGGCGCCGTCCCGGCGGTGGAGTTCGTGGCCCGCAAGTTCACGGTGCGCTCCAAGGCCGACGTGCCGGCCGGTGTGGACGGAGAGGCGATCCTGCTGACGCCGCCGCTGGTGTTCCGATCGCTGCCCGGCGCCCTGCGCGTGCGCGTGCCCCGCTCGTCCGGTGCCCGGCCGCGCGCCGCGGCGCTCAGCCGGCGCGACCTGAACGCCCTGGTCCGAGTGGCCTCCGGCGTGCCCGCCGTCTGACCCGGCCGCGCCTGTTTCGTCCGCCGTTTACGCGTGGCTGCGTCTCGTCTGCCTTTTCCGCGGGCGTGGCTGCGTTGTGTATGCCGCGCTTCGACCGTCTGCGCGGTCGTGGTTGCAGCGCCCGGGACTGTCGCACGAGCTCGGCGTTGTCGTGGTTGCCGCGCTTCGGCGCGCGGCCGCGTCGCAGGCGCCCTGCCTCAGGCGTGCCAGCGGCCGTCGGCGGTGCGGCGCCATTGTGTCGTGCGCGCTGGCCGGAAGGCGCCGTCGACCCAGTGCCGTACGGTCAGCCGCAGGTCGTCGCCGTCGAGGTCCAGCATGGTCCAGGACTGGCTCTCGTCGGTCCGCACGCGCCAGGAGCAGGCCGTTCCGCTCATCAGGCCGATCATCCCGCGCAGACCGGCCTGCGCCGCCACATGGTCGTGCCCGCACAGGATGACGTCGACGCCGGCCGCCGCCGCTGCTCGCAGCGTGTCGTCGGCGCCGTGCACCAGGGCTTCGCCCGGCCGCTGCTCCGAGCGGAACACCGGATGATGCAGCATCAGGACTTTGAGATCAGCCGCCCCGGCCAGGTCCGAGCCGATCCGAGCCACCTGCGCCGCGTCGATCCGGCCGCCCTTCCACAGATACGGCCGGGGCGAGCTCAGCCCCAGCAGGAGCAGACCGCCGTCGCGGATGATCGGCTCGGGCTCCGGATCGACGAACTGCCGGTAGGCGCCCAACGGGTCGAAGGCCCGGGCCGGCCGGTCGAGCGGCAGGTCGTGGTTGCCCGGCACGCACGTCCAGGGTTTGCCGACCGACGCCAGCAGGTCGACCGCGGCCCGGAACTGGTCGTCCCGGGCCCGCATGGTCAGGTCGCCGCTGACCAGCAGCCGATGTGGCGCCTGGGCGATCAGGTCGGCCCGCAGCCCCGCCACCACGGCCGGCTCCTCGGCCCCGAGGTGCAGGTCGGTGACGTGGGCCAGGCGCATGCCCCGAGCGTAGCGATCTCCCGCCCCGGGGCCGGCGCGTCGACAGCCGACGGGGGCGGAGTGCTCGGCAGCCTGTTCTCCGCCTGCCTGTAGATGAGGCCGGCCACGACGCTCGCCGCTGGTCAGCGAGGCGGCGCGAGGCCGGCCGCGCCTCAGCGCCGGACCAGGTAGCGCAGGTGGGTGACGCCCTTCCCGCTGACTGTGCTGACCGGTCCCTCCAGCTGCAGGGGAGCGCCTTCGAAGGGGCCGATGAACGGTGTGCCCCCGCCGAGCAGCACCGGCACCAGGTCGACGTGGAACTCGTCGAGCAGATCCGCCTCGAGACACTGCCGGGCGATCTGGCCGCCGTTCAATCCGACCTCCCTGCTCCCCGCTATCTTCTGAGCGGTGGCGATGGCCTCCTCGATGCCGCCGGTGACGAAGACGAAGTTCTCATCCGCGACCGGGCGGTCCTCGGGCGGACGGTGGGTCAGGACGACGGTGGTCAGATCCATGGGGTGCCGCCCGCCCCAGGCGTTGGTCAGGTCGTACAGGTGGCGCCCGACCACCAGCGCGCCGGTCCGCTCCTTCACCCGGCGCAGATGCTCGGCGTCCGACTGGGAGGCGCCCGTGACCTCCTCCGGCAGGCCGGGTCCGTACCACTGAAAGAGCAGATCGAAGCCGCTCTCGCCGGGCCCCGCGATGAATCCGTCGAGCGACATCGTCGCGCCCGTGCAGACCTTGCCCATGATTGCTTCTCCTCTGACCGATCCGGCGGTGGCTCCGGCCTGTGTCCGTAGGCCGCAGCCGTCACCGCCGACGGCGGTGACATCTCCTGGTCGGAGCCGTCGCCGCCGTCTCGACACGGCTCAGCTGTAATTCAGGGAGAAGCTGTTTGTGGTGAAGGCGGACTGTCCGGCGGTGCCGGTGATCTCGAAGCCGAACTGCAGCTCACCGACGGTGACGTTGCCCCACCAGTTGTTCGTGCGCAACCAGTTCATGACGGCCAGCAGGTCGATCGTGCCCGAGTTGGTGTTGGTGCGAATGAACGAGAAGACCGCGTTGGCCCCGTTCGAGCCGCGGTAGACGTTCCAGGTGTGCCCGCCGACCGAGAGGTTCCGGACGTTCGGCACGGCTCCGTTGGCGTCGTAGCTCTCGGCGATCGGACCGACCGCGCCGTGCTGGTTGGTCCAGATCATCACCTCGTACGCGTGGTTGTCGGCCCAGATGTCGTAGGTGGTGGCGTAGTCACCGTCGGCCGGGACCGACACGTTGAACGAGCTGGTCACCGAGGACAGCGAGCTCAGCGTGCGATTGAGCGTCTTGCCGGTGTTCGGGTACGACTTCACCCCGCTGGTGCGCGGGTGGTTGGCGACGACGCCGAAGTTCGTGCCGCTGCGGGCCCAGATCGTCTGCGTCCCGGCGCCACCACCCCAGATGTTGTTGTAGAGCGTGTACCCGTTGTTGGTCCACGAGGCCCACTGTCCCGAGTCGGCCCAGGCGGCGTCGGACGGCACACCGGTGCCCGGGTTCGAGGGCGGGGGAGTGGTCGGGGTCGGCGGGTTGGTCGTGGCGCCGGTGCAGGCTGTCCCGTTGAGCGTGAAGGCCGTCGGCACGCTGTTGGTGCCGCTCGCCGCGCCGTTGAAGCCGAACGACACCGTTCCGTTGGTGCCGATCGACCCGTTGTAGCCGGCGTTGCGGGCGGTGACCGTCGAGCCGCTCTGGCTGACGGTGGCGTTCCAGGCCTGGGTGATGGTCTGGCCGTTGCCGTACGACCAGGCGAGCGTCCACGAGGAGAGCTGATCCCCGAGGTTGGTGATCGTCACGTTGGCCCCGAACCCGCCCGGCCACGTGCTGCTGACCGCGTAGGCGACGCGGCACCCGGCCGCCGCCGACGCGGGAAGGGCGGTGAGGACGGCCGCCCCTCCCGCGACGACCGCCACGGCCGTCGAGAGCGCAAGAACACGTCTGCGCATGGTGTCCCCTCTGTTCCGGACGCCCTGTCGAAGCGCTTCGACGGTGGCATCAAGCGTCGAAGGACGTCAATGTGTGTGTGCCGCGATGCTAGAACTCGGGAGCGCCCACGGCAACCGGGGCCGCCCGGGCTTGACCGCGACATTGTTATCGCTAACACTGTCGGCAGGAACTTCGAAGTTCGTCGATGCCATGTCGTGCGCGGTCACACAGGGGTTCGTCAGACAACTGCTCGTCATACAACTGCTTGTCGTACAACTGCTCGTCATACAGCTGGCGGTCTTCTGTGGCCAGCAACCGACTGTCGGAAAGGCGGTGCGGTGTGAAGCGACTCGTCAGTCTGCTCATCCTGGCGGCGGCTGTTCTTCTTGTTCCGGCGGGGCCGGCGGTGGCCGCGCCGCCGGTGGCCTACTCGAACCCGATCGCCAACCAGCGGGCTGACACGCACGTCTGGAAGCACACCGACGGCTACTACTACATGACCGCGACCGTTCCCGAGTACGACCGCATCGTGCTGCGCCGGGCCACGACCGTTCAGGGCCTGGCCGGCGCGAGCGAAACGGTGATCTGGCGTAAGCACGCGAGCGGCGAGATGAGCGCCAACATCTGGGCGCCGGAGATCCACTTCATCGACGGCAGGTGGTACGTCTACTTCACGGCCGGACGCGCGGACGACCGGTTCCGCATCCGGATGTACGTACTCGAAAGCTCGTCCGCCAATCCGCTGACCGGCGCCTGGACGGAGCGCGGGAGAATCGTCACCGCGTGGGACACGTTCTCGCTCGACGAGACCACGTTCGTCCACAACGGCGTCCGCTACCTCGCCTGGGCGCAGCAGGAGCCGGGCGTCGCCACCAACTCCAACCTCTACCTGGCGCGGATGTCGAACCCCTGGACGATCACCGGCACACCCGTACGCCTGGCTGTCCCGACTCTGGCCTGGGAGACACGCGGGTACGCGGTGAACGAGGGACCGGCCGTGATCGTGCGCAACGGCCGGGTCTTCATGACGTATTCGGCCAGCGCCACCGACGCGAACTACTGCCTCGGCCTGCTCACCGCGTCGGCCACCGCCAACCTGCTCAGCGCCTCGTCATGGACCAAGAGCCCCAACCCGGTCTTCGTCAGCAACGCGGCCACCGGCCAGCACGGCCCGGGGCACAACTCGTTCACCGTCGCCGAGGACGGCCAGAGCGACCTGATCGTCTATCACGACCGCAATTACCGCGACATCAGCGGCGACCCGCTCAACGACCCGAACCGCCGCACCCGCGTGCAGAAGTTCTACTGGAACGCCGACGGCGCCCCGAATTTCGGCATCCCGATCCCCGACGGCCTTCATCCCGTACGGCTGAGGTCTCACAACGTCCCCGACCGCTACCTGCGTCACTGGGAGTTCCGGGCCCGCCTCGACCCGAACGTGACCGCGCTCGCCGATTCGCAGTTCCGGATCGTTCCCGGTCTGGCCGGCGGCGGCTCGGTGTCGCTCGAATCGACGAACTATCCCGGCTCGTACCTGCGCCACCGCAACAACGAGGCATGGGTCGACCGCGCCGACGGAACGGCCCTGTTCAACGCGGACGCCAGCTTCCAGCGCCGCTCCGGCCTGGCCGACGCGGCCGGCGTCTCGTTCGAGTCGGTGAACTTCCCCGGCCGCTATCTGCGGCACGTCAACTATCTGCTCCGCCTCGAGACAGCCACCGACGCCCTGAGCCGCGGCGACGCGACGTTCCACCTGGAGTGAGCCCCCGCTCCGGCTGCGGTTAGGCTTTCCTAACTGTCGAGCAGACGGTCCGCTGCCGGGTCCGTCTGCCGAGCGGACGGGGTGTGGGGATGACGCAGCCGGAGTCGCTGTCGCAGCTGCTCAACGGGCGGCGGGCCGCGGTCGACGCCACGCTGCCGGCCGTCGGGTTCGTGGCCGGCTGGCTGGCGGCCGGCCAGTCGATCTGGGCCGGCGCCGGCGTGGCGGTCGTGTGCGCGATCGCCATCTCGATCTGGCGCCTGCGCCGCGGCGAGAAGCCACGCGCGGTGCTGATCGGCCTGCTCGGCGTGTGCGTGGCCGCGCTGATCGCCCTGCGCACCGGCCGGGCCGAGGACTTCTTCCTGATCCAGCTCCTGAGCAACGCCGCCAGCGCCCTGGCCTGGGCGGTCAGCATCGTGATCCGCTGGCCGCTGCTGGGCCTGATCGTCGGCGCCGTCCTCGGCCAGCGAACCCGCTGGCGTCGCGACCCGGCTCTGCTCCGCTCGTACGGCCTGGCCAGCTGGGTGTGGGTGCTGCAGTACGTCGTACGGCTGGCCGTCTTCCTGCCCCTCTACGCGGCAGGCCAGGTGGTCGCGCTGGGGGCCGCGCGGGTAGCCCTGACCTGGCCGCTGGTGGCCGCCTGCCTGGCCGTGAGCTGGTGGGTGATCCGCCGCACCCTGCCGGCGGACCATCCCGGCCTCCGCCACCCCCGGATTCCCGGCGGGCCCACCGAAGCCACCCGCAACGATGCCACCCCTGAGCAGCGCACCGAGGTCACCCCGGACGGCCAATAGCGCGGACCAACGGCCATCGTCGCGGCCTTGCCTTCGTTCGCGCGGGTGTCACCTTCGAGTTTCGCCCGGCGGAAATGATTGCCGCAGGCAAGCAGGGGTAGTCCTAAGTCGTTGGCACGACGAAGTGGAGGCTGACATGGCATTCGATGACAAGGTCGACAACAAGGCCGAAGAGGTTGGCGGCAAGGTCAAGGAGGGCGTCGGCCGGGCCACGGACGACGAGCAGCTCGAGGCCGAGGGCAAGGCCGACCAGAGCAGCTCGAAGGTCAAGCAGGCTGTCGAGAACGTCAAGGACGCTTTCAAGTCCTGACCGCCCAGCACACCACGAACGGCCCGCGGCTCTCGAAGCCGCGGGCCGTCGTCGTGCGGGGGCCCAGGGCGCAATCGGGGCTTCGTCGCGACGGGCGCGTGCCTCCGCCGGCGAGCCGCGCTGGTTGCGGCAGGATGCATCTTAAGCTGCGGAAATGCCTTCGGAAACCGCTACTTAACAGTAGGGTCAGCCGAACGGACCATCCATCGAGGACGAACGGGCAACATCGACTCTCATGTACATCTGGAGGCATCCGGGAACCGTGTCAGGAGGCGAAGGGGCGACGCTCACGCCCCCAAACAAGGAGTTTCCATGCTCAACACGAAGCGTTCCCGGGTTCGCGCCGCCGCCGGGGTGGGGATGGCGGCCGTGGTCGCCACCGTCGGCGCCGTGACCTTCAACGCCTCAGCCGCCGAGCAGGCCGCCGTCGCGCCGGCCGCCGTCGGAGCCGATGCCCGCGCCGTGTCGATCCCGGGCATCCCGGCCGCGATCAAGCCGCCGAAGGGCGCCAAGCCGATCGGCGCGTACTTCGTCGCCTCCGGCACCCAGACCTACACGTGCGCCGGCGGCATCTTCACCGGCGCGTCCGTGCCCGAGGCCCAGCTGATCGGCACCGGCGGCCGCGTCCACCACTTCGGCGGCCCGAGCTGGCAGTCGACCCGCGACAACTCGCTCGTCAAGGCGAAGAAGATCGGCGAGAGCGCGCGCGCCGGCACGATCCCCGAGCTGCTGCTCGAGGTCACCGAGAAGTCGGGCAGCGGCGTCATCGGCACCTCGACCCACATCAGCCGCCTGCTCACCTCGGGCGGCACCGCCCCGGCCGGCGCCTGCGCCGACGGCGCCAAGAAGGCCGTCAAGTACGGCGCCGTCTACGTCTTCTGGAAGGCCTGACCGCCACGCTCCACGCCGTCGGCTCGCGCCTCGACCGGGTCACCGCCCGGTCGAGGGCGTGGCCGGCCCGCCGGCACGGCCACATCGAGCCGTCCATCACCCGGCGCCTGGTCGAGCGCTTCGGCTCCCCGCGACAGCCCGCGGGCCCGCCACCCGAACTGGCCGCCCCGACCGACCGCGAGCGGGACGTGCCGCGGCTGATCGCGCGGGGCCTGTCTGTCCAACGCCGCCTTCGCCCGAATGGCCGAATCGTCGCCGGACCACCTTCCGGCCGTCGGTGTGACAGCGAATTCGCAAGTTGTCGTTCATCACGTATTGCTGTCGGATTGCACCTCCGCGGGCATAGCTTGGCCGGTGGGAGCACCTCCCAGCACAGATGAGCGGAGACCGGCATGGGCTACGTAACCACTTCCGACGGCGTCGAGATCTTCTACAAGGACTGGGGCTCGGGGCAGCCCATCGTGTTCAGCCACGGCTGGCCGCTGTCGGCCGACGACTGGGACACGCAGATGCTCTTCTTCCTGAGCAAGGGCTACCGGGTCGTCGCGGCCGACCGGCGCGGGCACGGACGGTCCACTCAGGTCAGTGACGGCCACGACATGGACCACTACGCCGACGACCTCAAGGCCGTCGTCGAGCACCTCGACCTGCGCGACGCGATCCACGTCGGCCACTCGACCGGTGGCGGCGAGGTCGCCCACTACATCGCCCGGCACGGCGAGGAGCGGGTGGCCCGGGGCGTGCTCATCAGCGCCGTTCCGCCGTTGATGGTGCAGACCGAGGCCAACCCGGGCGGCCTGCCCAAGGCCGTGTTCGACGACCTGCAGGCGCAGCTGGCCGCCAACCGGTCGGAGTTCTACCGGGCGCTGCCGTCCGGGCCGTTCTACGGCTTCAACCGGCCGGGCGTCGAGTCCTCCGAGGCGATCATCCAGAACTGGTGGCGCCAGGGCATGATGGGCGGCGCCAAGGCTCACTACGACGGCATCGTGGCGTTCTCGCAGACCGACTTCACCGAGGACCTCAAGAAGATCACCGTGCCGGTGCTGGTCATGCACGGCGTCGACGACCAGATCGTCCCGTACGCGGACGCGGGCCCGCTCTCGGCCAAGCTGCTGAAGAACGGCACGCTGAAGTCGTACGAGGGTTTCCCGCACGGCATGCCGACCACCCAGGCCGACACGATCAACGCCGACCTGCTGGAGTGGCTGCAGTCCTGAGCCGTTCGTCCCCGGGGGCAGGCGTCCCCGGGGGCCTGTGTCGCCAAGGATGCGGTCCGTAATTGGCGGTCTGCCTCTATTGTCGTCCCCGATGAGAACGCTATCGAGGGTCCTCGTCGCGTTGGCCGCCATCGTGGCCACCGGGACGGTGAGCACGCCGGCCCACGCGATCGCGAACGGTGACGGTGTGCCCGACGGAACGTACGAGTTCGCGGTCAAGCTCACCGACATCGGCATCCCGACCGCCGACGGGGGCAAACGGAACAGCTCCTGTTCGGGCGGGTTGATCTCGCCGCACTGGGTGCTGACCGCCGGCCACTGCTTCAAGGACGAGAACGACAAGCGCGTCTCGCGCACGGTCGCCGACAAGACCATCGCCACGATCGGCCGCGCCGACCTCAAGGGCAAGGCCGGAGTCACGGCCAACGTCGTCGAGGTGCGTCAGCACGGCTCGGCCGACGTGGCGCTCGCGCGGCTCGACAAGGCGATCACCGGCATCACCCCGCTCAAGCTCAACCGCAGGAAGCCCGTCGACGGCCAGCGGTTGCGCCTCGTCGGCTTCGGCCTGACCAGCGGCACCGCCAAGCGCACGGCCTCCCGCCTGCAGACCGGCCAGTTCGAGGTCACCTCGGTCGCGAAGGTCGAGCTGGGTGTGGAGGGCGCGGCCCCGCGCAAGACCACCAGCGCCTGCCCGCACGACTCGGGCGGCCCCTACTTCACCGACGGCAAGCCGGCCGTCGTGGTGGCTGTGGTGAGCCGTGGCCCGCGCTGCCCGCACAGCGGCGCTGACACCTCCACGCGCGTCGACGCGATCGCCCCCTGGATCCTGTCCGTCGTCGGCGCCGATCTGAAGCCGAAACCGTCGCCCCCGCCGTCGCGCGCGCCCCAGAAGCAGCCGCAGAAGGTCGCGCAAGCGCCGGTGAGCGAGCCCACATCTCCGCTGCTCTGGATAGCCGCGATCCCACTGGTCCTGCTGGTCGGAGCGCTGTTGGTGTGGACGCTGAGGCCGCGCAAGGGCATCCATCGCCGCCGCTGACACGGCTGTGTCAGCGATATGTGCGCGGGATGTCAGCGCACCGCGCGAACCTTCTCGTCGAGAGCCGGCGCCACACGGCGCCGCTCGCGACGGGAGGAAGTGACATGAGTGACCTCGTAGTGCGCGCGGAGGGACTCCGCAAGCGCTTCGGCAAGACACAGGCACTCGACGGGGTGGACCTCGCGATGCGCCGCGGCACCGTGCTCGGCGTGCTCGGGCCGAACGGAGCCGGCAAGACCACGGCCGTACGCGTCCTGGCTACCCTGCTGCGTCCCGATGAGGGCTACGCCGAGGTGGCCGGCATCGACGTGCTCAAGCAGCCGGCCCGGGTGCGCCGTCGCATCGGCCTGACCGGCCAGTACGCCAGCGTCGACGAGGACCTGACCGGCACCCAGAACCTGGTGCTGATCGGTCAGCTGCTCGACCTGAGGACCAGCGACGCCAAGAAGCGGGCGGCCGAGCTGCTCGAGTGGTTCGACCTCGCCGAGGCGGCCAACCGGATGGCCAAGACCTACTCCGGGGGCATGCGGCGCCGCCTCGACCTGGCCGCCAGCCTCGTCGGCCACCCCGAGGTGATCTTCCTGGACGAGCCGACGACCGGCCTCGACCCGGCCAAGCGCGAGGACATGTGGGGCGTGGTGCGCACCCAGGTCACCCAGGGTTCGAGCGTCCTGCTCACCACGCAGTACCTCGAGGAGGCGGACGCCCTGGCCGACGAGATCGTGGTGATCAACCACGGCCGGGTGATCGCCCACGACACCCCGGACGGGCTCAAGCGGCGCGTCGGCGGCCTCACCCTGAGCGTCCGCCCGGCCGACCCGGCCAAGGTGCCCGACACGTTGCGGGTGCTCGACGCCGTCGCCGCGCCCGGCACGAACGCGTCGGCCGAGACAGCCGCGGGCGCCCGCCCCGGCGCGGTCAGCGTGCCGGTGGCCAGCGACCTGGCCCTCGACGAGGCCGTTCCGGCGCTGCGCCGGGCCGGGGTCGAGGTCGTCGACTTCGGCCTGCACCTGCCCAGCCTCGACGAGGTCTTCCACGCCCTGACCGAGGGGACCCCCACGCCCACGAAGGAGAACGAGCTCGTATGACCGCCCTCGACGTTCCCACCCGCGGTTTCACCGGCGACATCGACCGTCCACGCGGCGGCGCGCTGGCCGCCTTGATGCGCCACAGTCTGGCGCTGGCGCGGCGAAGTCTGATCAAGACCGTTCGCACGCCCGAGGCCCTGATCGACGTCACCGTCCAGCCGGTGATCTTCCTGCTGCTGTTCACCTACCTGTTCGGCGGGGCCATCGGCGCCGGCGACCGGGGCGCGTACCTCCAGTTCCTGCTGCCCGGCCTACTGGCGCAGTCGCTGGCGCTGGGCGGCATCGCGCTGGGCCAGAACCTGAACGCCGACATCGAGAAGGGTGTCTTCGACCGGTTCCGCTCGCTGCCGGTGGCCCGCTCGGCGCCGCTGGTCGGCGCGGTCTCGGCGGACATCGTCCGCTATCTGACCGTCTGCGTGTTCATGCTGGGCTTCGGGACGCTGATGGGCTTCCGCGTCGAGACGGGCTTCCTGCCGGCGGTGGCCGCGGTCGCGCTCTCCATCGGCTTCGGACTGTGCTTCTGCTGGATCTCGGTCTGGGTCGGCATGCTGGTCCGCACCCCGGGCGCCGTGCAAGGCGTGATGTTCCTGCTGATCTTCCCGCTGTCGTTCGGCAGCAACGTCTTCGTGCAGACCGACACGCTGCCGGGCTGGCTGCAGGCGTTCGTCCAGGTCAACCCGATCACCCCGTTGGTGTCGACGATCCGCGGCCTGCTGGTCGGCGGCCCGGTGGCCCACAACCTGACCGTCACCCTGGTCTGGATGGCCGGTCTGCTGGTCGTCTTCGTCCCGCTGGCCCTGCGTGCCTACGCGCGGCGGGCCTGAGCGGGGGGCAGTTCGCCGCGGCGCAGACGGGCCGGATCGACCTGGGCGGAAGCACTCCTGCCGTCCAGGTCGAAACCTTCCCCGTACGCCGCGGTGAAGCCCTGTTCGCCCAGAGCGGCCCGGGTCCGGGTGGTCACCTCGCGGATGTTCGGATCGCTGCTGTCGTGGCTGCCGCGCAGACGGGCGGCCGCGCCGAGCAGACGGGCCGCCTCGCCCGGGTGGCCCTGGCGTTCGGCGAGACCGGCCGCGGCCACCGCCACGAAGGCCAGGATCGGTTTGTCGCGGCTCTCCACGGCCGCCGTGTAGGCGCCGGTGAGCGCCCGCTGGGCGCCGGCCAGATCGCCCACCTCCACGTTGAGCGAGGCCCGCACGGTGCCGGCGATGGCCCGGCCGTGATCGCCGGCGAACAGCGGGTCGGCCGCCATCTCGGCCTCGGCCAGGTCGATGAGCTCGCGCGCCCGGGCCAGGTCGCCGAGGCGGATCCACATGCCGGCCTCCAGCGCGTTGAGCAGCACCAGCATCTCCGGGGCGGCGCCGTGCAGGGCCCGTTCCCGCAGGGTGACCAGCATGGCGACGGCCTGCTGCTCGTTGCCCTGGCGCATGTGCAGATCGATCCAGCGCAGATCGATGAAGAGCTCGTCGTTGAGGCTGAGCGACCCGAACTCGCGGGCCAGCGAGCGGGCCCGGCTGAGGTCGGCCAGCGCACCGTCCAGATCGGCGCCGTACTGGCGCAGCAGGGCCCGCATGGGCAGCGCGGTCGCCTGGCCCCAGCGGTCGCCGACACCGGCGAAGCACTCCAGCGCGGCGGTCACGTGGACGTCCATGGTCTCGATGTCGCCCTCGTTCTCGGCGAACTGGGCACGGAACAGGTGGGCCAGGCCGGCCAGCCAGACGTCCCGGCCCTCGATCAGGCGGTTGATGACCGACAGCGACCCCTCGTCCTCCCGCAGGAAGAACAGCGACAGCGCGGTCAGGGCGCCGGCCAGGCCGGGCAGCGCGGGATAGGCGAGCAGGCGGTCGGTCAGCGCCCGCAGCTCCGCCTCGCTCCGCTCGACGGCCTCGGTGGTCATCGTCGAGCGGGCGCCGACCCGGTTGAGCAGCAGCACGGCCTCGGCGCAGTCCCGCCGCAGCGAGTGCCCCGCCGCCGGCGCCTCGAGCGCCTCGGTCAGCCAGAACGTCGCGTCGGTGTGCCGGCCGAACATCTGCCAGTACCAGGCCAGGTCCATCGCGAGGGCGACCGCGCCGGCGCCGTCGCCGATGTCGCACAGGTGGCGCAGGGCGGCGAGGGCGTTGTCGTACTCGGCGTTGAGCTCGCGCAGCGCGCCCAGCTGACGATGGTCGCGCAGCTCGGGCTCGAGGCGGGCGACGAGCCGGGCGAGATGACGGGCGGCCAGGCCCCGTACGGCGGTCAGCTCGTCCCGGTCGGCCAGGCGCTCCATGCCGTACTCGCGCAGGGTCTCGAGCATGCGGTAGCGGCCCGGCTCCGGTGCGAGCTGAAGCAATGAGCGGTCGACGAGGGCGCCGAGCAGCTCCGGGATGCCGGCCGGAGAGACGGTCGTGCCGGCACAGACCGCGGCCGCCGTAGCTGCGGTGACGCCGCCCGGCAGCACGGCGATCCGCTCGGCCACCGTACGTTCGTGGTCCCCGAGCAGATCCCAGCTCCAGGCGATGACCGCGCGCAGCGTGCGGTGCCGAGGGCTGGCGGCGCGGCTGCCCGTCGTGAGCAGGCGGAACCTGTCCGACAGGCCGTCCGTGAGCTCGGCCAGCGACAGTGTGCGCAGCCGGGCGGCGGCCAGTTCGAGAGCCAGCGGCATGCCGTCGAGTCCCCGCACGACCCGTACGATGTCGCTCCCGGTGGTCTCGTCGACGTCGAAGCCGGGGCGCACGGCTGAGGCCCGTTCGACGAAGAGCCGGACCGACGCCGTACGCCGGACGTCGTCGAGGCTGTCGCCGGGTGCGGGCAGAGTCAGCGGCCCGAGCGGCACCAGCGCCTCACCGTCGACCGCCAGGGGCTCGCGGCTGGTGGCCAGCACCTTGAGGCCCGGGCACCGTGGCAGCAGCGCGGCGAACAGATGCGCCACGGCGTCGATGAGATGCTCGCAGTTGTCGGCGACGAGCAGGCTCTCCCGTCCGCTGAGCTGCTCGACCAGGACGTCCAGCTCCGCCCCGGACGCCTGCATCCGGGCCGACGGCTCGAAGAGCGCCGACCCGCGCAGCCCGACCGCAGTCAGCAGCGCCGCGCCGACCTTGGCGGGCTCGGTGACCGCGGCCAGGTCGATCAGCCAGGTGCCGTCCCGGTACTCGTGCCGCCGCCGTCGCGCGGCCTCGATCGAGAGCCGCGTCTTACCGGCTCCGCCCGGCCCGACGATCGCCACCAGCCGCCCGCCCGCCAGCAGCGTGTCGATCCGCGCCAGATCGTCGTCCCGTCCGACGAAGCTGGTGAGCGGCGCCGGCAGGTTGCTGGGCGGCAGCGCCTCGATCCGGTCGGCCGAGCCGGGAGCCTCAGCGCTCGAGGGCGGGGCAGCGCCTGATGCCGGAGTGAGGCCGGTGGGGTGGGTGGTGGAAAAGTCCGCGGGATGGGCGAAATCCGCTGGGGCCGCGGTCGCGGAACCGGGGGAGCGGAGCAGGCGCAGGTGACGTTCGCGAAGGGCGGTTCCCGGGTCGGCGCCCAGCCGGTCGGCGAGGATCTCGCGCATCGATTCGTAGACACCCAGCGCCTCGGCCTGCCGTCCCTGCGCCGCGAGAGCATCCATGAGCAGGGCCGCCGCCCGTTCGTCGACCGGTTCCTCGGCCAGCAGCGCCGTGAGCCGGGCGGCCGCGTCGACGGCCCGCCCCAGCACGAGTTCGGCCTCGGCCAGGTCGGCCACCGCCTCGACCGAGATCCGCCTCAGCCGGGTGGCCGTGGCCGGTGCCACCGCGCCGACGATGCCCGGCTCCGCGGCGACCGGGCCCACCCACAGGGCGACCGCCTCGGCCAGCAGGCCGGCGGCGGCCCGTGGATCCCCGGTCCGCAACTTCTCACGCCCGCTTGCGGCCAGCCGTTCGAAGCGCAGCGCGTCGACGTCGTCGCCGGTCACATCGAGCCGGTAGCCACCCTCGACCGGCACCACCGCACCGGCCCGGCCCAGGATTCTCCGCAGCCGCGACACCAAGGCCTGCAGCGCGTTGCCCGGTTCCGCCGGCCGCCCGTCGGCCCAGACCGCGTCGACCAGCGTCCCCGCGTCGACCGGCCGTCCGCCGCCCAGGGCCAGCCGCACCAGCAGCCCCCGAATCCGGGCGCCGGGAACGGCAACCACGGCCTCGCCGCAGCTCACCTCGAAGGCGCCCAGCAGCCGTACCCGCAGCCGCGTCGCTGAGTCCCCGTCCCCGCCCACGTCCTGATCCTCCCGCGCGGCACCGCACGAACCCAAACCACCCCCTCAGCATTTCGGTTTGTGAGCGGGAAGCCGGGTGCGGGGCGATTGACTAAAAGATCCAGGTAGCTGAATCTATGGGGAGTGTCGGGCGGAACGTCACGAAAGCGCGGTGAGGACCGATGCGGTACTCCTGGCGGCCCGCCGTCGCGGGGCCCTTCGTGGCCGCGGCGGCGGCAACGTTGCTGCTCGTCGCGGCGCTCGTGGGGGGCGGGGACGACGACGCGGGTTTTCTCAACGGGAAGCAGTTGCGGCTGATGGCGCCGGCCGGCCCGGGCGGGGGATGGGATCAGACGGCGCGCGAGATGCAGACGGCCCTGCGGGAGCAGGCCGGTCGCACCGAGGTCCACAACGTGGCGGGGGCGGGCGGGACGATCGGTCTCAGCCAGTTCGTCCGCTACGAGGGCGACCCGACCCAGCTCATGGTGATGGGGCTGGTCATGGTGGGCGCGATCGAGAGCAACGACTCGCCGGTGGCGCTCGACCGGACGACGCCGCTGGCCCGGCTGCTCACCGACTACGAGGTGATCGTCGTGCCCGCCGGCTCGCCCGTGAAGAACCTGACCGACCTGGTGTCGGCCATGAAGGACGACGTCGGCAAGGTCAGCTGGGCCGGCGGGTCGGCCGGCGGCATCGAGCAGATCCTGGCCGGGCTGGTGGCCGACGCCGTCGGCGCGGACCCGGCCGAGGTCAACTACGTGGCTCACTCCGGCGGCGGCGAGGCGCTGTCCACGCTGCTCTCGGGGCGGGCGACGGCCGGCGTCTCCGGGGTCTCCGAGCTGGTCGGGCAGATCAGGGCGGGCACGATCCGCCCGATCGCCGTCTCCAGCCCGCAGCGCCTGCCGGCCCTGCCCGATGTGCCCACCCTCAAGGAGCAGGGGGTCGATGTGGAGCTGGCGAACTGGCGCGGCGTCGTAGCGCCGCCGGGTATCAGCGCCGCCGACGAGCGGCAGCTGGAAGACCTGCTCCTCCGGATGACCCGCACCGAGGCGTGGCGGGAGACCCTGGAGCGGCGCGGCTGGCTCGACGCCACCCTGACCGGCGACCAGTTCGAGCAGTACATCGCGAGCGAGCGCCGCACGGTGACGGAAGTGCTGGTCAAGATGGGCCTGGCATGACCGACATCGAGGAGGGGCGCCCGCTCCCGGAGACTCCCGAGGTCGCGCACCGCGAGGCCCGGGCGGCCGGCGCGCTCGGCGTGCTGATGGTCGTGGCCGCGATCGTGGTGCTGCTCGACGCCGCCCGCCTGCGCGATTCCGACGACGCCCTCGGCCCGGCGGCCGCGCCCACGCTGCTCGGCATCCTGCTCGGTCTGCTCGGGGGCGCTCTGGTGTTCCAGTCGCGCCGGTTCCTGCGTACGCCGGGAAGCCCCGGACGGCGCCTCTGGCGCCTGGCGGCCCTGGTGCTGGTCCTGGTCGCGTTCGCCCTTCTGCTGCCGATCATGGGGTGGGTGGTGAGCAGCGCCGGCCTGTTCACCGCGGCCGCCCTGCTGCTGGGTGCGCCGCACCCGGCCCGCGTGGCCGCCTACGGCTGGACCCTGGCCGTGGTGGTGTTCCTGGTCTTCGACGTGCTGATCGGGCTGTCGCTGCCCACCGGGCCGTGGGGGTTCTGACATGGGTGACCTGCTCAACGGCTTCGCCGACGCGCTCACCCCGGGCAACCTGCTGTGGGCGTTCGTCGGGGTGACGATCGGCACCGCGGTCGGCGTGCTGCCGGGCATCGGCCCCGCGCTGACCGTGGCGCTGCTGCTGCCCGTCACGTTCCGCCTCGAACCGGCGGCCGCGCTCATCATGTTCGCCGGCATCTACTACGGCGGGATGTACGGCGGCTCCACCACCTCGATCCTGCTGAACACGCCGGGCGAGAGCGCCTCGGTGGCCACCGCGCTCGAGGGCAACAAGATGGCCCGCGCCGGGCGGGGTGCGGCCGCACTGGCCACGGCCGCGCTCGGCAGCTTCGTCGCCGGCACCATCGGCACGATCGCCCTGTCCGTCGCGGCGCCCCTCGTCGCCGACATCGCCGTCAGCTTCGGGCCGCCCGAGTACGTCGCCCTGATGGCGGTCGCCTTCGTGACGGTCAGCGCACTGCTCGGCCCGAGCCTGCTCAAGGGCGCGGCCGGCCTGGTCATCGGGGCCACCATCGGCCTGGTCGGCATCGACACCCAGACCGGTCAGGCCCGTCTCGCGTTCGGCCTGCCCTCGCTGTTCGACGGGATCGACGTGGTGATCGTCGTGGTGGCGCTGTTCGCGCTGGGCGAGACGTTCGCGCATCTGATCGCCGGCACCGGGGACAGCCGTGTGGAACCTCTGCGGGGCCAGCCGATGCTCTCCCGCGAGGACTTCCGCCGCTCGTGGCCGGCCTGGCTGCGGGGCACCGCGCTCGGCTTCCCGATCGGCAGCCTGCCCGCGGGCGGCGCGGACGTGCCCACGTTCCTCAGCTACAGCGTCGAGAAACGGCTCTCGAAGCGGCCCGAGCAGTTCGGCCGCGGCGCCATCGAGGGTGTGGCCGGGCCCGAGGCGGCCAACAACGCGGCGGCGGCCGGCGTGCTCGTGCCGCTGCTGACCATCGGCCTGCCCACCTCGGCCACCGCGGCCGTCATCCTGACCGCCTTCCAGTCGTACGGCTTGCAGCCCGGCCCTCAGCTTTTCAGCGAATCCGGGGATCTGGTGTGGGCCCTGATCGCCAGCCTCTACATCGGCAACGTGCTGCTGCTGGTGCTGAACCTGCCGCTGGCCCG
Organism: Paractinoplanes hotanensis; assembly: GCF_023717965.1. Taxonomy (NCBI): domain Bacteria; kingdom Bacillati; phylum Actinomycetota; class Actinomycetes; order Micromonosporales; family Micromonosporaceae; genus Paractinoplanes; species Paractinoplanes hotanensis. The sequence goes on along the minus strand of NZ_JAMQOL010000003.1, from coordinate 31,032 downwards.
GGTCTGGGTGCGGCTGCTGGGCATCCCGGCGTACGGCATCTATGCCGGCGTTCTGGTCTTCGCCTGCCTGGGCGCCTTCGCGGCCGGCGGCACGGTCGCCGACCTGATCGTGCTGACCGTGCTCGGTCTGGTCGGCCTGCTGATGCGTGAGGCCGGCGTCCCGGTCGCGCCGGCCGTGGTCGGGCTCATCCTGGCCCCGTTGGCCGAGCAGCAGTTGCGCCGGGCGCTGGCACTCTCCGAAGGGGACTGGACGACGCTGGTCTCGTCGCCGCTGACCGCGGCGCTGTGGATCGTCGTCGTGCTCGCCCTGGTGGCGCCCGTAGTGCTGGCCCGGCTTCGCCGGCGAGTTTCGCCGACCCTTGACGAAACATCGTCGACACATTGACGACCTCCGAACCAGATGATCGGATCGGAGTTCCGAAGATTATTCGGTTCTTCCGGTTCTGGAGGCCGCCTTGTCCGTGTGGCGTCGACTCGCCGTGCCCGTTGTGCTCGCCCTCACCGCCCTGACCGCTACCGCCGTTCCCGCGCAAGCAGCCCCGCCCACCGCCGCCGTCGCGCTCGGCGACAGCTTCATCAGCGGCGAGGGCGCCGGCGCCTACCAGCCCGTCGTCGACGTGAACGGGCAGGCCCAGGCCTTCCCGGGCTGGTCCGCGGCGAACAGCAACGCCTTCTTCTGCCACCGCTCGGCCAACGCCTCGCTGCTGCGTGCCTCGCTGCCGGGCATCCAGGACAGGTTCAACCTGGCCTGCTCGGGCGGGCAGCCGCACGACATCGCCACCGCGTCGAACGCCCGCGAGAAGGGCCGCACGGTGGCGTCGCAGCTCGACCAGTTGCGCGCGGTCGGGCGTACCCATGACATCGACCTGGTGCTGATCGGGCTGGGTTCCAACAACAGCCAGTTCACCTTCGGCGATGTCGCGGTCAAGTGCGCCAACCGCTTCGTGGCCGACGCCTGGACCGGGTGGTGGGAGTTCTGGGCCTACATCGGCGGGCCGGTGCCGCAGGCCCCGTGCGCCGCCGGCGACCTGGCGACGGCGGCCCAGTTGAGCGCGGCCCGGAGCGAGACCCTTTCCGCCGTACGGGAAATCCTGCGCACCCTCGACCAGATCGACGCCGACGGGGCGCACCGCGTGGTCTTCCAGGACTACACGAACCCGCTGCCGACCGACCTCGAGAGCGCCCTGTGGGAACAGGACGGCCGGACCGACGACCGGGACAAGTTCCGCGAGCTCGGCGCCGAACGGTACCGGGCGGGCTGCCCGATCCACCGCGCCAGCCTCGCCGCCGGGCACCTGTTCTCGGGCGGGCTCGGCAAGCTTGTCTCCGGGGTGCACAGCTCCCTGCGGGCCGAGTTCCCCGGCGACGACCTGGTCTATCTGAACGTGCAACGCGCCTTCGACGGCGCCCGGCTGTGCGAACGCACCGGGAGTCCCGGCAACGCGCTGGCCACCCCGATCCGGCTCATGGACGGACCCACGGGAACGTTCCTGACCGACCTGTCCGGCTACGACAAGATAGCCATCCAGCGGATCGCCAACTCCTGCGTCACGTACTTCCAGACCTGCCAGGAGTCGTGGCATCCCAACGCGGCCGGTCACGGCGTTCTCGGCCAGTGCCTCGCCGGAGCCGCGGTCACGGCCTCGCGCTCCGTCCGATGTGTGCGCTCCTCGAGCGGCACGATATCCGTCAGCTGACCGGGTAATCCCGGCCGCGGTGAGGCCGCGGCCGGGCTATCCTCTGCGCGTGACGGACTCCCTGAACACCGGACAGCCGCACGTGGCGACGTTCGTGACCGCCGGGCCGCTGCGGCTGTGGACCGAACGGACCGGGGACCTCGCCTGTCCCGCGGTGCTGCTGATCGCGGGCGCCTCGGCTCAGGGCTACACCATGCCCGACGCGCTGGTCGCCCGCCTCGTCGACCGCGGCGCGCAGGTGATCCGGTACGACCACCGCGACACCGGGCGCTCCAGCACGGTCGACTACGACCGGGACCCCTACGGCCTGACGGAACTGGCCGGCGACGCCGTGGCGGTCCTCGACGCGTACGGCCTGGATTCCGCCCACATCGTCGGGGGCTCCATGGGCGGCATGATCGCGCAGTGGCTGGGCGTGCACGAACCGGCCCGCGTGCGCTCGCTGACCCTGCTCTCGACGAGCCCGGTGGGCATCGACCCCGCCTCGTCCCCGCTGCCGCCGCCGGCTCCGCATTTCCTGCGGCACGAGGCCGGACCGCCCGGCGTCGAATCCGACGTGGTGCTCTTCCGCCTGATGAACGGCGACGTCCGCCCGTTCGACGAGCCGGCCGTCCGGGCCATGCTGGAACGCTGCTGGGCGCGGGCGGCCGACCCGTCCGCCGCGGCCAACCACGGCCGGGTCGCCCAGCGGATGACCCCCGACCTGCAGGTCCCGCTGTCGGTGATCACCGCCCCGACCCTCGTCGTCCACGGCGACCAGGACCCGATCTATTCGCCCGCCCACGGCGAAGCGCTGGCCGCCGCGATCCCGGGCGCGCGCCTCGAGCTCGTGCCGGGCATGGGCCACGTCTACCTCTCGCCGGGCCTGCCCGAGCTACTGGCCGATCTGGTGCCGGTGCACACCGCCTGACCAGGTCAGCGTTTCCCACCAGTCCGCCGGTGAGGGCGTGTGGCCGGCCTCCTCGCTGATGCGCACCTCGGTGTCGGGCAGACGGGCGGCGACCAGGGGAGCATCCGGAACGGCCCGCCCCGGATCGCGGCGACCGGCCCAGATCAGCACGCGACCGGTCACGTCGCGCAGTGCGAACCCCCACGGGTGGACGTCGGTGGCGAGCCAGTCGCTGATCAGACCGGTAGCGTTCTGGCGAGCGCCCTCCCGCTGGGCGTCCTCGGCCGGCCGCAACCACGGGTCGTCGCCCGCGGCGAGCGCCCGCCGGTGCTGGGCAAGGGGATCCACGGCGTACCACTGGGCCGCGTGGGTGACGTAGCGACGGCCTGCCCCGGGAACGAAGCGCATCTTCCAGCTCTGCCAGAGCTGCCGGCCGCGGAGGGTTCCCAGCTCCCGGTACGGCCCCGTCAGGGCGACCGCCGCCACCCCGGTGAGCCGGTCCGCCAGCCGAACCCCGCAGGCCAGCGCGTACGGCGCTCCGCCTGAGAAACCGGTCACCCCGAAGCGCTCGATCCCGAGCGCGGTCGTCAGCGCCCCGACATCGTCGGCCACGCCGAGCAGGGTCGACCGTTCCACCGGGTCGGACCGGCCGTAACCCGGCCGGTCCATCGTGATCAACCGGATGCCGCTGAGCGCCTGCTCATCCGGGCGGCTCAGCCGCGAGCCGGGCGTGCCGTGCAGGAACACCACCGGCAACCCCGCCGGATCGCCGAACTCGGCCCAGCTCAGAACCCGCCCGCCCGGCAACACCAGATCCATGACCGCCCCCGCCTCCGCGCTGGGCAACTATTGAAACAGATCGATGCCGTGCCGCGTCGGGCGGTAGACGAGTTCCCGCCCTGATCGCGATCACGTCTCGTGGGCGGACAGCTGGGTTTCGAGGCCGTCGAGCAGGCGTTGCAGGCCGTATTCGAGCAGCAGGTCGAGGGTCAGCTCGCGGTTGTCGGAGGCCATGAACCGGGCCATCAGGGGGAGTTTGCCGGTGGCGAGCACCTCGGTGAAGCGTTGCTGCTGGGCGTCCATCCATTCGGCGTCGGTCATGCCGGTCTCCTGGACTGCCTGCTTCTCCTCCTCGAGGTTGACGGCGGTTCCCCGGATGTAGTTCGCGAGGGTCACCGCGGCCCGGAACTGGGTGTTGGGGTCGAGGCCGCGGCCCTCCAGCGCTCGCATCGTCCATTCGGTGTGGGCCATGGCGTTGGGGGCCAGCAACGGGCGGGTGAACGAGATGGCCTGGGCCAGCCAGGTGTGGCGGCGATACATCGACCACTGCAGGCGGGCCAGGGCCTCGACGCAGACCCGCCAGTCGTCGCGGGACGGATCGAGGCGGGGCGGGGGTGGGTTGGCCGCCATGACCTTGTCCATCATGAGCAGCACCAGTTCCTCTTTGTCGGCGACGTGGCGGTAGACCGACATCGTGGGGATGTCGAGCTCGCCGGCCAGGCGCCGCATCGTGAGGCCGGACAGGCCTTCGGCGTCGGCGATCGTGATGGCGGTGCGGACCACGAGGTCGCGATCGGGGGCGGCGCCGGCCGGCCGGGTGGCGCCGGCCACGATGGTGCCGACGCCCGGTTTCGGCCGCACCAGGCCCTCGGCCCGCAGGTGGTTGATCACCTTGGTCGCCGTCGCCATCGCCACGTCGTACTCGGCCATGATCTGGCGGGTCGACATGATGCGCTCGCCCGGGGGTGGTTCGCCCGCGGCTATGCGGTCGGCGAGTTCGGCGGCGATCCGGCGGTAGACAGGAACCTGCACTAGTGCACCCTACCTCTCCGCACTACCCGAAACGGGGTGCCAGCACTACCGATTTCCGGGGTAGTGCGTTCGTACGGTGTACTTATGACAGACGTTGTGAGCCTCGAAGCCCTCTACCAGACGTACGACGGTGGCGTCACCGCCCTCGATGGGGTGACCGCCTCTTTCCCGGCCGGCAGCTTCACGGCCGTGATGGGTCCCTCCGGGTCCGGCAAGAGCACGCTGTTGCAGTGCGCGGCCGGGCTCGACCGGCCCACCGGCGGCCGTGTGTTCATCGACGGCGCCGAGTTGACGGCCACCAAGGACACCGCGATGACGAAGTTCCGGCGCACCCGGGTCGGCTTCGTGTTCCAGGACTACAACCTGCTGCCGTCGTTGACCGTGGAGCAGAACGTCGTGCTTCCGTTGCGGCTCGCCGGTCGCCGGGCCGACCGTCACCGCGTACGCGAGATCCTCGACCGCCTGGGCCTGGGGGACCGCCGGGACGAGCTGCCGGAGCGGCTCTCGGGCGGCCAGCGGCAGCGTGTCGCCGTGGCCCGCGCGCTGGTGGCCCAGCCCGCCGTGGTCTTCGCCGACGAGCCCACCGGCGCGCTCGACCTGCGCAGCGCCCGCGAAGTGCTGACTCTGCTGCGGTCGGTGGTGCACCAGCACGGCCGTACGGTCATCATGGTCACGCACGACCCGGTCGCCGCCGCGTACGCGGACTCCGTGCTGTTCCTGGCCGACGGCCGGCTGGCCGGTTCGTTGCGCGCGCCGACCCCCGACGCCGTGGCCGAGCGCCTGGCCCACCTCGGCGACCGCGTGGGGGTGCCGGCATGATCGCCGTCGCGCTGCGCAATCTGCGACACCGTCCCGGCGGCTTCGTCGCCACGTTCCTGTCCGCCTTCCTGGGCGCGGCGCTCATCATGGCATTCGCGTCGTTGCTGGACACCGCTTCCGGCGCCGACGCGGCGAGCAACGAGTCGCTGGTGACCACGGCGAGCGTCGGCGGTGGCTGGTGCCTGGTCATCGTGGCGTTCGCGGTGACCTCCACCCTGACGCTGGCGGTGCGACAGCGCGACCAGCAGTTCGCGCTGCTGCGGTCGGTGGGGGCGACCGGCCCGCAGCTGCGCCGGATGATCGTGGGGGAGGCCGTGGCGGTCGCCTTGCTGGCGTCGGCGGTGGCCGTGCCGGTCGGGTGGGCGCTGGGTCGCGTGCTGGTCGATCTGTTGCAGAACACCGGCCAGGTGGCGTCCACCGTCGACCCCGTGTTCGGCCCGATCGCGCTGGGCGCGGGCTTCGGGGTCACGCTGACCGGTTCGCTGGCGGCGGCGGTCGCCACGGCCCGGCGTACAGCCGCTCAGAGCCGCCGGAGGCCGCGGCCGCTGCTGCGGCGCATCGGCGCCGGGCTGCTCCTGCTGATTGGGGCCAACTGCGCCGTGCTGACCGCGACGCTGATGGACGGCAAGGGCATCGACGCGATGCAGACCGCCGGTCAGGCCGGCATCTGGGCGGCGATCGGCCTGGCGCTGCTGGCACCCGAGTTGCTGCGGGTGGTCACGGCCGTGCTGAGTCCGGTTGTACGCCTCTTCGGCGCCCCCGGCGAACTGGCGCTCAGCGGCCCGCGCCTGTCCTCGGCGGTCATGCCCGTGCTGCTGTTCACCGGCATCGCCACCGGCACCGTCTACATGCAGGGGATCGAGGACCGCGCGGCTGCCGGCCAGATCCAGCCCGCCTACGCCCAGGACATCCAGACGCTCAACTACGTGGTGGTCGGCATGGTCACCGTCTTCGTGGCCATCATGCTGGTGAACACCCTGATCGCCGCGACCACCCACCGCCGCCGCGAGTTCGCCCAGCAGCGCCTGGCCGGCGCCACCCGCGGCCAGGTGACCGGCATGGTCACTCTGGAGGGCGTCCTGATCACGGTGACCGGGATCCTGGGCGGCCTGGTGGCCTCCCTGTTCACCGTCCTGCCCTTCGGCTCGGCCCGTGCCGGCCGCGTCTGGCCCGACGCCTCCCCGGCCGCGTTCGGCATCGTCGCCGCGATCGCTGTCGTGCTGACGGCTTCGGCCCTGGTGCAAACGGCCCGCAGCACATTGCACGGCCCCGCCACCGCCGCCGTGCGGGCGTGAAAACCGGTCGACAGGGGCGGAGGGAAATCCGTACGGTTTCCGAAGTTGATCGATGAGCGAGGGGAGGACGCCGTGCAGTACCGCACAGCTCCTCTCCTCGTGTCCGGTGTGCCCAGCCTCGGCTGCGCCACCGAGGCTGGTCGTTCCTGACCGCGTCCGCCAGGACGCGGCGGGTGGGCGCTGTCCACCGCTGGAACTCCCGAAAGCCGTTCAACCATGCGAAATCTCGGCATCCTCGCGCACGTCGACGCGGGCAAGACCACCCTGACCGAACGCATCCTGTTCCTGACCGGCGCCACCTGGAAGCGGGGCGAGGTGCGGGACGGGACGACGGTCACCGACTTCGACCCCCAGGAACGGGCACGGGGGATCACCATCTTCGCGGCCGCGGTCAGCTGCGACTGGAACGGCCGGCGGCTCAACCTGATCGACACACCGGGGCACGTGGACTTCACCGACGAGGTCGAGCGCGCGCTGCGGGTGCTCGACGGCGCCGTCGTCGTGCTCGACGCGGTGGCCGGGGTCGAACCGCAGAGCGAAGCCGTGTGGCGGCAGGCCGATCGGTACGGCGTGCCGCGAATCGTCTTCGTGAACAAGCTCGACCGGCCGGGGGCCGACCTCGACGCGGCCGTGCGGTCGCTGCGGGAGCGGCTCGGCGTCACGCCGCTGGTCGCCCAGGCGCCGATCGAGGGCGGTGTCGTCGACCTGGTCGGGCGGCGCACCCTCACCTGGCAGGACGGCGAGCTGGTGGTCACGCCGGGCGGTGACCCGGTGGCGCGGCAACGGCTGGAGGAGGCCGTGGCCGAGCTGCACCCGGCCGCTCTGGAGGAGTTGGGCGCGATGTCGGACGAGACCCTGAGGAAGGCCATGCGTGATCTGACGGCGCGGAACAGGGCGGTCGTCGTGCTCTGCGGTTCGGCCTATCGCAGCATCGGCGTCGAGCCGCTGCTCGACGCGGTGGTCGACTATCTGCCGGCGCCCAGTGTCGACGACGAGGCGCCACCGGCCGCGCTCGTGTTCAAGGTGCAGACGGGACGGCAGGGGCGCCTGACCTTCGTCCGCGTCTACTCCGGCACGCTCGTCAAGGGCGGCACGGTGTGGGACGCGGTCGAGGGCCGGGCCGAGCGGGTCGGGCGCATCCTGCGCGTGCAGGCCGACCGGCACACCGACGTCGACCGGGCCGCGGCGGGCGACATCGTGGCGCTGGCCGGGCTCAAGGCGGCCCGGGCGGGCACGACGCTGTCGACCCGGGACCGGCCGGTGGTGCTGGAGGCCCCGGCGACGGCCGAGCCGCTCGTCTCGGTCGCGCTCGAGGGGCGTACGCGGGCCGACGCGCACCGGCTGCCCGGTGCGCTGGCCGCGCTGGTCGAGGAGAACCCGTCGCTGTCGGTGCGCACCGACAGCGAATCGGGGCAGACGCTGCTCAGCGGAATGGGGGAACTGCAAGTGGAGGTGGCGGTGACCAGGTTGCGCGAGTCCGGGGTGGCCGTCACGGCCGGGCGGCCCCGGGTGGCGTACCGGGAAACCGTGGTCCGCGGTGTGCGCGGTCTGACCCACCGGCACGTCAAGCAGGACGGCGGATCCGGTCAGTACGCGCACGTCGTGCTCGACGTGGCGCCGGCCGACGGCGCCGGGTTCGCCTTCGCGTCCACGGTGACCGGCGGGCGGGTGCCGGCCGAGTACGTGCGCGCGGTCGAGGCGGGCTGCCGGGAGGCGCTGGCCCACGGGCCGCTCGCCGGGCATCCGGTGACCGGTCTGCGGGTCACGCTGACCGACGGCGCCACGCACGTGAAGGACTCGTCGGAGATGGCGTTCCGGGCGGCGGGCCGGTTCGGTCTGCGGGCGGCTCTCGAGGCGTGCGAGCTGGCGCTGCTGGAGCCGGTCGCGGACGTGACGGTCCACGCCCCGGCCGAGAACCTGGGCGGCGTGCTCGGCGACCTCGCGGCTCGTCGCGGCCGGGTCACCGCCTCCGACGGCGAGTCGGTGTCGGCTGTGGTGCCGCTGGCTGAGCTCTTCGGGTACGCGACCGATCTGCGCAGCCGTACGCGGGGCCGCGGCACCTTCTCCACCCGTCCGGCCGGCTACCGCCCGGTCTGATGCGAGAAGCCGGCGGCGCCCTGTTTCCGCGCCGCCGGCTTCTCGCCGCTGTTTCCTAGGCGGCCAGCAGTTCGAGGGTGTCGATCACCCGGTTGCTGAAGCCCCACTCGTTGTCGTACCAGGCGACGACCTTCACGTGGCGGCCGTCGACGCGGGTCAGGGCCGAGTCGAAGATGGACGAGGCCGGGTTGCCGACGATGTCGGACGAGACCAGGGCGTCCTCCGAGTACTCGAGGATGCCGGCCAGCGGGCCGTCGGCGGCCACGCGGTAGGCCGTCAGGACCTCGTCGCGGGTGACCTCGCGGGCGACCGTCGTGTTGAGTTCGACGATCGAGCCGACCGGGACCGGCACCCGGATCGAGTCGCCGGACAGCTTGCCCGCCAGGCGGGGGAGCACCAGGCCGATGGCCTTGGCGGCGCCCGTCGTGGTGGGGACGATGTTGACCGCGGCGGCCCGGGCCCGGCGCGGGTCGCGGTGCGGCCCGTCCTGCAGGTTCTGTTCCTGGGTGTAGGCGTGGACCGTGGTCATGAAGCCGTGTTCGATGCCGGCCAGCTCGTCCAGCACCGAGGCCAGCGGGGCCAGGGCGTTCGTCGTGCAGGAGGCGTTCGACACGATGGTGTGGACAGCCGGGTCGTACGCGGCGTTGTTGACGCCGTAGGCCAGCGTCACGTCCGCGCCGTCCGAGGGCGCGCCGACCAGAACCTTGCGGGCCCCGGCATCCAGGTGCGCGCGAGCCTTCGACGCGGCGGCCAGCCGGCCCGTGGCCTCGAGGACGATGTCGACGTCCAGGTCCTTCCAGGGCAGGGTGGCCGGGTCGGGTGAGGACAGGACGGCGATGCGGCGGCCGTCCACGACCAGGGTGGAACCGTCCACGGTCACCGGGCGGCCCAACCGGCCGGCCGTGGTGTCGAAGGCGAGCAGGCGGGCCAGGGCCGCCGGCTCGGTGAGATCGTTGACGGCGACGACCTCGAGCTTGCTGTCCCGCTCGAGCAGCGCCCGCAGCACGTTGCGCCCGATGCGGCCGAATCCGTTGATGGCGATGCGAGTCATGCGTCCAGCCTCGCCCGCGCGCCACAACGGAGACAGTGGCGGCCTCGCCACCGTTCGCAAGGATCACGCCACGAAGGTTCGGCGGTACTGGCTCGGGGTCGTGCCGAGGATCCGTTGGAAGTGCAGACGCAGATTCGCGCCCGTGCCCAGTCCGGCGCGCACCGCGATCTGCTCGACCGAGAGCTCCGAGAGCTCCAGCAGTTCGCGTGCCAGGTCGATCCGGGCCCGCATGACCCACTGCATCGGCGTGTACCCGGTGTCCTCCACGAACCGCCGCGAGAAGGTGCGCGGCGACACGGCCGCGTGCCGGGCCAGCGACTCGAGGGTCAGATGCTTGTCGAGCCGGTGCAGCGCCCACTCCCGCGTCGCCGCGAAGCGTTCGCCGATCGGCGCGGGGACGCTGCGCGGCACGTACTGGGCCTGGCCGCCGCTGCGGTAGGGGGCCGCGACCAGCCGCCGCGCCGCGTGGTTGGAGGCGGCCACCCCGAGGTCGCCGCGCAGCACGTGCAGGCACAGGTCGAGGCCCGAGGCGGCGCCGGCCGAGGTGAGCACGCTGCCCTCGTCGACGAAGAGCACGTTCTCGTCGACGTTCACCTCGGGATGCTTGCGGGCCAGTTCCCGCGTGTAGTGCCAGTGCGTCGTGGCCCGCTTGCCGTCCAGCAGCCCGGTCGCGGCCAGCGCGAACGCCCCGGTGGAGATGGCCGCGAGCCGCGCCCCGCGCTCGTGCGCAGTGATCAGGGCCTCGACGACGGCCGGCGGCGGATCATCCTGGTCGGGAAAGCGGTAACCGGGCAGGAAGACGATGTCGGCCCAGTCGAGGGCGTCCAGGCCGTCGGCCACGTGGTACGACAATCCGTCGCCACCCGTGACGAGCCCCGGCGCGGCGCCGCAGACCCGTACCTCGTACGGCATGCTGGCCCGTGTCGTGAAGACCTGGGCCGGGATGCCGACGTCGAGCGGTTTGGCGCCTTCCAGCACGAGGACGGCGACGCGGTGCAGGCGTGGGAGCAGCGTCACTCAATTGACGATAGAGCCGGGACCCGCGTTGCTGGCACGGTGTCTGTATGAGAACGCCCTCGCTAGCGGACGCCGAGTGGCTCAACTCGCCACCACTCGGCCCGGACGACCTGCACGGACATGTCGTCCTCTACGACTTCTGGACGCTCACCTGCGTCAACTGGCTGCGCACCGCGCCCTACCGCCTCGCGTGGTGGAACGCGTACCGCCAGGACGGGTTGATCGTCGTCGGGGTGCACACGCCCGAGTTCGGGTTCGAACACAGTCCCGAGCTGGTGCGCCGCGCCGTGGCCGGGCGTGGCATCGACTACCCGGTCGTCATCGACAACGACTACGCGGTGTGGAAGGCCTTCGACAACCACTACTGGCCGGCGCTCTATCTGGCCGACGGTGCGGGCGTGATCCGCGACCATCACTTCGGCGAGGGCGAGTACGAAGGGTCGGAGCGCTCGATCCAGCGGCTGCTCGGCATCAGCCGCCCGCTGTCGCAAGTCGAACCGGCCGGCGTCGAGGTCGAGGCCGACTGGACGCACCTGCGCACGCCCGAGACATATCTCGGGTACGCCCGCGGCGAGCACTTCGCGGCGGCCGGGGAGGCCGAGTTCGGCCGCCGCCACACGTACACGTACTCGAACTACTTGCTCTTCAACCATTGGGCTCTGGACGGTGAGTGGACGGTCGGCAGCGAGCACGTGACCCTGTCCGAGCCGGACGGGGGCATCGCGTTCCGCTTCCAGGCCCGCGACGCCAACCTGGTGCTCGACCGGGCCGGCGGCGAACCTGTCCCGTTCCGCGTCACCCTCGACGGCGAGGCCCCCGGTGACGCCGCCGGCCTCGACATCAGCGCCGACGGCGCCGGGGTGCTCGACCAGGGCCGTATGTATCAGCTGATCCGCCAGCCGGGCGCGATCGGCGAGAAGTTCCTCGAGATCACGTTCACCGGTCCGGGCGCCCGCGCCTACGTGTTCACCTTCGGCTAGGGGTCCTGGCGGGCGCACGGCGTGGTGAGGCTGCGCCGGTTACTCGTGTTGCTGGTTGTTCCGCTGAAGGTCGCCGTCGTGCGTGTCCGCCGGTGGCGACCGCCAGCTCGTCGCCGTGCCGGCGACCCTGGATCCCGGCGACACCGGGCGGCTCGAGGCGAGCCCCTGGTTCTGATGCGTGACCACGTCTTCGAGCCCCGGGACGACGACGCCGACCGCGGCGCCCACGGCATGTTCGACGATCAGGCGAAGTCGCGCGACGCGTGGTCCTGGGCCTCGATGCATCGCGCGGCTCTCGCCGGCGTCGCCGTGGCGGCCGTCGCGGCGGTCATCCCCAGGGCAATGCGGCGCGGGTAGCCCAGTAGAGCTCGGCCGGTTCGGCCTCGACCGGCCGGACGGACGAGGGGCCGAGGCCGGCCGCGCCCAGATTCGAGGTGAGCTGGGCCGCGGTGGCGGCGCCGGAGAGGACGACTGTGGCCCAGGGCTGGTGCAGGGCGGCGGCCAGGGCCTCGGCGTCGCGGGCGGCCAGGCGGCCGTTGGCCATGGCCTCCTTGACGATGACGGCCCGGCCTGACGCGTGGGCCTCGGCCAGAGCGGGACCGGCGCTGGGCTCCAGCAGGTTCCAGGTGGCCTGGACGCTGCGGAACAGCGGCTCGCCGTCCACCTCGATCCCGAGGGCGGCCCGGATCGCGTCGGCCTGGCGGGGTCCGCTGGTCGACAGGCCGACGACGGCGCCCTGGCCGGACAGCCGGCGGTGCAGGGCCTTGTCGGTCAGGGCCGGGCTGTCCGGCGTCACCGAGTGGATCTGGTAGAGGCCGAGCCGGTCGCCGAGCAGGGCGCGGGTCTCGGCCAGCTGGCGGTCGAAGGTGGCTACGCTGTGGTCCTTGACCTCGTGGGCCTCGGCCTTCAGCTGCCAATTCGCGGTGTAGGTGTAACCCCATTTGCTGCCGACCAGCGCGTCGTCATGGCCCGGAAGCCAGGAAGCCAGGAACTCTTCCGAGCGGCCGTACGAGCGAGCCACGTCGAAGTAGCGCACGCCGGCCGCGTACGCCTGGTCGAGCAGTTCGTGCGCCCGGTCGCGCATCGCGTCGACGCTGCGGTCGGCGGGCAGATCCGCCTCGCGCCCGAGATTGATGTACGCCGGCCGGCCCACCGCCGCCAGCCCCAGTCCGATCCGCGCGGCCCCGGTCAGCCCGTCGAAGAATTCCATACCGCCATCCAACACCGTCAGCTCACTGACGCCTGGCGCTCCGGGCGGGAGCCGGAGAGGCCTCGATGGCGGTCCAGGTCTCTCCGGCCTGAAAGCCCGCGCCCCGTCCACCGAACCGGCGGCCGGGGCGCGGGCCTTGTGGGGAGGGTTGGTTCCCGCCATCGATGCTGCTTGTGGCCGATGGCGGTATCCCCCCGGGCATGTGACGGTTGGGTGACGAAACCGGGGATTCGCCGCTGGGCCGTGTCGGAGTGTGCCGGGCGCGGCATCATGCGGTTATGAGTGCCGTGCTGTTGATCGAGGACGACGACCGGATCAGGCTGTCGCTGGCCATGGCTCTGGAGGACGAGGGCTACCAGACCCACGCCGTGCCCACCGCCGAGGAGGGGCTCGAGATGCAGCGCCGGCAGCCGGCCGACGCCGTGCTGGTCGACCTGATGCTGCCCGGCATGGACGGCTTCGAGTGCATCCGGCAGCTGCGGCGCACCGACGACGTGCCGATCATCGTCGTCAGCGCCCGCGACGACACCCACGACATCGTGGCCGGGCTCGAGGCCGGCGCCGACGACTACGTGGTCAAGCCCGTCGCCGTGAAGGAGCTGGCGGCCCGGCTGCGGGCGTTGCGCCGCCGTGGCCGGTCCGCGTCGGCCACCCCGGCGGTCACTGTCCTCGCCTTCGGCGACCTCGAGATCCGGCCCGAGGCGGGCGAGGTGCGCCTGCACGGCGAGCCGGTCGCGGTCACCCGTACGGAGTTCCGTCTGCTCTGCGAGCTGGCCGAGCACCCGGGCCAGGTGCTCTCGCGCCAGCAGCTGCTGAGCCGGGTCTGGGAGTACGAGATCGGCGACGAGCGCCTGGTCGACGTGCACGTCGGCCGGCTCCGCCACAAGATCGAGGACAGCGCGGGCAAGCCCAGGCACCTGGTGACCGTGCGCGGTCTGGGCTACAAGCTCCAGCCGTGAGGCGGGCCGGGCTGCGGGCCCGGGGTCAGCGCCGCGTTCGCCGTGGGCGCTCCGGCCCTGTCAGCCGGCGTCACCCTCGTCCGAAGGAGCTGACCAGCAACACCCTGTTCCGCGAGAGTCTCGGCGACCGGCCCGGCGGCGGCGCGCGGTTCCGGATCGACCCGCCTACGCGCTGAGGGCGGCGCCGACGTCCTCGTACAGCGGGAACACCTGGTGCAGCTTCATGGTGTGCAGCACCGTCACGACGTACCGGGACGGCGCGGCCAGCGAGAGGGCGCCGCCGTGGCTCTTGGCCTCGTTGTACGCCCGGACCAGCATGCTCAGGCCGGCCGAGTCGATGGTGGGGGCGGCGTGCAGGTCGACGATGACGTGCCGATGGTCGCGGACCGCCTCGGCCAGCGACTCGCGCAGCAGCTCGACGGCATCGGCGTCGAGGTCGCCGAGCGGCGTGACGACGGCGGTGCCGGTGGCGTCGCGGACATCGGTCATCGGATGCCCTCCTTCTCGGGCGTACGGCGGTCGGCGGTGGTCACCACGGCGGCGACCCCGGCCCCGCCGAAGAGCGCCTGGAGGCCCAGCTCGGCCGGGCTGAGCCCCGAGGGCAGGTCGGCGGCGATCCGCGCGACGGTCGTGGCGAACACCGCCGTCCCGACGCCCACCGTGGGAGGGAGCCAGAAGGGCACCCAGCGACCGGCCCTCGTCAGCAGGTGCCCGGCGACGCCGAGCACGCCGCCGACGAGGACGGCGGTGACCAGACCGGTGACCGTCATGCCTCCACAGTGCCCCGCAAGGTTTGCGGAACCCTCCCGGCGATATGACAGTTCCATGACGGAGCCCGCCGACGGCAACCTGACCGGCGGCCCGCTGCACAGCAGCGACTACGCGCGACTGTCGCGGCCCGGATGACTTCGTCAGCGAGCCGAGGCTGTCCGGGCGCCGATCATCTGGGCCGCGGTGAGGCGGTCGACCCGCGTACGCCGCCCGGTGCGCTGACGCAGGCGTGCCGCCGCGAGTTCGGCGGCATCGACCGCGGGCGTCTGCTCGGCGGCCAACGCCGGCTGGGCCAGCGAGGGGTGCCGGGCCTCCCACTCGGACCGCACCTTGGCCGGCAGATGCAGGTGGCGCCAGATGCGGCGCAGCACACCCGGGTTGAGCAGGTCGTTGATCTCGCAGCAGTCGGCGGCCTGGCACAGCACGGTCTGGTAGGCCAGCCGCTGCTGGGCCGGGTCCTCGAGGTCGAGCAGGCGGCGGCTGCGATGCCCGGGGGCCATGTGTTTCGGCAGCTCGAGCAGGCCCACGCTGTGGCCATGAAGGTCGTCGAGGCGATCGGGGACGCTGGGGGCCCGGTTGGTCGGACCGCGCTGCTGGCGGCCGTCCCGGGCGGCGACGTACGGCATGAGGCCCAGGCTAGGCTCGGCCGGGCGCCCGGACCGGCGGGTCGGCCGGACAGGTTGTCAGGGTGCCGAGTGGGTTGAGTGTGATGAGTGGCATGTCGCATTTCCCACTCACCGCGTGACAACCGGCCCGGTCGGGCGGCACCCTGGGCCACGTCGCATCGGTGCGCGAGATCCGCCGCCGCGTGCGACAAAACGCGGAGGGGACCATGGACACACCGATCCTGCGGCGGCTGCGCGAGGGTTCGATCGGCACGGGCGCGGTCATCGACGGCCCGTTCGGGCCGCGACGGGTCACGTACGCCGACCAGACCGCCTCCGGGCAGGCGCTCGATTTTGTCGAGGACTTCATCCGCGACACGGTTCTGACCGGCTACGCGAACACCCACACCGAGGCGTCGGCGACCGGCGCCCGGACGGGAGCGTTGCGCGAGCAGGCCCGCGAGCTCATCCACCGCTCGGTCGGCGCCGGCCCCGACGACGTCGTGCTGTTCTGCGGGTCCGGGTCGACGACAGCGGTCAACAAGCTTGTCGCCACGCTCGGGCTGCGCGTTCCCGAGAACCTCGACGACCGGTACGGCTGGAGCGCCCGGATCCCGGCTGCCGAGCGCCCGGTTGTCTTCGTGGGCCCGTACGAGCACCACTCCAACGTCCTGCCCTGGCGCGAGTCGATCGCCGACGTGGTCGAGATCGGCAGCGACGGCAGCGGCCGGCCCGACCTCGGCGAACTGCGGGAGGCCCTGCGGTCGTACGCGGAAAGGCCCCTGCGGATCGGCAGCTTCAGCGCCGCCTCGAACGTGACCGGCCTGCTCACCGACGTGGCGGCGGTGTCGGCGCTGCTGCGCGAGCACGGCGCCCTGTCGGTCTGGGACTATGCCGCCGGCGGCCCGTATCTGCCGATCACCATGGCCGGCAAGGACGCTGTCTTCCTGTCCCCGCACAAGTTCCCGGGTGGCCCGCAGACCCCGGGCATTCTCGTCGTCGGCAGGCACCTGCTGGTCAACCGGGTGCCCACCGTCCCCGGCGGCGGAACGGTGGCGTTCGTCGACCCCGACACCCACCGCTACCTGGACGACCCGGTCGCCCGCGAAGAGGGTGGCACTCCCGCCATCGTCGAGTCGATCCGAGCCGGCCTGGTCTTCGGGGTCAAGGAGACGGTCGGCGCCGAGGTGATCGCGTCGCAGGAGCGCCGCCTGTGGCTGCGCGCCCGTGACCGCTGGGCCGCCGACGACCGCATCCAGATCCTCGGCGACCGGGAGGCCGACCGCCTGCCGATCGTCTCGTTCCAGCTGCGTTCGGGCGAGCGCTACCTGCACCACAACTACGTGGTCACGCTGCTCAACGACCTGTTCGGCATCCAGGCCCGCGGCGGTTGCTCGTGCGCCGGCCCGTACGGCCACCGCCTGCTGGGCATCGGCGCGGAGCTCTCGCAAAGCGTCCAGCAGGAGATCCAGGACGGCTGGGAGGGCATCAGGCCCGGCTGGTCCCGCCTGAACTTCCTGTACTTCTGGTCGGACGAGCTGGCCGACTACGTGATCGAGGCGGTGTCCCTGATCGCCGAGCACGGCGCCCGCTTGCTTCCGGACTACCGTTTCGACCCGCGCACCGGCCAATGGCGGCACGCCGGCGCCGTTCGGGTGCTGCCCCGGCTGACCGACCTCAAGCTGCACACCGACGGCACGGTGACCAGACCGGTGGCGCCGTCCCAGCTCGGCGAGGACGTCCTGCCGTCTCACCTGGCCGAGGCCCGGTCCGTGTTCGCGAGCCGCCCGGCGCCGGCCGACGGCACGGGCCAGAAGCTGCCGGCCGCGTTCGAGAAGCTGCGCCGCTTCCTGCTGCCGGACGAGTGTCTCGACGGCTGGGTGGGGGAGCACGGCGGCGGGACGCCCCGCCCCTGAACCGATGAGTTCGACGCCCTAGGTGTTGACATGTGTCGATGTTAACGTTCACCATGCCACCATGAAGACCTGTCTCCGCGCGGTCCTCGCTCTGCTCCTCATGGCGGCAGTCGTCGTCGTGCGGGCGCCCAGTGGTCAGGCCGCCATCTCGTTCACCAACCCGCTGGCGGCCGCGCCCTACGGCGCCGACCCCTGGGTGGGTTACGACAACGGCTGGTACTACCTGGCCGCCACGACCTGGAACTCGCAGATCGTCATCAAGCGCGCCCGGTCGGTGGCCGCGCTGCCGGGCGCAGCCGAGTCCGTCGTCCACACCGGCAGCGGCTCGACCAACTGCTGCAACGTGTGGGCGCCCTCGCTGCATAAGTTGAGCGGGCCCAACGGCACCCGCTGGTATCTCTACTACAGCGCCGGCACTCCCGTCTGCTGCGACGGGCAACGCTCGCATGTGCTCGAGAGCTCGGGCAGTGATCCGATGGGTCCGTACGCCTACAAGGGCCGGCTGGACGTGCAGGCGAACAACGGCTGGGCCATCGACGGCAGCGTCGCCACCATCGGCGGCCAGAACTACTTCTTCTACTCGTCGTGGGTGGGCGACCTGCAGAGCCTGTTCGTCGCGCGCCTGACCAACCCGTGGACGGCCGCGGCGTACGGGACGAGAATCTCCTACCCCACGTACGACTGGGAGAAGCAGGGCGGCAACACCGAGGAAGCGCCGTACGTCGTGCAACGCAACGGCGTCACGTACCTGACGTTCTCGGCCAGCTCGTGCAACACCCCCGACTACAAGCTCGGCCTGCTGACCCTCGCCGGCAGCAACCCGCTCGCCGCCTCGTCGTGGACCAAGAAGAGCACGCCGATCTTCCAGCGCAGCGACGCCAACGGCGTCTACGGTCCCGGCGGCCAGGGCTTCTTCAGCTCTCCCGACGGCGCCGAGACCTGGCTGGTCTACCACGCCAACGAGAGTACGGCCCAGGGCTGCGGCGGCACCCGCACCACCCGGATCAAGAAGGTCGGCTGGAACTCCGACGGCAGCCCGAATCTCGGTACGCCGGACCGGCTCTCCACTGCGCTGACCGGGCCGTCGGGTGACCCGGGCGGCACAGTCCCGTTCCCGGTCCCAGGCGCCCCGTACCGGTTGGTCAACCAGAACAGCGGCAAGGTGCTCGACGCCACGAATTGTGGGACAGCCGACGGTACGACGATCAGACAGTGGAGCTCGCTGGGCAACGCGTGCCAGCAGTGGACGTTCACGAGGACGACCAGCAACTACTACCGGATCACGAACGTGAACAGCGGCAAGGTGCTCGACTCGGTGAACTGCGGAGCGGCCAACGGGACGGCGCTCAACCTGTGGAGCTCGCTCGGCAACGTCTGCCAGGAGTGGAGCGTCACCCCGGTCGACGGCCGCTATCTGATCGCCAACCGCGGCAACGGCCTCGTGCTCGACGCGGAGAGCTGCGGGACGGCCGACGGGGTCGTCGTGCGTCAGTGGGGCGCCCTCGGGAACGCCTGCCAGCAGTGGTCCATCACCGCCTGACCTGCCCGGCGCGCCGCCTGGTCGCGCCCCGCCGATCCATCCGACCGGTCGCGCCTGCCCGTTCCGCCGCGGTGCGGGCGCGGCCCCCGATCGAAGGACAATCATGTTTCGTACCCTCGCGGTGGCCGGAGTCCTCACGGTCGCCACCGTCACGGCCGCGGCCGCGACGCTCAACGCCCACGCCGCGGTCAACGCCGGCCCGGTCGTCGCCGCGGCGACCCCGACCACGCCGCCGGGGCAGTACCCCAACCCGGGCGTGGTCACTGGCGCCACCCGCACGCACGACCCGTCCGTCGTGAAAACACCCAGCGGCGGCTACATCGTGGCCCAGACCGGCGACAACCTGCCGCTGTCGACCTCGGCCGACCGCACGGCGTTCCGCGCGGCCGGCGCCGTCTTCCCGAACGGCGCCGCCTGGACGACCGCCTACACCGGCGGCAGCCGCAACCTGTGGGCGCCCGACATCTCGTACCGCAACGGCCGTTACTACCTCTACTACTCGGCCTCGACGTTCGGCTCCAACCGTTCGGCGATCTTCCTGGCCACCAGCACCACCGGCGCCTCCGGCAGCTGGACGCACCAGGGCCTGGTCATCGAGTCGTTCAGCGCCGACAACTACAACGCCATCGACCCCAACCTGACCGTCGACACGGCCGGCCGGTGGTGGCTGAACTTCGGCTCGTCCTGGTCGGGCATCAAGCAGATCCCGCTCGACGCCGCCACCGGCAAGCGCTCCGGCACGACGATCCGCAGCCTGGCCGGTCGCGGCGGCGGCGCGATCGAAGCGCCGACGCTGGTGCGGCACGGCTCCCACTACTACCTGTGGGTGTCGTTCGACTTCTGCTGCCGCGGGGCGTCCAGCACCTACCGGGTCATGGTGGGCCGCTCGACCAGCCCGAACGGCCCGTTCACCGACCGCAACGGCGTCGCCCTGACCGCGGGTGGCGGCACCCAGGTGCTGGCCGGGCACGGCAGCATCCACGGCCCCGGCCACCAGACGGTCATCACCGATGCGGACGCTGACGTGCTCTTCTATCACTACTACGCCGACAGCGGCACGTCGTACCTCGGCGTCAACCTGATCGGCTACGACTCCGCGGGGTGGCCCTTCGTCTACTGAGCCCTGACGGCGGGCCGCCGTCGCAGGGTCTGACACTGCGGGGTGGCCCTTCCTCTGCTGAACCGCGACGGTGGGCCGCCGCCGCAGAGACTGACTCTGCGCCGGTGGCCCTTCGTCTGCTGAGCCAAGCGTGCTGTCGGCAACAGTTATTTGACGAATCAAGTTTCTGGCGTATCTTTGATGGAGCTTGTAGCTTCAACTAAACGCCGGGAGTACGCATGTCCAGCACCACCGCTTCGGCCGATGCCCGTATCCCGGCCGCCCACCCGTTCGCCCAGCACGTGCGGAGGGCGACCGAGTCCGAGGCCGCTGACCCGCACCGCGCCTGGACCCCCGAGGACGGGCCGCTGCCCAGCCTCTACGTCAGTCACGGCGGCGGCCCGATGCCGTTCGAGAACCCCGAGTGGCTCAACCCGCTGCGCCGCTGGGCCCGCGCCCTGCCCAAGCCCCAGGCGATCCTCGTCGTCAGCGCCCACTGGGAATCGGCGCCGCTGTCGCTGAGCGCCACCCGGCCCGCCGAGCTGGTCTACGACTTCGGTGGCTTCGACCCGCTCTACTACGCGTTCCGCTACGACACCCCCGACGCCGCCCCGCTGGCCCAGCAGGTCGCCGCGATGATGCCGGACGGCGAGCGCGCGCACCAGCACAACCGCCGCGGCCTCGACCACGGCGCCTGGGTCCCGCTGAAGATCATGTATCCGCTCGCCGACGTGCCGGTGCTCCAGCTCAGCCTGCCCACCGACGACCCGGACCAGCTGCTGGCCCTCGGGGCGCGGCTGCGCCCGCTGCGCGAGCAGGGCGTGCTGGTGGTCGGCTCGGGCCACATGACCCACGGCCTGCCGTTCCTGACCCGCGAGCAGTTCGTGGACAACAAGGTGCCCGGCTGGTCGGCCGACTTCGACGCCTGGGCCGCCGAGGCCCTCGACCGCGGCGATGTGGCCGAACTGGCCCGCTTCCGCAGCGCGGCCCCCGGCATGCCCTACTCGCACCCGACGGTCGAGCACTTCACGCCGCTGTTCGTCGCCCTGGGCGCCGCCGCCGACCCGACCGCCCCCGTGGTCACCAAGCTCGAGGGCTACTCCCTGGGCCTGTCCCGCCGCTCCTTCCAGGCCGCCTGAGGTCCTAGACCCAGCCGCCCCGAACTGGTTCCGGCCATCTCGATCGCGGACGTTCGTTCCGGCTGTTTCGAGCGTGTTCGTGCTGGTCGTTTCGATCGCGGACGTTCGTTCCGGCTGTTTCGAGCGTGTTCGTCCTGGCCGTTTCGATCGCGGACGTTCGTTGCGGCTGTTTCGAGCGCGCTTTCGTTCGCTCGGTTGAGGGCTGCGGCCTGTACAAACCGCGTATCCGGCCCTTACCGAACGCTTACACGGGCCGCCTAGCGTCGCGGCATGACCGATCGACGCTTGGTGATGCATCTGCTGCGGCGGCTCACCTTCGGGCCGACCGCGGCCGAGGTCGACGCGGCCGTTCGAGCCGGCTACGACGCCACGCTCGAACGGCTGCTGACCCCGGCGGCCCTGCCGCAGCCGCCCGACCTCGGTGCCCAGCCGGCACCCGGTGACAGTCGTGCGGAACGCCAGGCCGCTCGCAAGCAGCAGCGTGAGCAGCTCACGGCCCTGGTTCGCTGGTGGCTGGGGCGGATGGTCGCCGACCGGACCGCGGCCGAGAAGCTGACGTTCTTCTGGCACGGGCACTGGGCGACCAGCGCGCAGAAGGTGCGCTCGGCCCACCTCATGCTCGGGCAGCAACAGACCTTCCGCCGCTACGGGACCGGGCCCACCGGGCCGCTCGTGCGCGCGATGCTGCGCGACCCCGCCCTCATCCTGTGGCTGGACGGTCAGAAGAACACCCGCAAGGCGCCCAACGAGAACCTGTCCCGCGAGGTCATGGAGCTCTTCACGCTCGGCGTCGGCGCGTACAGCGAGGACGACGTGAAGGCCGGCGCGCGGGCGCTGACCGGCTGGCAGGTCGACCGGGCCACGGGCCGGGCCCGCCTGGTGGCGCGGCGGCACGACAGCCAGGCTGTCGAATTGCTCGGCGGCACCGTCGACGATCTGGATTCGTATGCCGATCTGATCGTCCGACAGAAGGCAACACCTGCCGTTCGTCGTGAGCCGGCTGTGGGCGCGCTACGGCGGCCCGGGCCCGGCCCCGGCCGTCACCGGGCGCGACACGACGGCCCTTCTCAAGGCGATCTGCACGACGCCCGAGTTCGCCGCCACCGCCGGCACTCTGGTGAAGCAGCCCGTCGAGTGGCTCATCGGCGCCGTACGCCAGCTGGGCCTGGAACCCGACGGCGTGGAGCCGATCCTGCGGGCGCTGGGGCAGATGCCGCTGCGGCCGCCGTCGGTCGGCGGATGGCCCGAGGGCGCGGCCTGGCTCACCACCTCGTCCACGCTGACCCGCCTGCGCGCCGGCCAGAAGCTGGCCGCGCGGGCCGACGTCGACGGCCTCACCGGCTCCGACCGGACGGAGGCCCTGGCGGCCCTCCTCGCCGTGGACGGCTGGAGCGACCGCACCCACGCCGCGCTGACCGCCACCAAGGACCCGCGGCGGCTGCTCGCACTCGGCCTGGCCAGCCCCGAATACGCCGTGCACTGAGGAGGAACGAACATGGACATCATCACCAGGCGGCGGTTCCTGGTTGCCAGCGGTGTGACCGCGGCTGCGGCGGCGACCACGCTGGGCGTACGCGAAATCCTTGCCACCGCGGGCGACCGTGACCCCGCGGCGAAGACGCTCGTGCTGGTCACGCTGTACGGGGGCAACGACGGACTGAACACCGTCATCCCGTACGCGGACCCGGCCTATGCCACCGCCCGGCCCGACTTCGCCTATCAGCCGGAGGAACTGCTCGACCTGGGAGAGGGCGAAGCTCTCAACCCCGGGCTGCCGGGGCTGCACAAGCTTTTCGGGGAGGGACGGCTGGCGATCGTGCGCGGGGTCGGCTATCCGAAGCCGAACCGCAGCCACTTCCAGTCGATGGACATCTGGCAGACCGCCCAGCCCGACCGCCCCGGCACCACGGGCTGGCTGGGCCGCTGGCTCGACTCGGCGGGCGGTGACCCGCGGCTGGCGATCTCGTTCGAACCCGTGCTGCCGCCCCTGTTGGCCGGCGCGACCAGCGCCGGGGCGACCGTGCCGGGCGGCGACCTCAAGCTTCCCGCCGGCGTGACCCCGGGCCTGCTGGCGAGGATCGGCGCGCCGGCTGCGGGGGAGTCGCCCGCCCTGGCCCGGGCGGCCGCCTGCTTCGCCGACCTCGGCCGCGTCCGTGACCTGATCGCCTCGGCGCCCCTCGACGACGAGGACGACGCCGAGACCCCGGCCACCGCGACCGGCGGGGCCGCGCCGCCGCTCGACCAGCAACTGGCCCTCGTGGCGCGCTGCATCGAGGCGAACGTGGCCACCCGCGTCTACTCGGTGTCGCTGGGCGGCTTCGACCTGCACGCCGACGGCAAGGACGCCCAGAAGGCGTTGCTGGCCAAACTCGACAAGGCGCTGGCCGCGTTCGCCACCCGCATGACCGGTAAGGGCGTGGTCGTCGCCGTCTACTCCGAGTTCGGCCGCCGGGTCAAGGCCAACGCCTCCGACGGCACCGACCACGGCACGGCGTCGCCGATGTTCCTGCTCGGCGACGGCATCGACGGCGGCCTGCACGGGGAGCCCTCGAGCCTGACCGACCTCGACGACGGCGACCTGAAGTTCACGACAGACTTCCGGGACGTCTACGCGATGCTGCTGTCCGACGTCCTCGGCGCCGATCCCGGCCAGGTCCTCGACGGCTGGAAGGGCCGCTTGGACCTGGCCGGCTGACGGCTATCTCGTGGCCCGGCCGGTGAGCTTGTCGCGCAAGCGGTCGACCAGGCCCACCCCCGGGCCGGCGAGCTTGTGGAACAGCTCGTTGTTGGGAGCGCCCGGGTGCGGGCGGGTCGGGGCCAGCTTCTTCGCGGTCTCGACCTTCCCGGCCAGCTCGACCAGCTCGTCGGCCGGGATCAGGCGCCGCAACTGGGGGAACTGCTCGGACTCCTCGTCCTGCACGTGGTCGGCCAGAATCGTCTCGAGCTTGCGCAGCGACTCGTCGAACTCGGTGCTGTTCACGTCCAGGTCCTCGAGACTCTTCATGGCCTCCTCGAGCTCCTTGTGCTCCTCGACGTCGTGTTCCACGGCCTTCTCGCCGTCCGGCAGGTACTTCTTCATCGCCGGGTAGACGTACATCTCCTCGGCGACGGCGTGCCGCACGAGCTCGCTGATCGCCGTGTCGGTCAGGTCCCGCCGCATCAGCGGGTCGCGGATCGTCCAGATCTCGCCGATCAGGGCGGTGACGTCCCGGTGGTCGCTGGTCAGAATGTCGACGACGTCGCTGGTCATGTTCTCTCCTCGGTAGGCAAGCCGCCCCCGGTTACCCAGGATGTCGACCGCCATACGTCAGGGCTGAACGTTGAGCACCGGCGTGACGCAGTTCGCTCCCGTTGCGGTGGAACCGGGCGAAACCGGCCTGATCGTCCTCGGCCGCCGAGAGGTCTGATGTTTCGTCGCCGCCGACCTGACCGGCCTGCCACCGGCGTTCATCGACGTCGGCACGGTCGACCTGTTCCGCGACGAGGACATCGCGTTCGCACAGCGTTTGATGGCTGCCGGGGTGCCCACGGAGCTGCACGTTCACCCCGGCAGCTAGCACGCCGCCGAGACCTTCGCGGCCGATGCCGCGTTGTCCCAGCGGATCTGGGGCATGCGGCTCGATGCTCTGCGGCGGGCCCTGTCGGGAGCGTGCCGGTAGCTTCTCGGCGGGCTCGGTGCGGGAGGTCGCGCCGAGCTTGCCGAAAACCCTGCCCAGGCGCCATTCCACGGTGCGGGCGCTGAGGAACAGCTGGCTCCGATCTCGGGGGTTGCTCAGACCCTCGGCGGCCGGCCAGGCGATCAGGGACTCGCGGCCGGGGCGACGTTCCGGCGGCGGCGGACCGCCCGCTCGCCGGTCGCCATCAGCTCGCGGCGGGCCCGGTCGGCGTACCCGGCCATGCCCATTCCCTCGAACATCTGGCGGGCGGTGCGCAGCCGTTCCGGGGCCGCACGCGATGACGGGGGCGT
Organism: Paractinoplanes hotanensis; assembly: GCF_023717965.1. Lineage (NCBI taxonomy): Bacteria > Bacillati > Actinomycetota > Actinomycetes > Micromonosporales > Micromonosporaceae > Paractinoplanes > Paractinoplanes hotanensis. Next base: position 6,169 of record NZ_JAMQOL010000003.1, on the reverse strand, counting down.
CAGCGCGTGCGCGCTCGGACCGGGCCTCGTCGAGGCGGCCGGCCCAGCGCAACCAGTCCTCGAGGTAGGGGCCTGGAAGTCGGCGCCGAAGGCTGGACCGCCTTCCCGTTCTTCGAGGAGCCGGGCGCGTTCTGCTGCCAGGTCGCCGCCCTCGCCGCCGAACACACGGCGGCAAAGGCGGCGACCGCCACGACCGTCTAGGACGCGTACGTCTCGAACTCGGCGATGCGGGGCGCCGAGCTCGCGCCGGTGATCTCGAAGGTGACCTTTTTGAGCGCGGTCGCGGTGAAGCTGATGGCGCCCGAGCCGCTGCCGGTCTTCAGCACCGCGCCGGTGTCGGCGTTGACGATCCGGTAGGCGCTGATCGAGCCGCCGCCGGAGGCCTCACGGATGTTGACACGCCCGACTGTCGTGGCCGCGCTCCACTTGACGGAGATGGAGCCGGTGGCGCCGGCCGGCGACCAGTACGTGCTCAGGCTGCCGTCCTTGACGTTGCCGTAGCTCGTGCCGCTCGCCTTGCTCGAGCCGTCCGCGCCGCCGGCCAGGCTCAGGTTGGTGCCGCCGGGCTGGGTCGGCGGCGGGGTCGTCGGGTTCGGGGTGGTGGGGTTCGGGGTCGTGGGGTTCGGCGTGGTCGGCGACGGTCCGGTCGGCGAGCAGCTGCCGGTCGAGGTCCGGATGCCGGTGTTGGCCCCGGCCGTCTGCCGCACCACATCCGGCACGCAGGAGCCGCCGTCGAGGCGGTACGAGTAGGGGACGCTCACGCTGGTGGTCGAGGTCAGGTTCGGACCGGCCGGGTTGTTGTCGGTGCCGGGGCTCGACCAGGTCACGTTGTCGAGCACGTTTCCCGCGACCTGCCAGTAGCCGGCCTGGTCGGTGTAGAACGTGCCGAGCACGTCCTTGGAGTCCTCGAAGTAGTTGTTCTCGACCTTGGCCCGCGCGCCGGCCCGCGAGTTGATGCCCGACTCGTGCAGTTGAAGGTAGTGGTTGTTGTAGATGTGGGCGACGCCGCCGCGCAGCAACGGCGTACGGGAATCGATGTTCTCGTAGCGGTTGTGGTGGAAGGTGATGAAGCTGTTGCCGGTGTCGCTCTCGCTGGAGCCGATGAGCCCGCCCCGGCCCGAGTTCCGCAGGATGCTGTACGACAGGGTGACGTACTCGGTGTCGTCCTTCATGTCGAACAGGCCGTCGAAGCCCTCCGACTCGCCGCCGCTGGCCTCGAGCGTCACGTGGTCGACCCAGACGTTGCGCACGGTGCTCTCCATGCCGATGGCGTCGCCGCCGTTGGACGTGGGGGAGCCCGACTTCTTGACGTTCCGCACCGTCACGTTCTGGATGATGATGTTGCTCGAGTCGCGGAGGTGAATGCCCAGCTGGTCGAAGACCGCGCCGCCGCCCACCCCGATGATGGTGACGTTGCTGATCTCCTTGAGCTCGATCTTGTCGGCCGCCGTGTTGCAGCTGCTGCCCGACACCTTGGTCGTGTTGCCGTGGTTGATCGTGCCAGAGACCTCGATCGTGATCGGCGTGCTGCTGCTGGCCCGTCCGCAGAGTGCCTGGTGGATCTGGGTGCCGGTCGTCGCTCGTACGGTGGCTCCGCCGTTGCCCCCGGTCGTCCCGCCGTTGGCCGAGGCAAAGCCGTCGGCCGTGCCGACCGCCGCCGCGCTGGCCTGGGGGAGGGGCAGCGCGATGACGACGGCCGCACCCGCGGCTCCTGTCGCCAGCGCTGCCAGGGCGCGTTTGGCTGTTCGTCTCATGGGTTCGCTCCTTGTCGCATACCGGGCTCTGCCAGTACGAACCGTTGTCCCGGGTCCCCGGCCGTCCGGGCCGTGAACCAGCCACCCACGCGGCGATTCGTATGCAGGAAAGCGCTTACCTCTGCGAGGATAGAAAGTCGTAAATGGAAGAAGCAAGCGTTTGCAGTGTTTGCATCGCATGGGTGCGTGCCAACCGGGGTACTAGGGCCGGTTGACGAAGGAGGCTGACATGAGTTCCCGCCAACCGAACGAGCAGCCAGAATTCGAACGCCCGGTCGACCTGACCGACCTGCCCGAGCGCGGCGCCAAGCCCCAACCGGGCCGGCTCCCCGAACACCACCCGGACGACTCCGGAATGCCGGGCGATGTCCCCGGCCCGAGCGGCCCCGACACCCCTCGCCGCGATTAGGTTCGGTCCCGCGGGCCGGACGGGCACTCTCGGAGGACGGTCGTCGGTCCGGCGATCTGAGCAGTGACGAACGGGCTGCGCCGCAGCGGTTGCTGCGGCGCGGTCTGTCCGGGGCGGGCGGTCAAGTTGCCCCCGCCGTTGTTCGAACTCGGCGGTTTGGTGACCGGTGGCAGGCCGCTGGTTGCGCGGTTCGGTGTTCGAACTCGGCGGTTTGGTGACCGGTGGCAGGCCGCTGGTTGCGCGGTTCGGTGTTCGGACCCTGCGGTTTGGTGACCGGTGGTATGCCGCCGGTTGCTCGGTCCGGGCCGAGTTGCGCGGCGCGGCCGTGATGAGCGAGGCACTCATGCCGTTGGCGCCGGCTTGCGCGTTGCGTCCGGTCCGGCACCGGTGGGGCGGGCCTTGAATTGCGCGTTCGCTCACGTCCAGTACAGGATTCGGCAAGCCGGCAGCCGGGAGGCGATCTCCGACTCGAACCAGCCGCGCAGCTCGGTCATGATGTCGGCCGGGTAGACGTATTTGACCGCGCCGAACTTTCCGTGTTTGCGGGTGCGGGCGTCCTCGTCCATCTCCAGGCGTGTGCGGGGATACCAGCCGAGCAGCACTTCCTTGCTGCCCGGGGTGAAGCGGTGCGTGATCAGTTCGGCGGTCAGGTCCAGATCGGGTACGCCGTCGATCGCGGCCGCCACGGCGTCGAGCAGCTCGCCGTAGCGTTCGCGCCAGTCGTCGACCGTCATGATCGGCGCGATCGTCAGACCGACCGGATAGCCGTCGAGCGCCAGCTTCCGCAACGCCGCCAAACGGTCGGCCAGCGGGCTGGTGCCACCTTCCATCCGCGTGGTCACCGGCAGACAGTTGACGCTGAACCGCACCCGGGTGCGCCGATTGTGTGACAGTCCGACAAAGTTGTCCACCTCGTCGAACTTGGTGGTCCAGCGCAGCTGTACCGGAGCGTTCCAGGCCCCGAAGTGCTGCACTGCCCGCTGCCAGCTACCGGTCAGGTGGTCCAGCGCGAGCGGATCCGTGTAACAGGACGCCTCGAACGTGGTGCCTTCGTCCCGCCGGGATGCGCGCCGGGAGGTGACGGTGCCGTGGCCGGCGTACTCGGAAAGGCCGTCGAGAATGTCGTCGAGGTCGGCGTAGACGCGGGTGACCGGCGGGCCGGAGAGCGACCCGGCCAGGTAGCAGTACTGGCAGTGCGCGGGGCAGCCCTCGGCCAGGTCGAAGCGCCAGTCGGCACTGGGTGCAATCGGTTGCAGCTTTCGGCGCGACGGCGGGCTGACCACGATCGCCAGCGTCGACTTCGCCCTCGCGTACGTCTGGCGGTCGTTCTCGCCGCGGACCCCGGTCAGCCGGGCCGACGTGAGCCGTTCGACCTCGATGCCGTACGCCTCGATCCGGTCCATGATGTGGCGGCCGTGCGGATGGTCGTATGCGGGCGGGGTGGCCACGACTCGCTGGGGAAACCAGCGCCGGGCCGGACGCGCGGGCGGCGCCACGTCGCTCAGGTCGTGGGTGGGCACGCTCTCGCCGCTGGCGCTGTGCGGCGCGGCCGGGTCGTCGAGGGCCAGGGGCGCATCCAGATCGGTCACCCTCGGCAGGTACCCCGGCCAGCGCGGATGTACCGTGACACGTGCGGATCGCGTATGCCGCCGGCCGAGCCCATGATCACGGCGTCCGCCCGGTGGCCGCCGGCCAGAACAGGGGAGTAGCACAGCGATGACGGCTATCCAGGAGATTCCGCTGACGACGATCACCGGCGGGTCGAGCACGCTCGGTGACTACAGCGGGCAGGTGCTGCTGGTGGTGAACGTCGCGTCGAAGTGCGGCCTCACCCCGCAGTACGACGGGCTCGAAAAGCTGCACGAGCAGTACCGCGACCGGGGTTTCGCCGTGCTCGGCTTCCCCGCGAACGACTTTGCCGGCCAGGAGCCGGGCACCGACGGCGAGATCGCCGATTTCTGCCGCAGCACGTACGGCGTCGAGTTCCCGATGTTCTCGAAGATCTCCGTCCTCGGCCCCGAGCGCCACCGGCTCTACGACGCCCTCGCCGGTGACCAGGACGTCCGGTGGAACTTCGAGAAGTTCCTGATTTCCCGTACGGGTGAGGTGGCGGGCCGCTTCGCCCCGACCGTCACGCCGAGCGACGACGAGTTGGTGACGGCGATCGAACAGCAGCTCGCCGCACCGCAGCCGTAAGCGACGCTCCCGTCGCAGTCGCAGTCGCAGTGCAGTCGCGGTCGCAGTCGGTCGCGGTCGCAGTCGGTCGCAGTCGCAGTCGCAGTCGGTCGCGGTCGCGGTCGCAGCCGCAGCCGCAGCCGCAGTCGCGGTCGCAGCCGCAGCCGCGGTTGCGGTCGCAGCCGCGGTTACGGTTACGGTCGCTCTCGTAGTCGCGGCCGCCGGCGTAATGCAGGTCGGCGTTTTCATCTCGGTGGCCGCAGCGAGTTCAGCCGTCGCGCGTTTACAGCCGGAGGCCGCGTTTGCTGCCAGCGGCCCGATTGCCGCCGACAGCGCGTGCCGGGCGCCGACGGATGACGTGCCGTAACGTCCGGATGCATGATCTCGGCGCTGTCGGGCTTCGCCGTCATCGGCGTGATCGTGCTGGTGGGATGGGTGGCGGGGCGCTGGGGACGGCTGCCCGCCGAGACGCAGGCGGTGGGCGGGCGGCTGGCGTTCCTGATCCTGACGCCCTGTCTGATCTTCAGTGGGGCGGCGGCGTCGGATCCGGCCGCGCTGTTCACTCAGCCGCTCATCGTGTCGACGGCGGCGGCGCTGCTCTGCTTCGGGTTGCACGCGCTGACGACGCGGGGCCGGGAACCCGGCACGCGCATCGTGGGTGCGCTGTCCGCGGGCTACACCAATGCGACGTACATCGGGGTGCCCGTCGCGACCTACGTGCTGCGCGACACCGCGCTGGTCGTGCCCATCGTCCTGCTGCAGCTGCTGATCATCACGCCGGTCGCGCTGACGGTGCTGCAGTTCGTCACGACCGGTCACGCGTCCTGGCGTACGTCACTGACCGCACCCTTTCGCGTCCCACTCACCGTAGCGGTCGCGCTGGGCGTGCTGGTCGCCGTGACCGGAGTCAAACTGCCCGCTGTGCTCGCCGATCCCATCGCGGCCCTCGGTCAGGCCGCCGTGCCGGTGGTTCTGCTGGTCTTCGGGATGTCGTTCTCGGGCCGTCGCGTGCTGGAGCCCGGGCCCGACCGCCGGCCGATCATCGCCGCGGTCGTCATCAAGGTCGCGATCATGCCGGCGTTGGCGTTTCTGCTGGCCCTGACCCTGCGGCTGACGCCGGCCCAGACGTACGCGGTGACGATCATGGCGGCCCTGCCGACGGCCCAGAACATCTTCCTGTACGCCCAGAGCTTCGGTACGGCGTTGATCCTGGCCCGTGACGCGATCTTCCTGTCGACGCTCGCCTGCGTGCCCGCCCTGCTGATGATCACTCTCCTGCACGCCTTGACTTGAAGTCAGCTTCACGTTTTAGGGTCGTGGAGTGCCCCCCAGCGTCCGTATCGGCGTAGCCGAGCAGTTCAAGGCGGCGTTCCGCCGTTACCCCACCGGCGTCGCCATCATCACCGCGGCCGGCCCGGTCGGCTTGACCGCCTCCAGCGTCGCCTCGGTGTCGGCCGACCCGCCGGCGTTGTCGTTCTCGGTGATGGCGTCGTCGTCGGCCCACGCGATCCTCGAAGCGCCCAGCTTCGTGGTCAACCTGCTCGGCCCGGGCTCGGTCGCGCTGGCCGAGGCGTTCTCGGCCGGCGGCGGCCCGCGCTTCACCCCCGACCAGGCCTGGGACTACCTGCCCACCGGCGAACCGGTCCTGACCACCGCCCTCGCCTCGTTGCGCGGCGTCCCGCTCGACCGGGTGCCGGTCGGCACGTCCACCCTGGTCATCGCCCAGGTCGACGACGTCCTGCTGGGCCCCTCCACCGGCCACCTGGTCTACCACAACCGCGCCTACATCGAGACGCCACACTGACGCGGTCCCGCCGGACGTGCTGCCGCG